>NZ_JALPRI010000016.1:0-162174 GCF_030464785.1 Paraburkholderia sp. SEWSISQ10-3 4
GCTTACTTTCTTTGCGGCGGCAAAGAAAGTAAGTGCCGCCCCGCACAGGGGCAACACTAATAGACCACTAACAAAACAAGGAAAGGCACCAAAACCAGAACAAGGAAACCCCAACACCCCAATCAGACAAAAAACCAACCGCCGAGCAGGCAAAGAAACGTTACGTCACCCGCCGCCGCCCCAACCCCCGCACCGCGAGCAAACACAAAACCATAACCGTCAGCGACAAAACGGTAGTCATCGTCCCAAGCGCATAAATGACAGGCGTCGTCACCGACGTGGTAAGCCCTTGCAATTCGAGCGGCAAGGTATTCTGATCCCCAATCGCCTGCGAGGTACGCGCAATCTCATCCCATGAAAGCGTGAACCCAAACATCGCGACGCCGACAACCGAAGGTCCGATGATAGGCAAAACAACATGCCGGAAACTTTGCCACGGCGTGGCGCCGAGATCCCGCGAAGCCTCTTCATAAGCAGGATTAAAGCGGTTGAACACAGCAAACATCACGAGCAAGCCGAACGGCAGCGTCCACGTCAAATGCGCGCCCAGCGCCGACGTGAACAAGCCCATCGACGTCGTATAGGTATCGGCAAACGACTGATACCCCCACGCAGAAGCGAGAAACTTCACACCGTTATCGAGCAACCGGAACGTCAACCCGATCCCCAGCGAAACGATAATGGACGGCATGATGAGACTGGCGACCGACACGTAAAAGACCGCCGTATCCCCGCGAAATCGTCGGCGAAATGCCAATCCGGCCGCCACCGAGAACAGCACGGTCAACACCGTTACGGCCAACGCGAGCCGCACGGATCGCCCAAATGCACCCCAGATATCGACATCGCCCACACCGTCACGCAGCGCGGCAAACCAGTGCAACGACACGCCACGCATCGGAAACGTCAGTCCGCCCTCGGGTCCCTGAAACGAAAGAATGAAAATCGTAATGACCGGTCCATACAGGAACAGCACGAACAAACCAAACAGCAGCGCGAGCCAGTAAAAGCTGGCCGGCCGACGCTCCCGATGTTTGAGGCGAATGGCCTGCATCTTCACAGCTCCTTGCGGATGTCGACCACCCGCGTCAAACCCCACACGATCATCAACACGACAGCCAGCAGAATGATCGCGTTGGCCGCCGCGGCGGGAAATTGCAGGTAGCCGGTCTGCACCTGGATGATCTTGCCGACAGATGCGATCTGCTGGCCACCCATCACGCCGACGGTCAGGAAGTCGCCCATTACGATCGTGATCACGAAGATCGAGCCGATCACAATGCCGGTCTTCGACAGCGGCAACACCACGTCGCGAATCACTTGCCAGCCGCTTGCGCCGGCATCGCGCGCGGCCTCTAGCAACGAACGGTCGATCCGCATCATCGCGTTGAAAATCGGCACGATCATGAAGAACGTGTAGAGGTGCACGAACGCCAGCACGACCGAGAAATTCGAATACAGCAACCATTCGAGTGGCTGGTCGATCAGATGTGCGCCCAGCAGGGCCTGATTGACGAGCCCGTTACGGCCGAGCAATGGCATCCACGAAATCATGCGGATCACGTTCGACGTCCAGAAGGGAATCGTGCAGACGAGGAACAGGATTGTCTGCATGCTCGTCGTGCGTACGTGAAACGCCAGGAAGTAAGCAATCGAAAAACCCAGCAGCAAGGTCACGGTCCATACGATCGCGCAGAACTTGAGCGTCGACCAGTATGTTTTCAAGGTCACGCAGACGTCCGTCATCGACGAACAGCCATTAAAAATCGCCGCGTAGTTTTTGAGCGTGAAAGCCGGGATGATCTGATATTCGTTGAAGTCCCAGAAGCTGACGATCAACGTAATGACCAACGGCACGATGAAAAACAGCAGGAACGTGAGCGAAAGCGGTGTGGCCTGCAGCCATGCCGGCGCACGCCGGTGTTTGACGGGCTCATCCTGCGCGTGAGAGGGAAGGTCGATCGTTGCCATGGGCGGATATCAGTGGAAACACTGCGCTGCGGAATGAGCGCGTCGTCGAAGAACTGCCGGCATGTCATGCACCGGCAGTCCGGCATGCGATTCAGTCGCTCAAGTCACGCTCGAGCCACATTTAAGCCGCGATGAACTCGTTCCACTTCTGAACCATGTAGATGTTCTCGTCCATCACGGCATTCCAGCAGGCAATCGCCCCCATGCGCTGGTTGTACGAGCCGCCGTCACGCACGGTGCCGGCTTTTTCGAGCAACTGGCCATCGGGTGCCTTGATGTCCTGCGCGGCAGCCTTGCCTTCGATCCAGTAGTCCCATTCGTAAGGCTGCATGTGCGTCTTTGCCGTCTCGAGCACACCCGAGTAATAGCCCTGACGCATCAGGTAGGCGCCGGCCCACCCGTCCTGGAACCAGTTGACGAACTCATACGCAGCGTCGAGCTTCTTGCCTTGCAGCGAGCGCGGAAAGCCGAAACCTGACGCCCACGAGCGGTAGCCTTCCTTGAGCGGCTGGAACTTGCAGGCGACACCCATGGTGCGCACCTTGGTCACGGCCGGCGACCACATCGACTGGATCACCACCTCGCCCGAAGCCATCAGGTTCACGCTTTCGTTGAAGTCCTTCCAGAACGCGCGGAACTGGCCGGCGCGCTTGGCTTCAATCAGAATCTTGATGGTCTGGTCGATTTCGGCCTTGGTCATGTTGCCTTTGTCGCCGTACTTCACGTGACCCATCGCCTCGATCGCCATCGCCGAATCCATGATGCCGATCGCGGGAATGTTCAACAGCGCCGCCTTGCCTTTGAATTGCGGATTGAGCAATTCGGCCCAACTGTCGATTGGGCGCTTGATGAGGTCGGGACGGATGCCGAGCGTGTCCGCGTTGTATGTGGTTGGGATCAGCGTCATCCATTCGGTCGGCGTTGCAGAGAACTCGGTGGAGCGCGGGCCGGTCAGGAACATCACCTTCTTCGGCGCGGTGCCCTGATCGCCGATCTTCTTGCCGTTCACTTCACCGCGCGTCAGCACCGGCGTGATCTTGTCGGCGAGCTTGATACGTTTCGCGTCCATGCCCGCGAGCGTGCCGGCCGGAATCAGTTTCTTGAGCGCGAAATATTCGGTGTCGACAATGTCGAACGAGTTGGGCTGCGTGATGATGCGCTTGGCCACGTCGTCAGTCGTCACCGGCACATATTGAATGTCGATGCCCGTGTCTTCCTTGAATTTCTTCGCGATGTCGGCGCTCTGGTTCACCGCCGTGCCGAGGTAGCGCAACGTGATCTTCTCCTGCGCATGCACGTACGGAAAACCGGCAATGCCGGCCGCCGCCACAGCGCCCTTGATGAACGTGCGGCGCGACAGGCCCTTTTCCTTCAGATCGGATGCGGCCGCTGCCGGGCTCTCGTTCGCTTCACTCATTGCCTTCTCCTCAGTTGACGTTCGTTTGGTCTGCGCCTGATGTTCGGTCAGCGCCTGTTTGTCGTTCAGTTGAAACTCGGTTCACGTTTCTCGTTCAGAGACGTTCTTTGCGCCACCGTGTCGCGCAAGGCAGAACACAACCGCGCATCTGCTCAGGCCGCCAGCGGATGCGCATCCTGCTCGTTCCACCAGACCACCACGCGCGCGTCGGGGCCGAGCCGCGCCGGGTCATAATCGCCGTCGCTCACCAGCGAGATCAGTTCAGGTGAACCGTCGAGCGGATCGAGCGTCATGCGTAGATGCGTGCCTTGGTATTCCGCTTCGCGTACCTTGCAGGGCACGCCGCCGATCCGCGCCAAGCCACTGTCACCGGTTGCCGTCTGAACTGGCGTGACGCCGTGCGGCACCACTCGCAGATGATCGGCGCGCACGGTAAACGAG
Source organism: Paraburkholderia sp. SEWSISQ10-3 4 (assembly GCF_030464785.1). Lineage (NCBI taxonomy): Bacteria > Pseudomonadati > Pseudomonadota > Betaproteobacteria > Burkholderiales > Burkholderiaceae > Paraburkholderia > Paraburkholderia sp. SEWSISQ10-3 4. The sequence continues at coordinate 3,830 of NZ_JALPRI010000016.1, forward strand.
CGGCCATTCGTGTTGAATACGTTGTGACCACCGAGAAAACGCGCGACGAACTCGGTACGCGGACGGTTGAAGACTTCGTGCGGCGTGCCGCTTTGTTCGATGCGCCCGTGGCTCATCACGACCACCAGATCGGCAAGCGCCATCGCTTCTTCCTGCGAGTGCGTGACGTGCACGAACGTGATACCGAGTTCTTTCTGCCAGCGCTTGAGTTCCGCACGCATCTGCACGCGCAGGAAGGGGTCGAGCGCTGAAAGCGGTTCGTCGAGCAACAGGCAGCCCGGTTGATTCAACAACGCCCGAGCGAGCGCAACACGTTGCTGCTGGCCGCCCGAAAGTTGCGCCGGTTTGCGTTCGGCATACGCGGACATCGCGACCAACTCCAACAGCTCACCGGCACGCTTGCGGCGCACATCCTTCGCTATGCCGCGCATCTTCAGGCTGAACGCGACGTTATCGAGCGCGCTCAGATGCGGGAACAGCGCGTAGTTCTGAAAGACCATCGCCGTGCCGCGGGCAGCGGGTTCTTCCCGCGTGACATTGCGTCCCGCGATCAGAATGTCACCCTCGGTGACCGATTCATGCCCGGCGATCATGCGCAGGGTCGAGGTCTTACCGCATCCCGAGGGCCCGAGCAGGCAGCAATACTGGCCGCCGGCAATGCGCAGATCGATGGCGTCGACGGCAAGCGAGTCGCCGTATTGCTTCGACACGTGCACCAGTTCGATATCGGCGGCTGTGGTTTCGAGCACCGTTGAAGCAGGCTGAATCATGGAGTGGATGTCCTCGTGAACGGCGAAGTGCTGACGCACGCAAAACCACACGCGATGCCTCGGCGAAGCCATCCAAATGCAAGACATGTGCCATCTGTCGATTCGTGAGGTCCGGCGATTGCAAACGCGCCGGTGTGCTTAACGTCGACGAATTGGCTCACATATTGCAAACGATCTGCGGCGTCGATCGTCAGCGATCAAAGCGTTTCTTTTTGCGCAATCGCGGTGCGTCTTCGGTCCGTCCCGGGGCATGATCCGGCCAACTCGGTTCATGCGGGGCCCAGCGCGTCGCCTTTCGTCACTCACGGCTTCTTTACATGAACGACACACGGAACATGCCCGCAGCAGAGAATCGCGCCCGTCAACCGATCGCCACCCATGCCCGCTTTGCGTATCGCCCGATCACGGATAGCGACGCGTTCCGCTGGCCCGGCGATAGCGGGCTTGCGGTCTATCTCGGCTTCAATATCGAGCACTTTGCATTCGGCGAGGGACTAGGCGCCGCGCTCGGCCCGATTTCGCCGCAACCGGATGTGCTGAACCATAGCTGGCGCGAGTACGGCAACCGCGTCGGCGCGTGGCGCTGTATCGAACTGTTCGATCAGCTGGAAATGCCTGCGGGCACGCTCATCAATACCGCGCTCTACGACCATTGCCCGGAGTTGATCGCGGCGTGCGTGGCGCGTGGCGACGAACTGATCGGTCACGGGCACACCAACGCGCATCGGCAAAGCGACCTCGACGAAAATGGCGAACGCGAGCTGCTTCTGCATTGCCGCGAACGTATCGCCGAAGCGTCCGGCGCGCCGCCGCAGGGCTGGCTCTCACCGTGGATATCCGAATCGCACCTGACGCCCGACCTGCTGGCCGAGACTGGTTATCGCTATACGCTGAACTGGTGTCACGACGATCGTCCGGTACGCATGGCCACACGCAGCGGACCGTTATGGTCGATTCCGTACCCGCAGGAACTCAACGATCTGCCGATGATGGTGGGCCGCCATATGGACGGACGCGCGTTCGCCGACATGATCGTCGATCAGTTCGACGAGATGCTCGAACAGGCGAATCGCGGCACGCAGCCGCAGGCGCTCGTGATGGGCATCGCACTGCATCCTTATCTGGTGGGGCAGCCTTACAGGCTGCGGCATCTGCGCCGCGCGCTTGAACACATCGCCGCGGCACGAGCGAAAGGCGATGTGTGGATCACGACGCCGGGCGCAATCGCGCATCACATGGACGAACTGGAGCGGGACGGCGTGCTGCGCCCGGAGGCTGCATGAGCACGAGTACGAGCACCAAGCCGAAAACCGCTGCGGCCACCGCCAGAAAAACGCCAAAGGAAGAAGCGGACGTCGACGCCCGCATCTATCAGTCGATCTTCGACGGCGTGCTGAACCATCGTTTAACACCGGGCACGAAGCTGCCGGAGCCCGAGTTGTGTCAACTGTTCGGCGTGGGCCGCGCGGTCGTACGGCGGGTGTTGGAAAAGCTCGCCTACGACGGCATCGTCGTGCTGCGGCCGAACAAGGGCGCGGTAATCGCCGAGCCGACGCCGGAGGAAACGCGCGAGATCTTCGAGGCGCGGCGCTCCGTTGAACGCATGCTGGTCGAGCTGGCCGTACAGCGCGCGAGCGCCCAGGACATCAAGGCCTTGCGCCAGCAACTGGCGAGCGAACATGAGGCGATGCATCGCTTCGACCAGCCTTCGTGGGCCACGCTCGCGAGCGGTTTTCATATGCGCATCGCCGCGCTCGCGGGCAACTCGATCCTGCAAAACTATCTGAAGGAACTGGTTTCGCGCTGCTCGCTCATTGTCGGCGTATATGAGCCGCCGGGGCATGCGCCGTGCGAGCACGCGGAGCATGCGACGATTGTCGATTGCATCGAAGCGCGCGATGCCGCCGGTGCAATGGCCCATATGGAAGCGCACCTTCGCGATATCCAGGAACGAATCGAAACCTCGCGGATGCGCGGCGAGAAAAGCCTGGGCCAGTTGCTCGGCATCACTGGCTATGCCAATGCGTCAGCGCGGGAAACTACGTGAGTGGCGACACGCGGCCGCTTGACACTCAGCTGACTCAAACCCCGAGCGCACGGCCGTCGCTACGTGGATCGTGCGCGCCTGATGCTGCGCCGTCCGGCTCGATGCGGATCACGCCTGGATGGCCGGCCAAAGGACTCTGCGCTGGAATGGCGCTCACTTCATGCCCACGTGCAGCAAGTTCGGCAAACACGTCGGCGCCGACGTCCTCTTCGAGCTTCAACGCATCGCGCGTATCGGAGAATGTCTTGCCAAGCAGAAAGCGCGGACGGGCGAGGGCAGTGAGCGGGTCCATCCCGTAGTCGATCAACCGCGTGAGAATCGCGGCCAGCGTTTGTGGCTGACCGTCGGCGCCTTGCGTGCCGAACAGCAGATGTGGCCGGCCATCCTTCAGATACATGCCGGGGTTGAGCGTGTGGAACGGCCGCTTGCCCGGTTGCACCGCATTGTGATGCCGGGGATTCGTGCTGAATGAAGCGCCGCGGTTGTGCCACAGAATTCCCGTGTCGCCCGCCACTACGCCGCTACCCCAGTCGAAGTAAACCGTTTGCAGAACACTGGCGCTGCGGCCTTCGCTATCCGTCGCGCCGATAAACACCGTGTCGCCCGGGCGAAACACGTGGGGCCATGCGCGCGCTTCACGCAGATTGATCGAGCGTGCATGCGCATCGAGTGCGGTGGGCGACAGCATGTCATCGACGGGCACCCAGTTGAACTCAGGATCGGATACGAAGCGGTCGCGGTCCACGAACGCGCATTTCACCGCTTCCACCAGTAGGTGGTAGTAGTCGGCGCTGCCCTCGGCAATCTGCGCAATATCGAAACGATCGAGCATGCCCATGATCTGCAGGGTCGTCACTCCTTGAGTCGGCGGCCGCATGCTGACCAGTTCGCCGCCACGATAGGCCACACGCAATGGCGCCTCGTCGCGTGCTTGCGTTCGCGCCAGATCGCTCAACGTCAGCGGCGAGCCGGCTTCGCGCAAACCGAGTGCGATCCGCTCTGCAAGCTCGCCCTCATAGAACTCGCGCGCGCCGAAGCGGGCAATCCGCTCCAGGCTCTTCGCCAGCGCGGGTTGCACGAAAGGTTCGGCGATGGCAGGAATGTGGCCGTGTGGCGCGAAAGTTGCCGCAAAGCCGGGCAGGGAACGCAACTCATCCGCGCGTAGTGTTTGCCAGAAATGCTGCGAACGCGTGACGGGAAACCCATTCGCTGCATAGTCGAGCGCGTGATCGAACAGCGATGCCCATGATTGCTGCCCGCCCCATGAGGTCCGGCTGATCTGATAAGCCTGATTCCACGTGTCGACGGTCGCTGCCGTGGTGATCGCAGACGCAGCACCGCGCAAAGGAATCGCGCCGCTGTACGGTGGCAGTTGCTGCGCGGCCTGGCCGATGCCCGACACCGTGCGCAACGTCCCTTGCCGATCGCCGATCACCCAGAAAGCGTCGCCGCCGAGTCCCGTGAAATGCGGATACGTCACGCATAGCGCCGCGCCGATGGCGATCGCGGCTTCGATCGCGTTGCCGCCCGCACGCAGTATGTCGAGGCCCGCGGCGCTGGCAACGGCGTGCGGACTGGTGACCATGCCGCTGGTGCTGCTGGCGAGTTTCAGGTTGTGCATCTATGCTCCGCTACCGAAGGTTCGCCAAGATGTGCTGCGAGTATAGATCGCGCGCGAGGGCAAACAACGCACGATCGCTGCCGCGCGCGCCGACGAGCGACAGCGCAAGCGGACGATCGATTTCGTCAGTGAAGGGCAGCGTAATTTGCGGCAGGCCGCCAATCGCGGCGATCGAGTTCATCGTGAGCGCAGCTTCATAGAAGCGGCCGATTGCGGCGTCCGACGCGTCTTTCGCCAACAGCGCGACGGGCGTGGTCGGCATGAGCAGCACGCGATCGGGTTCGAACGTCGCATCGAGCACGCTGCGTAGTTCGCGCTGAGTGGCGCGCCATTGTGCGGCCTGGTTTCGATCGAGCGTCTGCAGCCGTGCAAAGCGGGTCGCAATGGATGGGCCGAAACGTGGCTGCGCCGAACGGATCCAGTCGCCGAGCGAGGCGTCGATTTCAAGGTCCTGCACGGCCTGATAACACGCAAGCCAGCGAGCTTCGTCCCCGGCGAACAGATCGAGCGACGTGTCCGCGCCTAACGATTCAGCTAGCGCCTCAAGGCGTAAAGCATCGTCGGACTCGTTGCGCGCGCGAGCGGCGAACGCTTCGGCGACACGAACCAGGCGCAACGGCTGACCGGATGAGGAAGCTGCCGAGGCTGCTTCCGGCAGCAGTACGTCGCCCACCGCGGCAAGCACATCGATCGAGCGCGCGAACCAGCCGACCGTGTCGAAGCACGGGGCGAAGGGCAACACGCCCTCGAGCGAGATCGCATCGTGACTCGGCCGCATACCCCACAACCCGCAGAACGCTGCGGGAACGCGCACCGAGCCACCGGTATCGGTGCCTAATGCAAAGTCCACCTCACCGCTGGCGACTGCCGACGCAGAGCCGCTAGACGATCCGCCTGGCAAGGCATGCGGCCAACGCGGATTGAGCGGCGTGCCGTCATGATGGTTGGCGCCTTCGAGGCTATAGGCGAGCTCGTCGGTGATCGTCTTGCCGTCGAGCGTCGCGCCTGCTGCCAGCAGCGCTCCGACACAGGGCGCGTGACGGAGCGCCGGCACATGGCCCGCCCGCCAGTCAGGATTGCCGCCACCGGTCGTCACGCCCGCGACGTCGATCAGATCCTTCACCGCAAAGCGCAGGCCATCGAGCGGCCCGCTCGCCGTCGCAGCGACACGTACGCGTGGGCCAGAGATAAACGCACTCATGCGGCATCCGCCAAGGCATCGACGATGCGCGCCGAATCCGTGACGAAGCCAAAGCACTTCTTCACGTTCCAGACGGCCGCCTCCGTGCAGAACGCCGGCGACGACGTCGCGCAGCAGTCTTCCACCAGCACGCAGCCATAGCCGAGAAAGTTGGCGTCGGTCAGCGAATGCAGCACGCACTGATCGGTGTTCACGCCCGCGAACATCACCGTACGAATGCCGAGGTTGCGCAGGATGCTGTCCAGCGGCGTGTCCCAGAAGCCGCTGATGCGGTACTTGTCCACGCAGATGTCCTCGGGCAGCGGCTTGAGTTCGTCGACCACGGCAGCTGCCCAGGAATCCTTCTCAAGCACATGCGAACCGTTGCTCGCGAGCGGTTCGCCGAGGCCTGTGCCGGTTCCGGTCGGCTTATATAGATGCAACTGGTTCGGCGGCATGTTGGCGAGGTCGGGCCGGTTTCCCCAATTGACCCAGATAACCGGCACGCCGCGGTGACGCAGAGTCGGCAGCAGGCGCTGCAATGGTGCAATCGGCGCGCGGTCCACCGCGAAATCGCCCCCAATCTGGGCAACCCATCCTCCGTTGGTGCAGAAATCATTCTGCATGTCGATGACGACGATCGCCGTGCTGCGCAGGTCGATGCGCACGTTTTGCGGTTCGCACGACAGCGTCGCGACGACCGGTTCGGGCGGGGCCAACGACATGTCGACCAGTTTCTCGCTGGCACTCCAGCGAGAGCGGCCGTCGCGGCCCAACTGGCCGGAAACGCTTGTGCCATATGCGTCGTGTTGTTTCATCGGAGGTTCTCCATCGTGTCTGAATCGCCATAAAAAGGGTGTTGCCCGGACCTCGACGCACAGTGCGTTTGCCGTGTGCAGTCCGTTGTTTCGAGCAGATCGGAACGAAGTCCGGCGCCTGTCAAAAGCACGGCATGGCATCGAAGTTGCATCTGTTTCGTTCATGAATAACCTACTTACCCAAACCAAACGCAAGAGGAATGCCAGAATGCCGATCGCCAAGTTCAAAACCCTCGCCACCTGCGTCGTGGCGCTCGCCGTATCCACCAGCGCGGTTCATGCCTTCGCTGCCGATCCGTTACGGGTCGGCGTGCTGATTCCCGGCTCGAAATCGGACAAGGGCTGGATGGAATCCGGCTACGACGGGCTCGTTGCCGCGCAGAAGGAACTGGGTCCGAAGCTCAAGACGCAGATGATCGAAAACATCAATTACGCCGACATGGAACAGGCGCTGTCCAACCTCGCGTCGAAGAACCAGTTGGTGATCGGTGTGGGCGGGCAGACCCAGGCGTCGGTGCTGAAGATCGCCAAGCGCTTTCCCAACGTGAAGTTCGCGATCGTCGGCGGTAACAAGGGGCAGGACATGCCGCCGAACGTGGCGGGATATGACGTCAAGCAGGCGGAGATCGCTTACGTCGCCGGCGCGGCCGCGGCGATGCTGTCGAAGAACGGCGCGGTCAGCTACGTGGGCGGCATGGAGATTCCGTCAATCGTCAACGCCGGCAAGGAGTTCGGCAACGGCGCGCGCTCCATCAATCCGAAGATCAAGTACTTCGAGAGCTTCACGGGCGATTTCGACAATGTCTCGAAGGCGAAGGAAGCCACGCTGGCGGCCATCTCCCAGGGCGCGGACGTCCACTATCACATTCTCAATCTCGGCTTGCGCGGCATGGAGCAGGCGGCCAACGAAAAGCACACGCATGTGATCGGCAGCTATACCGACCGGTGCGGCACGGACCCGCTGTATATCGCGTATTCGATTACCGGCGTCGGCTATCAGGTGCAGTACGCAATCGACCAGATGGCGGCTGGCACGTGGCAGCCGGGCTATAAGGCGTTCGGCCTGGCAATGGGACCGAAGGCGTCGGGCATGGTTGTCTGCAAGGCGACGCCGGAAATGTCGACGAAAATCAGGCAGATCGAGCAGGACATCGAGAGCGGCAAGATCAAGGTATCGGAAGGCTGATATGGACGCCACTCCAGCTTCTGCCGCTTGCACCACGGCGTTTGCCGGTGAGGGCGCCACGGCTCACGCAAGTCACGACACGCCGCGCACCGCGGTACTGCGCATGGCCGGCATCGGCAAGCGCTTCGGCTCGTTTCAGGCGTTGAGCGACGTGTCGCTCGAACTCTTCGCGGGAGAAGTGCATTGCCTGCTCGGTGAGAACGGCGCCGGCAAATCGACACTCTGCAACGTGGTGTTCGGCGTGCATCAGCCCGACGCGGGATCAATGTGGCTGGATGGCGAGCCGTATCAGCCCCACAGTCCGCGCGACGCTCTTGCGCACGGCATCGCGATGGTGCATCAGCATTTCAGTCTCGTCGAAGACGTGAGCGTGCTCGACAACCTGCTGCTCGGCCAGGTACGCGGCTGGCTCGATCGCAAGCGCGAGGCGCAACGGGTGCGCGCGCTGGTGGCTGATCTGGGGCTCGCGCTTGAACCGGATGCGCGGGTCGCGGATCTGTCGGTCGGCGAAAAACAGCGCGTCGAGATCGTCAAGTGTCTGATCCGTGAGCCTCGGCTTCTCGTGCTGGACGAGCCGACCGCCGTGTTGCTGCCGGCTGAAATCGATGCGTTGCTCGACACCTGTGCGCGGGTTGTCGCGCGCGGTTGCGCGGTTGTACTCGTGACGCACAAGCTGGCGGAGATCCGCCGGATCGCAAGCCGTGCGACGGTGCTGCAAAGCGGCCGCGTGGTCGCTCGTTCGAGCACGCCGTCGGCCGATGTCGATACGCTCGTGCGGGCCATGATTCAACGGCCGGGGAATGAGGGCCATGAAGCGAATCACAACGCAGATCCCGGCGCGAAGCCCGCGCCGCCGAAACCCCGCAGCGCGTCCCCTTACGGCCGGCCACTCGCCGACGAAGCCTTACAGATCGACGGCCTGACGGTGCGCGATGCCGACGGTGTCACGCGTCTCGAAGACTGCACGCTGGTGGTCAACCGCAGCGAGATCGTCGGCATCGCGGGCGTGGAGGGCAACGGTCAGAGCGAACTCGGTGCGGTGCTCGCTGGCTTGCAGCGCGCAAGTGCAGGGCGCTTTTTCGTGCAGGGCAAAGATTGCACACAGGCTGCGCCGCAGACATTGACGAAGGCGGGTGTCGGCGTGGTGCCGGAAGACCGGCACGCGGTCGGCTGCGTGCCCGACATGAGTCTGACCGAAAACCTCTTTCTCAACCGCCTCGACGATTATGCGCGGCACGGTTTCATGCGCCGGCGCGCGATGCGGCGCGACGCCCGCGCGCTGATGCAGCGTTTCGATGTGCGTGCCGCGAGTCCCGACGTCGCGTTTCGCGGCCTTTCGGGCGGCAACCAGCAAAAAGCGGTGCTGGCGCGCGAGCTCACGCTCGAGGGCCTCGCCGTGCTGGTCGCGGCGCAGCCTACGCGAGGTCTCGATGTCGGCGCGGTCGCGGCAGTGTATGAGCACATTCGCGCCGCGCGCGACCAGGGCGTCGGCGTATTGCTGATCTCGTCCGAACTTGACGAACTGATGGCGGTGGCCGACCGCGTCCTCGTCATGTATCGCGGCCGCATCATGGGCACCTGTGTGCCGGATGCGTCGCAAATCAATCTTCAACGCGAGCGCATTGGCGCATGGATGGCAGGCCAGACAGCATGACTCCCACGACCTCTTCGACTTCTTTGTCTCTTGTCTCATGGCACGGTTCGCGGCGCTTGCGAACCGCGGCCGTGCTGGGAGGCGCCGCGCTCTTCGCGGTTGCAGCGGCGCTGGCGCTGATTGCAATCGTTCATGTGCCGCTCGGCGACGCGCTTGCCGCCTTCGCCGACGGTGCGTGGGGCTCGCCTTACGCGATCGGCGCATCGATCAATCGCAGCCTCGTGTTCGCGCTGGTCGGCAGCGGCTTCGTGCTGGCGAACCGCGCGCAACTGACTAACGTCGGCGGTGAAGGGCAGATCGCGATGGGCGGCATCGCCGCCACCGCGGTCAGCCTCTATGGCCACGTCGCGCACTTGCCGTTCGGTCTTTCGTTCATCATGCCGATGCTGGCGGCCGCGCTGGCCGGCGCGGCATGGGGCGCGCTTCCCGGCTGGCTGAAAGCGCGCGCCGGCACCAACGAAGTGATCAGCACCTTGCTGCTGACGTTCATCGCGGTGTGGTTCCTCTACTGGTGCGTGCAATCCGAAACGCTGCTGCGCCAGCCGATGACCAACGCCGCCACGCTGCCCGAGTCGCTGGATATCCCCGATTCGACCAAACTTCCACTGCTGTCGAGTGCCAGCTCCACGGGGCTGCATATCGGTTTGCCGATCACGCTCGTGCTGTGCATCGTGGTGGCGCTGGTACTGGTGTATAGCCGCTTCGGCATGTATCTGCGCGCCGTCGGCCTGAACGCGCTGGCGGCGCGCCGCGCCGGCATGCCGATCACGTCGACAATCGTCGGTGCGCTGGCATTGGCCGGTGCGCTCGGCGGTCTCGCTGGCGCATTGATGCTGCAAGGCGATCAATATTCGCTGAAAGCCGGCTTCTCGTCGGGCTACGGCTTTGACGGTCTCGTGGTCGGTTTGCTCGCGCGTGGCTCGATAACCGGCGTGTGCGCGGCGGCGTTGCTGTTCGGCTTTCTGCGCTCGGGCGGCATCAATATGGAAATGGTCGCATCCGTGCCGTCGGCGCTGGTGCTGGTGGTGCAGGGCGTCGTGATCGTCGCGCTGGCTGGCGGATCGCTGTGGCTCGAGCCGAAAGGAGCACGTTGATGAACGCGGAATTCGTAGCGGTTTTCGTCGGCTCCTCGATCCGGTTTGCCGCCCCGCTGATGCTGGCTTCGACCGGTGAACTGATCAGCGAACGGGCCGGCGTGCTCAACATGAGCGTGGAGGGCATGATGCTGTCGGGCGCGTTTCTCGGCGCGGCGGGTGCATGGGCGACCGGCAATGCGGCGCTGGGTCTCGCGATCGGCATGCTCGGCGTGCTGCCGATCGCGTTGCTGCAAGCGTTCCTGAGCGTGACGTTGCGCGCCAATCAGATCGTGACAGGCATCGGCATCAACATCCTGGCGCTCGGCGCGACGACGCTCGCCTATCGCGAGCTGTTCGGCGAACGTTCGAGCGCGGTGATTCCCGGCCTCGCGCGCTGGTCGCCACCCGGTCTGGGTGCGATTCCGGTCATCGGCGAGCCCGTGTTTCATCAGGTGTGGCTCGTCTATCTCGGCCTCGCGATTCTGCTGGCAACCTCGCTCGTGATGCGGCGGACCGCGCTCGGTGTGGCGCTGCACGCGGTGGGCGCCGCGCCGAGGTCGGTCGATCAGTCGGGGCTCTCGGTGACGCGGCTGCGTTATGGCGCCGTGCTGTTTTCAGGCGTCATGTCGGGCGCTGCGGGTTGTTTCATTTCGATCGGCGACATTCACACCTTTACCGAAGGGATGACTGGTGGCGCCGGCTACCTCGCAATCGCGGCGATCATCTTCGGCAACTGGAAGATCGGCCGCACAGTCGGCGCGTGTTTGCTGTTCGGCGCCGCGAGCGCGTTGCAGTTCCAATTGCCCTTGATCGGTGTGCATGTGCCGACCGCGCTACTGGTGATGCTGCCTTATCTGCTTGCGCTGATCGCGGTGGCGGGGTTGATTGGCCGGCAAACCGCGCCGCTTGCGCTGACCCAGCCGTTCCGGCGTTGAGGCCGCGCTTACAATCCTGTGAAGTCACGCAACCCCTGACGCATCCTTTTGACGCAATCCCGCCACCGCCAAGCTTTCCATCGATATGAAACGTGCTTCCGCCCGATCGACCTCCGCTGCATCGACCGCGCCCACAACCCAGCGTCAGAAGCTCGCTGCGGCGACCCGCCAGCGCATCTTCAAGATTGCGATCGCCGAGTTTTCCGACAAGGGGCTAAGCGGCGCGCGCGTGGAGACGATTGCGAGCCGCTCGAAGGTCAACATCCGGATGATTTACCACTACTTCGGCGGCAAGGAGGCGCTTTATCTGGAGGTGCTCGAGTTCGTGCTGGGACGCCTGCGGGAAGCCGAACTCAAACTCAAGCTCGATGTCGACCAGATCGAGCCGGTCACGGCCATCGTGCAGCTTTACGATTTCATCGAGGGGCACTTCGCGGCCCATCCTGAACTGTCGAAGCTCCTGTCGTTCGAAAATCTGAACCGCGCCCGGGTGATGAAGCGCTCGAGCGCGATTCCGGAAATGTCATCGCCGGTGTTGAGCCTGCTGCGCACGGTGATCGCGCGTGGCGAAGACGACGGCTCGTTGCGCAAGGACATGGACCCGCTTCATCTGTATGTCGCTCTGGTGAGTCTGTGTTCGTTTCACAAGTCGAACGCTTTTACGTTGTCGCGGATTTTCAACACCGACATGCTCGCCACGCAATGGCAGGAAGATCACAAGGCGCAGGCACATGAGATGGTGCGAGCGTTTGTCTCCGCCGGCGCGTCGTAAGCGCCAGGCTCGAATGCAGGGCGCAGGAGCCCCGAGTTGGGGAGCGCTGCACCATGACGCATTGATCGAAAGGCGGCAACGCGGACCGTCTTCGCCGCCGGGAAATCGGCGCGAAACCAAACCTGGTAAGGCTGACAGCATGTTCGGGTGAACCTGAAAGTCACCTGGCATAGCTTCTGCTAATTTGAGTTCAAACTTGTATTCAAGATTGAACTCAAGGAAAAGCCAGTGCCAATTTCGTCTCCCCTGAAGGTCCGTAGTCTCCTCTCGGCTTATGCCGCCAAACGTCTTACGCCGTCTGAAGTCGTGGCGTCGGCGCTTGCTCGTATCGCTGAAATCGACCGGCCGGAAGTCTGGATCCTGCGTGTGCCCGCTGCAGACCTGGAGGCCCGTGCCCACGCGCTCGAAGCGCTCTACGAAGAACAGGGCAGCGCCGTGCTCGAACGGATGCCACTCTTTGGCGTGCCGTTTGCAGTCAAAGACAATATCGACGTTGCTGGCTTGCCGACCACCGCCGCGTGCGAGCCTTTCAGCTATACGCCGGACACCTCGGCATTCGCCGTGCAGCGCCTCATCGACGCCGGCGCGATTCTGATCGGCAAGACCAATCTCGACCAGTTCGCAACCGGCCTCGTCGGCGCGCGTTCGCCTTACGGCGCGGTGCGGAACACCGAGTTTCCCGAGCGCGTCTCGGGCGGCTCGAGTTCAGGCTCGGCGGTTGCGGTGGCCGCGGGTTGCGTGGCCTTTTCGCTCGGTACCGACACGGCCGGCTCAGGGCGCGTGCCGGCTGGATTCAACGGGTTGGTCGGCCTGAAGCCGTCGCTTGGACTCGTCAGCAAGCGCGGTGTCGTGCCGGCGTGCCGCAGCCTCGACACGATCTCGGTGTTCGCGCACGACGTCGACGATGCGTGGCGCGTGTTCAATGAAATCGCGTGTTTCGATCCGCTCGACGGCTACTCGCGCAAGGTCCCAGGGCTCGGTCTCCTGCGTGGCGCGCCGCGGATCGGCGTGCCGGATCATCTCGAGTTCTATGGTGACGCAGCGGCGAATCAGGCCTTCTCGGCCGCACTCGATACGCTCTCTACCCATCTGCATCTCGCGCCCACGCCGATCGACTTCAAGCCGCTCAAACAGGTCTCCGCGCTGCTCTACGACGGCCCCTGGGTGGCGGAAAGGCGCGCCGCGCTCGGTTCATTCTTCGAGACGCATCACAAAGCGGTCCATCCGGTCGTCGCTACGGTGATCGGCAAAGCGGATCGCTACAGTGCCGCTGACGCCTTCAACGGCCAGTACGCGCTCGCCGATCTGAAGCGGCACGCCGAGCAGCTCTTCGAGACGATCGACATCCTGATCGTCCCGACCACGCCGACGCATCCGTTGATCACCGACGTCCAGTCCAATCCTGTGGAGTTGAACAGCCAGCTTGGCTACTACACGAACTTCGTCAACCTGCTCGACCTGTGCGCGTTGGCCGTGCCATGTCAGCGTCGCCACGACGGCTTGCCAGCGGGCGTCACACTGATCGCGCCGAGCGGCGCGGACCGGCGTCTCGCCGAGTTGGGCGCGCGGATCCAGGGGCTGTTCGCTACCGAGGCTGCGGACGTGGCCGGGACGGTGACTGAAAAGAAACCCGCGGCCGCGGCAAACACGATCGCGCCATTGCCGTTTCAGGAGCCGACGGTCGCGCTTGCCGTGGTCGGTGCGCATCTGCGTGGCCAGCCGCTGAACTGGCAGCTTCAGGAAGCCGGCGCGCGTTTTGTCACGGCGACGCAAACCGCCACCGGCTACACGCTATACGCGCTTGCGAACACGCAGCCGCCGAAACCAGGCCTCGTGCGCGTTACCGACCAGCAAGGCGCACCGATCGCCGTGGAAGTCTGGGACATGCCGCTGCGCAGCTTCGGCAAATTTGTCGCCGACGTGCCCGCACCGCTCGGTATCGGCTCCGTGCAACTCGCCAACGGCCTCACGGTGAAGGGCTTCATCTGCGAGCCGTCGGCAGTCAGTAACGGCAGCGGTGCACTAGACATCACCTCGTTTGGCGGCTGGCTCGCTTATCTCGACAGCCTGAATGTCAACTGAGGGCCAACGCTCTTCACCCCCAACCAGGAATTGGACACCATGACCAGTCGCCGCAATTTCATCAAGAGCGCCAGCCTGTTGACGCTCGGCAATATCCTGCCGATTCCATCGGTGTTTGCCGCGCCGAAGACGACGGTCGGCGTGATCTACGTCGGTGCACGCAGCGACTACGGTTACAACCAGGCTCAGGCAACCGCTGCTGCCGTCATCAAGAAGATGCCTGACGTGAAGGTGGTTGAAGAGGAGAACGTGCCTGAAACCATCGCCGTGCAGAAAACCATGGAAGCGATGATCGAACAGGACGGCGCGACGCTGATTTTCGCGACCTCGTTCGGTTACTTCGATCCGCATGTGCTGAAGATGGCGGCCAAATATCCGAAGGTGCGTTTCGCGCATTGCGGCGGTTTGTGGAAGCAGGGCAACCCGTCGAACATCACCAGCTACTTCGGTTATATCGACGAATGTCAGTACCTGAACGGCGTGGTCGCGGGCCACATGACGAAGAGCAAGAAGCTCGGCTTCGTCGCCGCCAAACCGATTCCGCAGGTGCTGCGCAACATCAACTCGTTCACGCTCGGCGCGCAGTCCGTCGATCCTTCGATCACCACGCAGGTGATTTTCACGGGCGACTGGTCGATGCCGGTGAAGGAGGCGGAAGCCACCAACAGTCTCATCGATCAGGGTTGCGATGTGCTGACCTGTCACGTCGACGGTCCGAAGGTCGTCGTCGAAACGGCGGAAAAGCGCGGCGCGATGAGTTGCGGCTACCACGCGAGCCAGGCGGCGCTCGCGCCGAAAGGCTATCTGACCGGCGCGGAATGGGACTGGGCGACGCCGTACAAGCAACTTGTCACGGGTGCACAGGCCGGCACGCCGCAACCGAATGTGTTGCGCGGCGGTTTGAAAGAGGGCTTCGTGAAGATGTCGCCGTACGGCGCGAAAGTCACCGCGCAGGCGAAGCAGAACGCCGACTCGATCAAAGGCAGCATGGTGGCCGGCAATTTCGTGATCTTCAAGGGGCCGATGAAGGACAACAAAGGCGGCACGGCGATCGCCTCCGGTGCGAGCCACATACAGACCGATTACACGCTCGAAAGCATGAACTATCTGGTGGCAGGCGTCGTCGGCCAGATCTGAACCTGGCCTGCGTGATTGTGTGAGTTTGCATGAGCGAAGGAGCCGTGATGCGCCCCAATGCCCCTACCGCGAGAGTGATGCTGTCGCTCTTGCCCGCGCTGCCGACCGCGTTGGCGGTGCTCGGCACGCTGCTGCTGTTCTCGTTGTTCCTGCTGGTGCAGGGGCAGCCGGCGCTCGATGCGATCGGGCTGATTTTTGAGGGCGCTTTCGGCTCGTCGTTCGCGTGGCAGAGCACTTTGCTGCGCGCGTCGCCGTTGATGTTGACCGCGTTGTGCGTCGCGCTACCTGCCCAGGTTGGACTGATCGTGATCGGCGGCGAGGGCGCGCTCGCACTCGGCGGCATGTGCGCGGCGATCGTCCCGCAGATGCTGCCACACGGCACGCCATGGCTGATCGCCACGCCGTTGATGGCGGCGGTCGGCATGCTGGCCGGCGGGTTCTGGATCGGGGCCGTCGGTGCATTGCGGCAGTGGCGTGGCGTCAACGAGACGATCAGCAGCCTGTTGATGTCGTATATCGCGATCGCGCTTTTCAAACATCTGGTGGAAGGGCCGTTGCGAGACCCCGCAAGCCTGAACAAGCCGTCCACCTATCCGGTGCCCGACGCGATGATGGTCGGCTCGATCCCCGGACTCGACACGCACTGGGGACTGTTCTGGGGCGTCGTCGCGTGCATCGCGGCATGGGTGTTCGTGAAGTTCAGCACCAAGGGCTTTGCGATGCGCGTGGTGGGCGGCAGTCATCGCGCGGCGCGTCTGGTCGGCTTGCCGGTCAATCTGCTGGCTCTTGCCGCGTGCGTACTAGGCGGTGCTGCGGCGGGACTCGGCGGCATGTTCGAAGTGGCGGCGGTGCAGGGCAGCGCAAATGCATCTTTGCTCGCGGGTTATGGCTACGCGGGCATCCTCGTCGCGTTCGCCGCACGGCAGAATCCGCTCGCGATCATCGCCTGCGCGCTGATGATCGGCGGCATCGAGGCGAGCGGTTCGCTGCTGCAACGTCGGCTCGATCTCCCCGATGCCACCACGCTCGTCCTGCAAGGTCTGCTGTTCGCCAACCTGCTCGCGTGGGAAGCGCTTGGCGGGCGTCTCGCCGCATGGCGCGTCAAATTGCAGGCCGCCGCGCAGGCCGACCTTCCCGTGCAACTGGAGCAGACCCATGCCTGATATGCACTCGCCCATCGTGATCCTGTTGCTGTCGCTGTTCGCCGGTGCGATCCGCGTCAGCACGCCTTATCTGTTCGTCAGTCTCGGCGAGTGTCTGACCGAGAAGGGTGGACGCGTAAATCTCGGCCTCGAAGGCATCCTCGTGTCAGGCGCGATGAGCGGCTATGCCGGTGCTTTTCTGACCGGATCGCCTTGGGCCGGTGTGCTTGCGGCCGGTTTTGTCGGCTTGCTGCTCGGCTGCCTGCATGGCCTCGTGTGCTCGTTGCCGCGCGTGTCGGACATTGCGTTCGGCATCGCGTTGATGCTGCTCGGCACGGGGCTCGCGTTCTATCTCGGCAAGCCCTTCATCGAACCGCAGGCGCCGATGCTGCCGTTCATCGATCTTGGCACGTGGACCTCGTCGCCCCAATTGCATAACGCGCTGCATATCAACCTGCTGTTCGTGATCGGCGTGGTGTTGTCCTTCGTTCTGCAATGGGGCTTGCGCAATACCCGTTGGGGGATGGTGCTGCGGCTCGTCGGCGATCATGCCGAGACGGCGCGCGCCATGGGCTATCCGCTCACGCGCGTGCGCATCGCCGCGACGGCGGTGGGCGGCGTGTTCGCGGGTATCGGCGGTGCGTATCTTTCGCTGGTTTATCCGGGGAGCTGGAACGAAGGGCTCTCCAGCGGACAAGGACTGATGGCGGTCGCGCTGGTGATCTTCGCGCGCTGGCAGCCTTTGCGTTGCCTGTGGGCCGCGTTGCTGTTCGGTGCGGCCGGCGCGCTCGGGCCGGCGTTGCAGGCGATCGGCGTGACGAGCGGCTACTACCTCTACAACGCGGCGCCGTATGTGCTGACGCTTGCGATCATGATCGTCAATTGCCGTCCGGATCGCACGCTGGCTGGCGCGCCGGGCGAGTTGAGCCTGACTCGCTGAGCTTGCTCCACTGATTTTGCCCTGCCATGCGTGCCTTCAACGACCCCGTCAGGACCTAACAAGGATCTCACCGCCATGAACCGATTCATCGAAGCGAAACCCTACCCGTGGCCCTACGATGGCGACCTGCGCCCGGACAACACGGCACTCGTGATCATCGACATGCAGACGGATTTCTGCGGCCACGGCGGCTATGTCGACAAAATGGGCTACGACCTGTCGCTGACGCGCGCGCCGATCGAGCCGATCAAAAGCGTGCTAAAGCCGATGCGCGAACTGGGCTTCACGATCATTCACACGCGTGAAGGGCATCGCCCGGACCTCTCCGATCTGCCCGCGAACAAACGCTGGCGCAGCCGCCGCGCGGGCACCGACGGCGTAGGCATCGGCGACGACGGCCCCTGCGGCAAGATTCTCGTACGCGGCGAACCGGGCTGGGAAATCATCGACGAACTGAAGCCGCTGCCAGGTGAAATCATCATCGACAAACCCGGCAAGGGCTCCTTCTGCGCGACGGATCTCGAACTGATCCTGCGAACGCGCGGCATCATCAATCTGGTGTTGACCGGTATCACCACCGACGTCTGCGTCCACACGACGATGCGCGAAGCCAACGATCGCGGCTTCGAATGCACGGTGCTGGCCGATTGTTGCGGCGCGACCGACAAGGGCAATCACGACGCCGCGTTGCACATGATCACCATGCAAGGCGGCGTGTTCGGCACGGTGTCGGATTCGCACGCGCTGCTGGCTACGCTACTGGCCACGACGGCTGCGCCAGCAGCGGCGCTCGCCACTCCAGGCAGATAAATCATGACCACGGCGCCGAAGGCATTGGGTGTGGAAGTGCTGAACGCAAGCAAATCGTTCGGCGCGTTTCGCGCATTGGATAGCGTCTCGATCAAGGTCAAAGCCGGCACGATTCACGCGCTGCTCGGCGAGAACGGCGCGGGCAAGAGCACGCTCGTGAAGGGACTGGTCGGCTACGGCGTGCTCGACGGCGGGCAGATCGTCGCCGACGACCGTGAGGTCCACATCGCATCGCCGCGTGATGCACAAGCACTCGGCATCGGCATGGTGTATCAGCATTTCACATTAGCGTCCGGCCTTTCGGTCGAAGAAAACCTGTTGCTCGCACGCGGGCGGATGCCGTGGAAAATCGACTGGAAGAGCGAGCGCGCCGCGCTGGCTGCGTTCATGCAGCGCATGCCGTTCCGCTTGCCGCTCGACGCGCCGGTGGCCATGCTCGCCGCCGGTGAAAAGCAGAAACTCGAGATCCTGAAACAGCTTTATTTGCAGCAACGCTTCCTGATTCTCGACGAACCCACCTCGGTCTTGACACCGCAGGAAGCGGACGAAGTGCTAGGTCTGATGCGCGACCTGACCTCACGAGGCGAGCTGACGGTGCTGATGATCACGCACAAGTTCCGCGAAGTGATGGCCTATGCGGACGACGTCACCGTGTTGCGTAAGGGCAGACAAGTCGGCACGAGCGCGGTTGCCAACACCAGCCGCGATGAACTCGCAGCGTGGATGATGGGCACCGTCGCTACGCATGCGCCGAACGAGGTCTCTTTGAAGGACGAAGCGCCGGTGATGGCCGCGGTGACCGTGGAGCGCCTGCCACGCAAACCCGTCGACGACACGGCACAGGTGCGTCTCGCGTTGCACGACGTTTCAGTCGAAGACGATCGCGGCCACACCGCAGTCAAGCACGCGACGCTGTCCGTGCGCGCGGGCGAAATCCTCGGGCTTGCGGGCGTTTCTGGCAATGGACAAAAGGAGTTGGTGGAAGCGCTGGTCGGTCAACGTCGCGTGAAAGCCGGCGACATGGAGGTGGCGGGCAAGGCCTACCATGCAACGCGCGAAGAAATGACCCAAAGGCGCGTGTTCGCGATTCCCGAGGAGCCGCTAAAGAACGCCTGCGTCGCTGCGATGAGCGTGGCGCAGAACCTCGCGCTGCGCGACTTCGATCGCGAGCCGTTGCGGCGCGGCGGCTGGTGGCTCGACCGGCGCGCGGTGCGTGAGCGCGCCACGCAACTGATCGCCGAGTTCAACGTGCGTCCACCGCTACCCGAACGAACCATCGGCACGCTGTCGGGTGGCAATGTGCAGCGCGCGGTGCTGGCGCGCGAACTCGGACAGCCGGTGGATGTGCTGATCGTCGCGAATCCTGTGTTCGGTCTGGATTTCGCGTCGGTTGCCGATATCCATGCCCGTCTGATGGCTGCACGCGATGCTGGCGCGGCGGTGTTGCTGGTCAGCGAAGACCTCGACGAACTGCTCGAACTGGCCGACCGCATCGTGGTGATCGCGGAGGGCAAACTGGTGTTCGAGACGCCTGCGGCGCGCGCGGACCGGACCGTGCTCGGTCAGCATATGGCAGGGCACGGTGATACCCCGGCACATCCCGCCGTACCCGCAGAAAGAATGAAGGAAGCCATCGGATGACACAGCAAACCCTGTTGACGATCGACGCCCAGCCGGGTCCCTTCACCTTGGCCCCCACGAAAACCGCGTTGGTCGTGATCGACATGCAGCGCGATTTCATCGAACCGGGCGGCTTCGGCGAATCGCTTGGTAACGACGTGTCGCTGCTGGCCGAGATCGTGCCGACCGTCGCGGCATTGCTGGCCTTCGCGCGCGGGCATCAATGGCTCGTGGTGCACACGCGTGAATCGCATGCGGCGGATCTGTCCGACTGCCCGCCGGCAAAACGGCTGAGGGGTGCACCCAACGCCCGCATCGGCGATGCAGGACCGATGGGGCGCATCCTGATTCGCGGCGAACCCGGCAATGCGATCATCGAGCCGCTCGCGCCGCTTGCCGGTGAACTCGTGATCGACAAACCCGGCAAGGGTGCGTTCTACGCCACCCGGCTCGGCGAAGAGCTCGCGATGCGCGGCATCACGCATCTCGTGTTCGCGGGCGTGACCACCGAAGTGTGCGTGCAGACCTCGATGCGTGAAGCCAACGACCGCGGTTACGACAGTCTGCTGATCGAAGACGCAACCGCCAGCTATTTCCCCGCGTTCAAACAGGCGACGCTCGATATGGTGCGCTCGCAAGGCGGTATTGTCGGCTGGACCGCGCCGCTTTCTTCATTGACGAAACTCGACGAGACGATCCCTTCATGGAGATAAATCAACCCGAAGTGGTAGCTCAAGTGCAGGCAGCCTTTATTGAATACGAGCGGGCGCTGGTCGACAACGACGTCGCGGCGATGAACGCGCTTTTCTGGCACACGCCGGAGACGGTCCGTTATGGCATTGCCGAAATTCAGCATGGCGGCGAAGCGATCCGCGCGTGGCGCGAGACCTGCGAGCCAGTGCCGAAGTCGCGCAAACTGCATCGCACGGTGGTAACGACCTTCGGCGCCGACTTCGCCACCGTCAGCACGGAATTCACCAGCGACGCGACACCTTTGATCGGCCGCCAGATGCAGACGTGGGCGCGGTTTGGTTCCGCCGACGGCTGGAAAATCGTCGCGGCGCACGTCAGCCTTATCGCCATGCCATGAAACGCCGATAATAAGAAAAAAGGGGATGTGGCATCAATGAACGACGATACGACGAATCTGCTCGAGACTCCCACGGCGCCTGACACGCCTGCCGTGCCGGCCGCCGCCAATCCGCTCGCCGAGCAGGTGTACCAGCAACTGAAGAACGATATCTTCAGCTTCCGCCTGTTTCCCGGCGACCGGTTTTCCGAAAACGGCATCGCGCAACACTACGGCGTATCGCGCACGCCGATGCGCGACGGCCTGTTTCGTTTGCAACGCGAGGGCTATCTGGAAGTCGGCTTCAGGCGTGGCTGGAAGGTCTCGCCGATCAACTTCGACCAGCTCGATCAGCTCTACGATTTGCGCATCGTGCTGGAAGTGGCGGCCGTCGAACGTGTGGGGGCGGGCGGCGACGTCGCGCATGCGGCCGTGGAAGCGTTAAAAGCGATATGGTGTGTCGAGCCCGAATCGCGTGAGAGCGATCCGGTGAAGATGTTCGGCATGGATGAGAACTTTCACCGTCAACTGGTCGCGGCAACGGGCAACGCGGAGATGCTGCGCGTGCATAACGAGGTGACCGAGCGCATTCGCATCGTGCGTCGGCTGGACTTCCTCAAACCGCACCGCACGAGCGCCACCTACGACGAGCACGCCACCATGCTGAACCTGATCGAACGCAACCGGGTGACGGAAGCGATCATCCTGCTGCGCGCGCATATCACGCAGAGCAAGCTGGAAGTGCGCAAGATCACGCTGTCTATGTTGGCCGCGGCGCGCGATAGCAAGTTGCCGTTTGTGTCCTGAGTGATCTCAGCAAATCGCAATCAGCGCGACGATCAGGCCGAGCGCCTGTTTTCCTCGTCCTGGTAGCATGGGAAGTCGGTGTAACCGACGTGCGTGCCGCCCCAGAACGCCGCGCGATCATACGGGGTGAGTGGGAGCCTCTGTTGCAAACGGCGCGGCAGATCAGGATTCGACGTGAAGTGCCGGCCAAATGCGACCAGGTCGGCATCGCCCTTATGCAGAATTTCTTCCGCGCTATCGCCATTGAAGCCACCGGCGGCAATGATCGGGCCATCGAAAGCGCGGCGCAGCAGAGCGGACGCCACGGGCTTCTGATGCTCGTCGAGCGTTTCGACGCCTTTGACGCGCGGCTCGATAACGTGCAGATAGGCGAGGCCAAACCGGTTCAATTGCTCGGCCGCGTAGGTAAACGTCGCTTCGGGATTCGAGTCTGATATTGAACCCCACTGTCCGCTTGGCGATAAGCGCACGCCTACACGGTTCGCCCCCCACACAGATACGAGCGCGGTAACGACTTCGATCAGGAAGCGCGCGCGTTTTTCGATGGAGCCGCCGTACGCATCCGTACGCTTGTTGGTGCCGTCCTGCAGGAATGTATCGGCCAGGTAGCCATTCGCCGAGTGCAGTTCAACGCCGTCGAGGCCGGCAGCCAATGCGCGCTCGGCGCTCTTCCGGTAATACTCGATCACGGTCTGGATTTCGGCGACATCGATCGCGCGGTGCATCGAGACCGGCACCCAGCCGTTCTGCGTCAACGCTTCGCCTTCGAACGGCACCTCTGACGGCGCGATCGGCGCCACGCCGCCAGTCAGGTCGACGTGCGACTGGCGTCCGTCGTGTCCCAACTGCATGAAGATGCGGCCGCCCTTCGCATGAACGGCGTCGGCGATTCTTCGCCAGCCCGCGATGTGTGAGTCTTCATAGATGCCGGGTGCGCCGAGGTAGCCGCGGCTGTCGTAGGACACGTGCGTCGATTCGGTGATGATCAGGCCACCGTCGGAAGCGCGTTGGTTGTAGTACTCCAGCATCAATTCGCTGGGGCTGTCGTCGCTGTTCGCGCGAAGGCGCGTGGTCGGTGCATGCACCACGCGGTGATTCAACGTGTAAGGGCCGACTTGAAGTGGCGAAAAGAGTCTGGTCATCGTCAATCCTTGGTGAATATCGAATGCAATCGGCGCAGCGCTGGATTAGCGCTGCTGCCGTTGTGAGGTGGCGCGATCCAGCTCGCAGAATTCGCGGTCGGATAAGGTGATCGCGCCAGCCGCCACGTTCTCTTCCAGATGCGCGACGCGGGAGGTCCCCGGTATCGGCAGGATCACTGGACTGCGTTGCAATAGCCACGCGAGTGCGATCTGCGCGACGCTTGCCTGATGGTTGCGCGCAATGGTGTCGAGTAGCGAGCCGGGGCGGGTCAACTCGCCGGCAGCCAGCGGAAACCACGGGATAAAGCCAATGCCGTGAGCCGTGCAGTAATCCAGCACGTCTTCACTACCGCGGTCACCGAGGTTGAAGCGGTTTTGCACGGTCGCCACCTTGAAATGTTTCGAAGCAGCCTTGATGTCGGCCACCGAAACTTCACTCAGGCCGGCGTGACGGATCACGCCGCTGTCGATCAGGTGACGCACGGCGCCAAACTGCTCATCGCGCGCCACCGTGGGGTCGATGCGATGCAACTGCCACAGGCCGATCTGCTCGATACCAAGGCGCTGCAGGCTGCCGTGCGCTTGCTGAATCAGGTACTCAGGCCTGCCGTGCGGAGTCCACTGGTTGGGACCTGTGCGTGCGAATCCCGCCTTGGTTGCGACCAGCATCTCGGCACCATACGGATGCAGCGCTTCGCGGATCAATTCCTCCGAAACGTTCGGCCCATACGAGTCCGCCGTGTCGATGAAATTCACATCGAGTTCGGGCAGACGACGCAGCACGCGAATGGCTTCGGCACGATCGGTGGGCGCGCCCCAGATGCCCGGGCCGGTGATTCGCATTGCGCCAAAGCCGAGCCGGCGGACTTCAGCGTCGCCGCCAATTTTGAAAGTAGGGCGAGGGATAGTCATGTTTCACCTCATGCGGCAGTGACCGCACCGTTTTGCGCCCGAACCAGGTGTTTGCCGATGCTGGCGCTCAGGATCAGCGCCGCGACTTCGCAGAGAGCGGCGGTCCAACCGAGGTTGTTCACCGAGGTGAAACTCAAGGTCAGGGAGCCGAGTGCGGCGCCGAGCGAAAAGCCGAGATACATGAACGAAGCGTTCAGTGACAGGGCAATCGGCGTGCCGCGCAACCCGGCGAGATTGATCAGTCCTGCTTGCTGGGCAGGGTAGAAGGACCAGTGAGCAACGCCCCAGGCTACGACACCGATCAGCACGGGGACCAGCGCCAACGTCACTGGCAGCCAGTGCGCGCTCGCCGACATGAGGGAGAACGCAAGGATCGACACGCTCAGGCACGGGATGATCACGCGGCTCGGACCGAGGCGATCTACTGCCTTGCCGCCAATGAACACGCCGATCGCTGCCGCAACGCCCCAGGTGAACAGCACGTAGCCGATTTGCGCGCCGTGCAACGGCGTGGTCTTCGCAACGAACAGCGCCAGGTACGTATAGACGGTGTACGCGCCCATCGCCCACAGCGTGGTGACGAGCAAGGTCATCAGGATCACCGGCTGACGCGCAACTTGAATACGCTCGCGCAGCGTGGCAACCGGCAATCCTGCGCCGATGCTGCGCGGCAGGCCGAGCAGCAAACCTGCCGTAGCCGCGGCGGACAGGGCGGCGACGCCCGCAAAGGTCATGCGCCAGCCGAGCCGGTCACCGACGAACGCGCCCATTGGCACACCAAAAGCAACCGCGATCGTGATCCCGCCGTTGACGATGGCGAGCGCCGTACCACGCCTCTCCGGGCCGGCAATGGCGCCGGCCAGCGCGTTGGCGCCGGGCACATACAGACCGGCGGCCGCGGCGAGCAGGATGCGCGCCGCCATCAATTCCCAATAGTTCTGGGCGGCCCAGGCGATGACGTTCGCCACGGTGAAGGCAGAGAGCGACAGGATCAGCGTGCGCCGATGGAACGCGCCTGTCAGTGCCGTCAGGACCGGCGAGCTGAGTGCGTAGGCCAAGGCAAACACCGTGACGAGCTGGCCCGTGGCGACAATGCTGGTATGCAGGTCGGTGGCAATGTCGGGCAACAGGCCGGCAATCATGAAGCTTTCGGTGCCGACCGCGAATGTCCCTAACGCGAGCCAGTAAAGCGGCGTCAGGGAAGTTGGCTGGGTGGTGCTGTTCATCGTGTGCTCCGCTTACGCTGTGACAGCGTCCGTGGTTTCGGTGCTGTAGAACGGGTAGTCGGTATAGCCGACGTCGGTGCCGCCGAAGAAGGTGGGGCGGTCATACGGGTTCAGCGGCAACTGAAGCCGCAGGCGTTCGGGCAGATCCGGGTTGGCGATGAAGTCGCGACCAAAGGCGACCAGGTCGGCGTCGCCTGCCTGCAGGACGGCTTCGGCGCTTGCGGCCTTGAAGCCGCCGGCGGCGATGATGACGCCCTTGTAGTGCTTGCGGATCAGTTGTGCGGCGACCGGGTTCGGGTCCTTGCTGTCGTCGTCGACGTTGCCCAGCACGCGCGGCTCGATCAGGTGCAGATAGGCCAGGTTCAGTTTCGCCAGTTCCTGCGCGACGTAGCTGAAGAGTCCTTCCGGATTGCTGTCCGACATATCACCCCACGTGCCGCTCGGGCCAAGGCGCACGGCCACACGGTCGCTGCCCCACACCGAGATGACGGCCCGGGTGGCTTCGATCAGGAAGCGGGCGCGGTTTTCGAACGAGCCGCCGTAGATGTCGGTGCGCTTGTTGCTGCCGTCCTGCAGGAACTGATCGAACAGGTAGCCATTGGCAGCGTGCAGTTCGACACCGTCGAAGCCGGCTTCCTTGCCGCGAATCGCGGCGGTGCGGAAGCTCTCCACCAGTCCGGCGATCTCGGGGATGGTCAGCGCGCGGCTCGGCGTGTTCGGAATCCAGCCCGCTTCGGTGTAGGCAACGCCACCATGCGGCACGGCAGAAGGCGCCACCGGCTCCACGCCGCCTGGTTGCAATTGGCTGTTGGACTGGCGTCCCGCGTGATAGAGCTGCAGGAAGATGCGGCCGCCTTTGGCGTGCACGGCGTCCGTCACCTGCTTCCAGCCGGCGATCTGGCTATCGTCGTAGAGACCCGGCGCGCCAAGGTAGCCGTTGCCATTGGGAGCGGCGATGGTGGCTTCACCGATCAGGAAACCGCCTTCCGACGCGCGCTGCGCATAGTATTCGGCCATCAACGGGCCGGGCTTCGCGCCTTCGTCGGCACGCATGCGGGTGAGCGGTGCCAGCACGACACGATGGGACAACTGGTAGGGACCGACTTTGACTGCGGAATGGAGCTTCGACATGATTTCCTCGAGATTGAGTGGCTGGTGACTTTCAATCGCCAGCGGGCTTTCGACCTTGAGGAGCAGTGTATGGACGGACAGAGATAAGAAAAATAGGCTAAGGTTCCGAATATATCGGACGTAGAAGTCCGCAATTGAGTCGTCACCGGGTTTCGACCGCTCGCCTGCGTCGCCCGGCCGGCGCCAATCGGCCTTGGGCCTCGGGACGCTGCAATGGACAGCCTCAGCGGCATTTCGGTGTTTGTGCAGGTGGCGGAAACGCGCAGTTTTACCGAGGCGGCCCGGCTGCTTGGCGTATCGTCTTCGGCGGTCGGCAAAAGCGTTGCGCGCACCGAGCAGCGCCTCGGCGTGCGGCTCTTTCATCGCAGCACGCGCAGCATCACGCTAACGGCCGAAGGGGCGCTGTTCCTCGAACGATGCCGGCGTATCCTCGGCGAGCTCGAAGCGGCGGAAGCCGAACTGTCCGACGCCGCCGGCAGCCCGCGCGGCAGACTGCGGATCAGCACGCCGCAACTGTCCGAGCTGATCATGCCGGCGCTAGACGGCTTCATGCTGCAATACCCGGACATCGAACTCGACGTCGATCTCTCCGATCGCATGGTGGACATCATCGAAGAAGGCTTCGATGCGGTGATACGCACGGGTGAGCAGCACGATTCGAGGCTGGTGTCGCGGCGCCTCGGTTCCTGCGGCCAGGTGCTGGTCGCTTCGCCTGGTTATCTGGAGAAGCACGGCGTACCCAGGCATCCGTCCGAACTCGTGCAGCATGCCTGTCTGCTACATAAATTCCCCGCCAGCGGCAAACTGGAACGCTGGCCGTTTCAGCTCGCCGCGTCGGAAGCGGAGCCGGAGTTGCCGCAAACCTTTGTCGCCAACACGATTGAAGTGCTGGGCTTTCTGGCGCTTCAGAACAAGGGGCTTGCCTTCCTGCCGACCTTCCTCGTGCGCGATGCGCTGGCGAGCGGCGCGTTACAGATCGTGCTCGACGATTTCATCGACCAGACCGTCACCTTCTGGATTTTGTGGCCGGCGAGCCGCTACGCGTCGCCGAAGCTGCGCGTCTTTATCGACTATGTCAGCCAGAATCTGCGGATCTGATAGCAACGGCAAAGAAACGTCTAAAAGCTGAGCTTTACTCGTACGAGAAAGCCCCGCCGAACTTGTCCATCCGCTCCAGCGCCATGCCCGAACCACGCACCACACAGGTCAACGGCGCTTCAGCGACGAACACCGGCAAGCCCGTTTCTTCCGCGAGCAGGCGGTCGAGATCGCGCAGCAACGCACCGCCGCCCGCGAGCATGATGCCGCGCTCGGCGATGTCGGCGCCCAGTTCCGGCGGTGTCTGTTCCAGCGCGATCTTCACCGCCGAAACGATCTGGTTCAGCGGATCGGTGAGCGCTTCGAGTATCTCGTTGCTGGACACCGTGAAGCTGCGCGGAATGCCTTCGGACATATTGCGGCCCTTGACCTCCATCTCCTTGACTTCGGAGCCCGGAAACGCGGAGCCGATTTCTTTCTTGATCGCCTCGGCGGTCTGCTCGCCGATCAGCATCCCGTAGTTGCGGCGAATGTAGTTGACGATCGCATCGTCGAACTTGTCGCCGCCTACGCGCACCGAACCTTTATAGACGACACCGCCGAGGGAGATCACGCCCACTTCGGTCGTGCCGCCGCCAATATCGACCACCATCGAGCCGGTCGCTTCCGACACAGGCAGGCCGGCGCCGGTCGCCGCCGCCATCGGTTCTTCGATCAGATAGACCTGCGAGGCGCCCGCGCTATGTGCAGCTTCCTTGATCGCACGGCGCTCGACCTGAGTCGACCCGCACGGCACACAGATGATGATGCGCGGCGACGGCGCGAACATCCGCGACTCGTGCGCCATCTGGATGAAGCGCTTGATCATCTGCTGGGTGATGTTGAAGTCGGCGATCACGCCGTCCTTCATCGGGCGGATCGCCTCGATATTGCCCGGCACCTTGCCGAGCATCTGTTTCGCTTCCTTGCCGACGGCCAGAATGATCTTCTTACCGTTCGGGCCGCCTTCCTGACGAATCGAGACCACCGAGGGTTCGTCCAGCACGATGCCCTTGCCACGCATATAGATCAGCGTGTTCGACGTGCCGAGGTCGATTGCCAGGTCGTTGGAAAAATAGCCACGCAAAAAACCGAACATGCAAATTCCTGTCTCGCTGATGCCGGGCGCGTGAGCGCGCCGCTTGGGATGCCGCCCGGAGGCGGCAGGCGACCAGGTGATGGCCGGAGAGAGGGAAGAATAACAGCTTCGGGCGCCGGGCTACTTCGGCGGGCGTGCGCGCAGCAAGTTGTCGGCCTGCCATTTGATGCGGTCGCAGTTGCTTTTGACGCGCACTGCGAATTCCGACGGGGAGTTGAGCTGCAGCGAGCGCATCTGCATCGCATCGCTATCCCCGCGCGCCCAACCGGCCTGCCAGCGCGTATCGAACTGGCTGGCTTCGGTGAGGACCTTTCTGAGTTTCTGCTTGTACTCGACCACGTCCTGCTCGGAACCTCCGCAGAATTCCTTAGCAAAGCGGGCGCGCTGACCCGCGGCTTCCGCGCTGCCGTTGTCGCTCTCTTCGCTCGCTAACGCGGATCGCGGCTGGGCCAGCAGCAGAAGCGACAAAAGCAGCGCCAGTACGGGTGCCAGCGCGAGCAGGGCGTGATAGCGAGATTGGTTTTTATACACGATGCCTCCTTGTGGCCGTCCTCCGGCGCCGCAATGAAGCGCATGTGTGCAGCGATGGAGCGTGCTGCCCCCATATTACCGTGTATAGCTATAGACGCCCGCCCAGTATTACTTACGGCGCATTGGTCAACGCCGGATCCAGATAGGCGCTCACGTTCTGCGACTGCTTGTAGACGGCGTTGCGTACGTTGAACTTGTCCGCGTTCACGCTCGACCCGTACACCGAGTCCAGCCCGTCACCCTTGACGAAGGCCTTCCTCGCCGCCGCCGCGTCGAGCAGGTGCGTGCCTTTCAGCAACGGCAGATACTGGGCCGGCGTCAGGCCGACGCGCGCGGACATGATCTTGACGGCATCCGGTTGCGTCTTCGGATCGTTGATGTAGGCCACGCAGCGATACCAGACCTTGATCACCTTGGCCCAGTCGGCCTTGCGCGACTGCAGACTGACCGGATTGACCGTGATCGCGTCGTAGATCAGGCCCGGCGCGTCGGCTGAGGTAAAGATCGGACGTGAGCCCGGCACGCGCTTGAGTGCTTCGCCCGCGTTCGGTTGCCATGCACCGACCGCGGCGACATCGCCGGACGACGCCAGCACTTGCGGCAACTCGTTCGTCTTGGCGTTGACGAGCGTGATGTCCGATTCCTTGAGCGCATGCTTTTCGAGCGCGGTGTCCAGCAGCAGGTGATCGACCAGACCCATTTCCACACCGACCTTCTTGCCCTTAAGTCCGGCCACCGTGCGAATGGGCGGCTTGGCCACGATCATGTCGTTGCCGCTCGAATAGTCGGTCAGAAGGATCATCACGTTTTTGGCGCCGCTTGCGCCGGTGACGAGCGCATCGCCATTGGTCGCGCCGACCGCGTCGAGTTTGCCGGCGGAGAACGCATCGAGCGAGGCCGAGTAGTCGAACCATTGGAAATTGACATCCACGCCGGCTTCCTTGAACCAGCCTTTGTCGATGGCAACCTGGAACGCGACGAAGCCGGGCCAGTCGCTATAGCCGATGGCAAGGGGCGTGGCTGCTTGTGCAGGCGCGGCGGCAAAGCCGATGGCGACCGCAGCGGCAGCGCCGGCGATCGCGCCACGCACGCGGCGCGACGAGGCAAGGCTGCTCAGTAAAGTGAGGGACGTACGGGCGGATTCGAAGCGTTTCATCGTTTTCTCCAGGAGACCGGTCAATTGCGATTGTTGAGTTGGATCGCGCGGCGACTGCGCGATAAAACAACATGACCGGTTCCCGCGAGAATCCGAATGGTGCGGACACTGCGCGAAAACTGCGGGAGACAAACGCCGGCCACGGAGAGGCACGATAGGCATCGCTATCGCCAATCTCCCGGGCTTTTGTCCCGCCGTGTAGTGCGGCCAGCTCGTTCCCGGATCAAGTCCGAATCGAACGAACGGGTGCACCGGGCTGCTCTCGGACCAGACATTCTCGCGAACCGGAACCCTAGCATCCCTAAGATGCGACGCTGCCGCACCTCTCAGGGGTTAATCTAGCGAGAAATATGCCAGCCGGATTGCGCGATGCGTCGAGATGTTCGTTATGCGAATGCTTCAACGCAGACATGGCGTCAAAAGCTCAATCCAGGGTGGCAAAACGCTGATGCACATAGGCGAGAAACTGTTCGAGGCGTTCCTCGATCGAGGCCGCGAGACTGACCCGTTTGATGCGGCGATCCGCGTCGGAACTCGTCTCCAACAACCAGCCGGCATCGATCAGCTCCTGCACGTAGCGCACCGCAGTGCGGCGGCTCACGCCCGGCATGAACTCGTAGAGGGCCGTCTTGGCGAAGTCATCTTCCGGCTCCACCCACATCCGGCAAAACAGATCGCTGTAGTTGAGGTCGTTCAGCCCCAGGTCGCCGAAATGCGCCGACCACTGCCAGTCCATGTCGAGAATGGCGCGCGCGACGGCTTGCCCCTTGTGACGCGCAAGTTTCTTCTTCATCGATTCACCACGAGGAGGAGGGGTGCACAGTTTAAGTGCTAATCGCGCCGGAAATCGGGCGCGCCAGAATTATGCATGGCGAGGCTGAGATATTTTATTGGCGAAGGAAATTCGTGTGTACCATTGCATGCAATTTTGCATGTAATTGGAGAGGCGATGAAATTCGAACTGTTCAAGACGTTCTGGGGATTCGATGGCGGTCCGCACGATGCGGCGCCACTGGTACGTGCCGCCGGGTTCGACGGTATCGAAGCGCCCGTTCCGGCGGGTGGGGTTGAGCGTGAAGCGTTTGCGCAGGCAATCGCGGATGAGCGTCTCGAGTTCATCGCGGAAATTACGACGGCGGGCAGTTATGTACCGGAACGGTCCGCCACGCCGGCGGACCATCTGCGCGACTTCGAAGAAAAAATCGTATGGGGCAAGCCGCTCAAGCCACGCTTTTTCAATGTGATGGCGGGCTGCGACGCATGGCCGGCCGCCACCCAGGTGGATTTCTTCGCACGCGCAGTGGAGATTGCCGCGAAGCACGAGGTGACCTGCAGCTTCGAGACGCATCGAGGCCGCTCGTTCTACAACCCGTGGATTACCCGCGACGTCGCGCGTGCCGTGCCGGACCTCAAGCTGACTTGCGATTTCAGCCATTGGGTGTCGGTGTGTGAGCGTCTGCTCGACGGTGAATGGGACACGATCCTTGAGCTTGCGCCGCATGCGCATCATCTGCACGGGCGTGTTGGCTATCCGCAAGGTCCGCAGGTGCCGCATCCGGCTGCGCCCGAGTACGCCGACTGCCTCGCCTCGCATCAGCGGATCTGGGAGGCGTTGTGGAGCGCGCAGATCGACAGGGGCTATACGACAACGACCATGACGCCCGAGTTCGGCCCCGATGGCTATCTGCACACCTTGCCGTTTACGAACGCGCCCGTGGCCGATCTGTGGGAGATCAACACGTGGATGGGGCGCGAAGAGCGACGCCACATCGCGGCGTTTCTTGCTGGACGTGAGGCGCGTGGCGGCCTACAAACCGAATCGCAAACGCATTCGCCGACTCAATTTTCCGCCGAACCTCAGCACGCGTAGGCCACGCTCATGAGCCAATCCCACACCCATTTCGACCGCTTGCCCGTTGTCGACGTAAGCGGTCTCTTTAGTGATGACCCGGACCAGCGTCTTGCAACCGCACGCGAACTCGACCGCGCGGCGCGTGACGCGGGCTTTTTCTACGTCACCGGCCATCAGGTCTCGCGCGCACAGCAAGCTGCGCTAATAGATCAGGCCAAGCAGTTCTTCGCCGCTCCCGACGACTGGAAAATGCGCTACTACATCGGCAAATCAACCGCGCATCGTGGCTATGTACCCGAGGGCGAAGAGGTTTTCGCAGGCGGCAAGCGCGACAGGAAGGAGGGCTTCGACACGGGCCGGGAGTTGCCACCCGACGACCCGGATGTCCAGGCCGGCACGCCGATGCTCGGGCCGAATATGTGGCCCGAGCAGCCGGGCTTTCGTGACGCCGTCGGCGGCTATTACGAGGCGGCGTTCGCGCTCGGCCGCGCGTTGTTCCGTGGCTTCTCGCTTGCACTCGGTTTGCCGGAAACGCATTTCGACAGCTATCTGCAGAAGCCCCCGAGTCAACTGCGCCTGCTTCACTATCCCTTCGACCCGTCCGCGGAAGACCGGCCGGGCATCGGCGCGCATACGGACTACGAGTGCTTCACGATCCTGCTGCCGACGGCGCCGGGTCTGGAAGTGATGAACGGCGAAGGCGAGTGGATCGACGCGCCGCCGGTCGACAACGCGTTTGTCGTGAACATCGGCGACATGCTGGAGGCGTGGACGGGCGGCACGTATGTGGCGACGTCACATCGCGTGCGCAAGGTGAGGGAAGAACGCTACTCGTTTCCGCTCTTCTTTGCCTGCGACTATCACACCGTGGTCACGCCACTGCCGCAGTTCGCGACACCCGAGGCGCTGGCGAAATACCAGCCGGTTTCGGCAGGCGATCATCTGTTTGCGCAGACGGCGCAGAGCTTTACCTATTTGAAGCAGCGTCTCGAACGCGGTGAACTGGTATTGCCGGAGGGATCGAAGGGGTTGGCGAGCTTTGGGCAGCAGGCTCGTTATGCGGGCACCGAGCAGGATGTTGTTTAGCGGGAACCCGCATCAGGACTACGGCGCCGCCTCGTCTACGAGCGGCGCCGTTGCTTTTGCAGTTCGATGAAACGCGCCGACATCAGCGTGTAGAGCATGCGGCGAAGCGTGGCAAGCGTGAGCATGGTCGGATGAGGGCCGTGAATAGTGTGACGCTTTATCACGCACACACCGTGCCATCGTGTAAAGCGCCTACCCACCGTCAGACACGTGATCACGCAGCCCAATCATGGTGCCTCACGCATTCAACTGGTGCCGATTCACCCTCGGCCGTGGTGCGTGCGCCATCAGACCAATGAACCTCTGCTTGCCGCATTGCGCCGCCGATACCATTCAATCCCTTGCCACAATGCGCTTTCGGCTTCAGCAATATCACGCTGGCACGCAACTCGCTTAGCTACACATCGAGAGGTGCGAAGTAATTTGCATCATCTTCAGGATCGCTAGGGTTCCGGTCGTACCGCTTTAAAGGCTTCCAGAAGGCTTCAAAGCGCGCACACGATGTCTGGTCCGAGAGCAATCCGGTCTTGCCGTTCACCTTCTTTCAAGGCGTCGGCGAGGCTCCACGGAGGGATAAAAGCCCGGGAGGTCGCGATGTCGGTCAATCGCCCTCTCATGCTTTTTCCCAACCGATACCTGGAGCCTCCATGTCGACGCAAACCTCAGTCGATCTCGCACCGATCCCGCAAGTGTTGTGGGAAACGGTGATTCCTGCCGGCACGCATTGGTCCGGCCTGCTGCGCCGTGGCATGGCGCTGCGCATCGTCGATTCCGAGGGCGGCGCCAATCTGGCCGCCGTGTTCTACCGGCACGACGAGCCGCTCGAACGCTACAACATGGCCGATACCTTGAAGGCGCAGCACACCGCGCATCTGACGCGCGGCCACGTGCTCTATTCGGATATGGGCCGCGTGATGGCGTCGATCACCGCTGATACGCTCGGCTGGCACGATCCGCTAGGCGGTCTCGGCGACGCCGAACTGTTCGCCGACAAATACGGCACAGCCCGCTATCAGCAACATCGCAATGCGATGGTCCGCAACGGCCGCGACTGCCTGTTGCTCGAACTGGCCAAACACGGTCTGGGCACGCGCGATCTCGTCGCCAATATCAATTTTTTCAGCAAGCTCGCAATCGGTGAAGATGGTTCGCTCGACTTCGTAGCGGGACATTCTCCTGCCGGCGCCGCCTTCGATCTACGTTTCGAAATGGACACGCTCGCTGCGTTTTCGAGCGCACCGCATCCGTTGAACCCTTCCTCCGAATACGAACCGAGACCCGTCAAGCTGATCGCGTACCGCGCGTATGCCGCCGACGCCTCCGTACCGGCCGACGATCCTTGCCGCGCCGCGTGCCCTGAGAACGGGCGCGGCTTCGTCAATACCGATCGTCTGTTCGTTTAAGGAGACCCGCGATGCCTATCATCGAAAGCAAACTCGACATCCGTCACGCGGTCTACGACCTCACGCTGCCGTCCGGCGAGCCGTGGCTGCACGAAATCAAACGTGGCCAGTTGTTCCGCATTCTCGACCTGGAAGGCAATCAGGCCGTCGACACGCTGTTCTACAACAGCGCCGATCCGCTCGAACGCTACAGCGCGCAGGACACGATTCGCGCGCAACGCAATCTCTATCTGTCCGCTGGCAGCGTGCTGATGTCGAACCTGGGCAAGCCGATGTTGACCATCGTCGCGGACACCTGCGGGCGTCACGATACGCTCGGCGGAGCCTGCGCCGCCGAAAGCAATACGGTGCGTTACGCGCTCGACAAACGCTATATGCACAGCTGCCGCGACAGTTTCCTGCATGCCATTACGCATTGCACCTGTGGCGTCGGCACGCAGCTGACCAAGCGCGACATCGTTAGCAATATCAACTTTTTCATGAATGTACCGGTGACACCGCTCGGCAAATTGACTTTCGAAGACGGCATTTCCGCGCCGGGCAAATACGTCGAGATGCGCGCCGAGATGGACGTGACCGTACTGATCTCGAACTGTCCGCAGTTGAACAATCCGTGCAACGGCTACAACCCGACGCCCGTGCGGCTGACCATCTGGGACGCCCAATGACATTCGACAAAGTCCTGATTGCCAATCGCGGCGAAATTGCCTGCCGCGTGATTCGCACGCTCAAACGCCTCGGCATTGCGTCGGTTGCGGTCTATTCAGAGGCCGATCGCCACGCCATGCATGCGATGCTCGCCGACGAAGCGGTCTGCATCGGTCCGGCGGTAGCTGCCGCCAGCTATCTGAATAGCACGGCGATTCTCGAGGCGGCGCGTGCGACCGGCGCGAATGCCGTGCATCCCGGCTACGGTTTTCTCTCGGAGAATGCGGTTTTCGCGCAGGCCTGCGAAGACGCAGGCATCCGCTTCATTGGGCCGCGCCCCGCGCAGATGCGTGAATTCGGCCTGAAGCACACGGCACGCGAGCTGGCACGCGCGAACGACGTAGCGCTACTACCCGGCACCGGCTTACTGCCTGATGTAACTACCGCGTTAAACGAGGCCGAATCGGTCGGCTATCCCGTGATGCTGAAAAGCACCGCGGGTGGCGGGGGCATCGGCATGTCGCTGTGCCGCGACGCGGCGCAGTTGGAGAATATGTTCGCGTCGGTCGCTCGGCTTGGCGAGGCCAACTTCGCGAACGCGGGCGTCTACATCGAAAAATTCGTCGAGAACGCGCGCCATATCGAAGTGCAGATTTTCGGCGACGGCCAAGGCGGCGTGATCGCGCTCGGCGAACGCGACTGCTCGGTGCAGCGGCGCAATCAGAAGGTGATCGAGGAGACGCCCGCGCCGGGTTTGACCCAAGCCGAACGCACGGCATTGCACGCAAGCGCCGTGCGCCTCGCGCAGGCTGTGAAGTATGAATCCGCCGGCACAGTCGAGTTCGTATTCGACGCTGACACGCGGCGCTTCTATTTCCTCGAGGTGAACACGCGGCTTCAGGTCGAACATTGCGTCACGGAGGAGGTGACGGGTGTCGACCTGGTCGAGTGGATGATCCGTCAGGCAGAGGGCGCGCTTGCGCCGCTCGACACGCTGGTTCCGACATCCAGCGGTGCGAGCATCCAGGTCCGCCTGTACGCTGAAGATCCGCACAAGCAGTTTCAACCGAGCGCGGGCGTGCTGACCCACGTCGCTTTCGCCGCCGATGCGCGCGTCGATACCTGGGTCGATGCAGGCACAGAGGTCAGCGCGTTCTACGACCCGCTGCTCGCGAAGATCATCGTCAAGGGCGCAACACGCGATGCGGCGCTCGCCGCCATGCGCGCCGCGCTGGCGCAAACGCAGCTTTACGGCATCGAGACGAACCTCGACTATCTGCGCGCGATCGCCGGTTCGGCGACCTTTGCGCGCGGCGAGCAAACCACCGCCTTCCTCACTCGTTTCATGTTCGCACCGCACACCATCGACGTGCTCGACGGCGGCGTGCAGACCACCGTGCAGCAGACGCCGGGACGGGTCGGCTACTGGGACATCGGCGTGCCGCCGTCAGGCCCCATGGACGATCTGTCGTTCCGGCTCGCTAACGAACTGCTCGGCAATCCGACCGATGCGGCCGGACTCGAATGCGCGATGGTCGGTGCGACGCTGCGCTTCAATACCGCGACGCTGTTCGTGCTGGGCGGCGCGCCGCTCGCCGCCACACTCGACGGTCAGCCGGTCACGCTCTGGCAGGTCACGCGGGCGCCGGCGGGTTCGGTGCTCAAGCTCGGCGGCGTGACCGGCGCGGGCATGCGTGCCTGCCTCGCACTTAAGGGTGGCTTGCAGGTGCCGGACTATCTCGGCAGCAAGGCCACCTTCACGCTGGGCCAGTTCGGCGGCCACGCGGGGCGCGCCCTGCGCAAGGGCGACGTGTTGCATCTTGCCGCCGACGCAGGCCGCGGCGAATCGGGCGCGCAACTCGATCCGGAGCGCGTGCCGGTGCTCACGCACGACTGGACTCTCGGTGTGCTCAACGGTCCCCACGGTGCGCCGGACTTCTTCACGCCCGATGACATCGCGATGCTGTACGGCACGCGCTGGACGGTTCACTACAACTCCAGCCGCACAGGGGTCCGCCTGATCGGTCCGAAGCCGCAATGGGCGCGCACGGACGGCGGCGAGGCCGGGCTGCATCCGTCGAATATTCACGACAACGCGTATGCGGTCGGCGCGGTCGATTTCACGGGCGACATGCCGGTGATCCTCGGTCCGGATGGTCCGAGTCTTGGAGGGTTTGTCTGTCCGGTGACCGTGGTGGGCGATGAACTGTGGAAGCTCGGGCAACTGCGGCCGGGGGATACGGTGCGGTTCGAACCGGTGCGTGCGCAAGCATCGCTTACGACGTCGGCAGCACCTGCAGCAACCGCAACAACGATAAACCTCGGCACTCACGACTGCATTCTCTACAGCGATCCATCGGCCGGTGAGGGCACAGGCGTGGTCTACCGCCGCTCCGGCGATCAGAACGTGCTGGTCGAATACGGCCCGCTCATGCTGGACCTGAACCTGCGCTTTCGCGTGCATGCGCTGATGAACTGGCTCGATGCACACCGGCTGCCCGGCATCGTCGATCTCACGCCGGGCATCCGTTCACTGCAAGTGCATTTCGACCCGCGCACGCTATCGCACGACACCTTGCTCGCGCATCTTCAGCAGGCCGAGCGCGAACTGCCCGCCGTCGACGAGATGCGCGTGCCGAACCGCATCGTGCATCTGCCGCTGTCATGGGACGACCCGTCGACGCGGATCGCGATCGAACGCTACATGCAATCGGTACGGCCCGATGCGCCGTGGTGTCCGAGCAATATCGAGTTCATTCGCCGCATCAACGGTCTGGAAAGCATCGACGACGTGAAGCGCATCGTGTTCGACGCGCGTTACCTGGTCATGGGTCTCGGCGACGTCTATCTCGGCGCGCCGGTGGCGACGCCGCTCGATCCGCGTCACCGGCTCGTCACCACCAAATACAACCCGGCGCGCACGTGGACGCCGGAGAATGCCGTGGGAATCGGCGGCGCCTATCTGTGCGTGTATGGCATGGAAGGGCCGGGCGGGTATCAGTTTGTCGGCCGCACCGTGCAGATGTGGAACCGCTACCGCACCACGCGCGAATTCGAAGCCGGCAAGCCGTGGCTCCTGCGGTTTTTCGACGAGATCCGCTTCTATGAAGTCAGCGAAGCCGAGCTGGCCGAGTTGCGCGCCGACTTCATCGCGGGCCGCGCGAGTCTGAAGATCGAGGAATCGGTATTCGATCTCGGCGCGTATAACCGCTTCCTGAAAGACGAAGCCGAATCGATCTCCGCCTTCAAGCGTTTGCAACAGGCGGCGTTCGACGAAGAGCGCGAACGCTGGAATGCCGCGGGGCACGCGGAGTATGTCGGCGAGCCGGGCAGCGACGCGGGTTCGGCCACCGGCTACGGGGCGGACGACGCGCTGGCGGCAGGCCAGCAGAGCGTCGTCGCCGACGTCTCGGGCAGCGTCTGGAAACTGCTCGTCAGCGAAGGCGAACGCGTGAGCGAAGGGCAGGTAGTGGCAATCGTCGAATCGATGAAGATGGAAGTGTCCGTTGCCGTCACCGAAGACGGTGTGATCGAAGCGATCGATTGTGCAGCCGGCGCAGCGGTTGTCGCCGGTCAGCGCCTGATGGTGCTGCGTGCCGACGTGGCGGCCGGGACCACCGAGGAGGCGACGTGCAAATGAAGCAAGCCGACGAACTTTTCGAATCGATGTCGATTGTGGCGCTGCAGTCGCGCCGCAAGTCAGGTGGATCGAGTTCCGATACCGAACGCTGCCCCGGAGAATCCCATGACCGTCATTAACAGAAGCGACTGGTTCGCGGTACGCCGCGAACTCTCCTCACGCGGCAAGTGGCTATTGGGTTTCGGTTCTTTTTTGTTGCCGGTTCTCGTCTGGTGCATCGTCAGCTATGTGCCGTTCGTCTGGCATCCACAGGTACTGGTCGAGAATCCGGGCAGCGTCGACTATTTCCAGCCCGGCATGCGGGTCGACAAGGACGTGTTCGCCGATGAACTGAGCCATGCCCAAGCCGGCCACACGGCGCTGCCGACGGGCGAACCGGTCAACCCGGTGTACCTGCCCGCGCCCCACGAAGTGCTGCGTGCGTTCTACACCGCATTCACGACGCCCCCTGCGTCGCGCGACGGCGTGTGGCTGCATCAAAGCCTGTGGCACAGCATTCAGGTGATCTTCTGGGGCTTTCTGCTGTCGTCGGTGATCGGCGTGCCGATCGGCATCGTCTGCGGGACTTACAGCGCGATTGCGCGGCTGCAGGAGCCGTTTTTCGAGTTCTTCCGCTACTTGCCGGCGCCCGCGTTCGGCGCGTTGATGGTGGCGATCCTCGGCATTTATGACGGTCCGAAGATTGCCATCATCGTGATCGGCACGCTGTTCCAGCAGGTGTTGATTGTGGCGAACACCACGCGCAAGCTGGAGTATGGCCTGTTCGAAGCGGCCATGACGCTCGGCACGAAGAAACTCAAGCTGCTCACGCACGTGGTGATTCCCGGCATCCTGCCCGACCTGTACCGCGACCAGCGCATCCTGCTCGGCTGGGCATGGACGTATCTGATCGTGGCGGAACTGGTCGGCACCAGCTCCGGTATCACCTGGTACATCACGCAACAGGCGCGCTATGAGCATTTCGACAACGTCTACGCGGCGATCATGATGATCGGGATTATCGGACTCGGCACCGATCTCGTGCTGGCCTATGTCGGCCGCAAGCTGTTTCCGTGGGACCGCACGCTCAAGGCGTAGCGGGACCGTTTGCGCCACGGCCCGATGTCAAACATCGCAGCGCACAGCACCTCATTGCACCGCATTCAAGGATTCAATCATGTTAAATCCGCAGCCGATTCCGTCATACCTTATCCAGTCCGACGCGGTGCGTGAGCGTTTCGACCGTCTGAAGTCGCGCGAGGTGATTCTCGAAGTTCGCGATCTCGACAAGCGCTTCGAGAGCGCGCAGGGCGAGTGCACCGCATTGAACGGCATCAACTTCAAAACGCACCGGCGCGAGTTCGTCTGCGTGATCGGACCGTCGGGCTGTGGCAAGTCGACTTTGATCCGCATTCTTGCCGGCCTTGAGCGGCAGACCAGCGGCAGCGTGCTGCTCGACGGCAAGCCGGTAGAGGGGCCCGGCGCCGATCGCGGCATGGTGTTTCAGGGCTACACGCTGTTTCCGTGGCTGACGGTCAAGAAAAACGTCATGTTCGGTTTGAAGATGAACGGCCACAGCACCATGCACGCGGAGCGCGACGCGCTGCAATGGCTCGATCTGGTCGGTTTGACGAAGTTCGCCAACGCGTATCCGCATCAATTGTCTGGCGGGATGAAGCAGCGCGTGGCGATTGCACGTGCGCTCGCGAACCGGCCGCGGATT
This sequence comes from Paraburkholderia sp. SEWSISQ10-3 4, assembly GCF_030464785.1. Taxonomy (NCBI): domain Bacteria; kingdom Pseudomonadati; phylum Pseudomonadota; class Betaproteobacteria; order Burkholderiales; family Burkholderiaceae; genus Paraburkholderia; species Paraburkholderia sp. SEWSISQ10-3 4. The sequence continues at coordinate 44,101 of NZ_JALPRI010000016.1, forward strand.
CTGTTGATGGATGAACCGTTCGGCGCGCTCGACGCACAAACCCGCGCGAAGATGCAGACGCACTTGCTCGATATCTGGCGCAACATCGACGTGACCGTGCTGTTTATTACGCACGATCTGGACGAAGCGATTTTTCTCGCCGACCGCATCCTGGTGCTGAAGGCAAATCCCGGTGAGGTGCAGGAATTGATCGAGGTGCCGGTGCCACGTCCGCGTGACTATTCACAGGCCACGTCGCCAGAATTTCTTGCCACCAAGGCGCGGCTCGAAGCACTGATTCATCCGCCCACGGCCGTCGATGAGGAAGACGATGTCGTCAAGCCGCATATGGTCCGGATGACGGACGTGACGGATAACGTCGAGTAGGAACGAAGCGCGCTTGAGCCGGGAGGGGCTATTCGCCGTTCTGCGGGCAGGTATGGCCGGCCACCGTCCACCGTCCACCGTCCACCGTCCACCGCCAACATTACCAAATCGTAATCATCAGACGCTCCGCTTGCCGGTATGATTTAAGGGTCAAGCACAGCGGAGCACTCTCATGCGAATCCTGGTGATCGAGGATGAGCTTAAAACAGCGGCTTATCTGAAGAAAGGCCTGGAAGAATCCGGCTACGCGGTCGATGTCGCGAACGACGGCCCACAAGGGCTGCTCCTCGCGCAGGAAGAAGAATACGACGTGATCGTGCTCGATGTGATGCTGCCCGGCATGGACGGCTGGACCATCGTCAAGACCTTGCGTAGCACGCGTACCACGCCGGTGCTGTTTCTCACCGCTCGTGACGACGTCGACGACCGCGTGCGCGGCCTCGAACTCGGCGCGGATGACTACCTCGTCAAGCCCTTCGCCTTCGTCGAATTGCTGGCCCGGGTGCGCACGCTGGCGCGTCGGGGGCCGCCGCGCGAAAGCGAACTGATCAAGGTGGGCGATCTGGAAATGGACGTCAATCGCCGGCGCGTGAAACGCGGCGGCGTGCGTATCGATCTCACGCCGCGCGAGTTTTCGCTGCTGCAACTGCTCGCGCGCCGCCAGGGCGAAGTGCTGAGTCGCACGCAGATTGCGTCGTATGTGTGGGATATGAATTTCGACAGCGACACCAATGTCGTCGAAGTCGCGATCCGCCGGTTGCGCACGAAGATCGACGATAACTTTCCGGTCAAGCTGATTCATACGGTGCGCGGCGTCGGCTATGTGCTCGAAGTGAAGGACGCCGCGTGATGCGCGGCCGCTCGCTGGCCGCGACGCTCGCGCTGGCCTTCGGGGTCACCACGCTCGCGGTTTTCGTGCTGGTCGGCAGTTTTCTGTACCTTGCGCTGGACAAGCAGATCAAGGCGCAGGATGACCTCGACATCGTGCTTGCTGCGCGCCATGCAAGGCGGCTCGTCGAAGAGCTCGATGCATCGAACGGCATTCGAGAGCATGGCGACCGGTTGACCAGCATCGTGCTGGGCAATGAAGCGATGTCGATGGAAGTGTTCGGTCCCGATGGGCATATGGCGATCGAGCACAATGCGGGAGAGACGTTTGCGACGCAGGGTGGCGCGGCGAACGGGGCTACCTCGGCAGCGTCAAATGCGCCTGATGATTCCGTTGCGCTCAATTCGGCAAGCGAAACGGGCACGGCGAATGATCTCCATGATCCCGGCGAGACCGCTGAAGCGGGCGGCGTCGAGATGATCGCGGCGCTGCCACCGCTAACGCGCATTGCCGCTACTGCGCGCATCACCGACGTGGATATCGGCAACTGGACCGGCCGCAACGGCGCACCGATCCGCGGCATCCTCGCGGACGCGCGGCTGCACAACGGCGACACGGCGACTGTGCTGATCGCGCGCAATATGAGCGACCGCTGGCGGCTGCTCGACCGCTATCGCGACAAACTCAACCTGGCCGGCGCAGCCGGCGTGATTCTGGCGATGCTGTTGAGCTATCTGTTGATTCGCGCCGCCTTGCGGCCCTTGCGCGATATCGCGGCGAGTGCGGGCCTCGTCACGGTCAATCGCCTGAATACGCGGATCACGGTGGCGCGCGTGCCGAGCGAACTCGAAGCGCTGGTAAACGCGCTCAATGCGATGCTCGAACGCGTCGAGCACGGCTTTCAGCGTCTTTCGCGTTTCACCGCCGACCTCGCGCACGATATGCGCACGCCGATTAGCAACATGCGCGGCGCCGCCGAAGTCGCACTTGCCCGGCCACGCTCCACCGACGAATATGAGGCGCTGCTCGCATCGAGTCTGGAAGAGTGCGACCGGCTCTCGCGAATGATCGAAAACGTGCTGTTTCTTGCGCGTGCTGAGCATCCGCAGTTCGTCAAACATATGCGCGCGTTCGAGGCGGGGCAGGAACTGACGCGGATCGCGGAATACTTCGAGGGCATCGCAGACGATGCGCATGTCAGGGTGCAGGTCACCGGTGCGGCGACGCTGACGGCGGATCTCGAACTGTTTCGTCGCGCCGTCAGCAATCTGCTGGCTAACGCGATCCGCTATACGCCGAGCGGCGGCGAGATCGGGCTCGATGTTCGCGCATCGGCCGACGCCGTGCGCGTCACGGTGTCGAACCAGGGACAACCGATTGCTGCCGAGCACCTCGATCGGATCTTCGACCGTTTCTATCGCGTCGACCCTTCGCGCAGTTCCTTGCCTTCGTCTGGCATGTCGCAAGGGTCCACGGGTTCGACGGGGCTCGGGCTTGCCATCGTCCGCACGATCATGGAGTTGCACGGCGGCACGGTGCATGCGGAGAGCGATGCGCGGAGCACGCGGTTTGTGCTTACGTTCCGGCGGGTTTAGGGGGGCGAAGTGCGAGCTATGACTTGATCTCCACTGCACCACAAAGCACGGCCATTTCAGCACCGCATGACGGCTCCAGAACAAAGAGCGCTTGTTGACCGGCCTGCAATTGCTGAAAGCATTGCTCAACCTTTTCGTTGGTAATCGCTGCGGGCCTGGAATCAACGCGGCCGCCAAGCCACTCCAGCCAATTGCGCACTTCACCAAGCGAGAAGTTGTACCGCGGCGAAATCAGTAACCGTGACACGACATTCTGAGCGGCGAAATCAACCGTGCGCAAGGTGACGACGCCGAGAAACCTTATCGATTCGCGCTCGCCTCCAACACGCCTGAAGCAGAGTTCCAGTTCATGTTCGTCGGGACGGTGTTCGATACAGACGAGTTCTGAGTCGTGGAAGCCTGGAAACTGCTCAACGCGCCTGATATCAGTGTAGGTAGTTTGATTCATAGTCGTTCCTTGAAATCAGGGCATGGGCATTGCCAGGCCCGGCCCGCGTTTGAGGTTCCCCGAAAATGGGTCAATGGTCCAATGATGGGCATGAGGGAGCCCTTGGCCGTGGTCATGATCGTAGTCGATATCGACGACCGGTCTTCCATCGCCGCTGAAGTCATCCATCGCGTTCAGCATGGCGTTGCCGGTGATTGCCTTGCGCGCCGCTTCGATTTCGTTCACGCGGTCCACCATCGCGTTGTACTGGTCGATGTAGTCCCATGCTGCATTCGCGGACAAACCCATCCCTTCCATCACCAACTGGTGGAAGCTCTTTTTGACAACGGGGGGCGGCGCACCGACACCGGCACTACCGACGCTGACCGGGCGTTCGGCAATCACAACCACGCTGCCCCCACGTACCATGTCGTGAAGCACCTGTACAACTTCCAGATCGGAGCCTTTTGCCACTAGCCGGTCATGCCAATGGAAGTTGGCACCGAGAAATTGACGCACGCGTGCGACTAAGCCGACATCGTTCGCCCATATGTCAGGGTATGCCGCAAGCGTGTACTTTCGGCCCGCATCGGCGGCCTCTTGACGTCTCGCCTGCGGCTCGAACCGCAAGTAACGCTCATCTCCTCGATACAACATGTACCGTTGCCTCGAGTCTGTCTTCAATTCCATTGCCATACCAATGTCTCCGCTGGTTGAGCGGAGAACATCGTAAAGATGGGTAACCACGCAAACGTAAAGGTATGTGAACGAGCGCGCCAGTAAGTGTTGCTCGACGCATTACAGGCATTCGGCGGCAGAGAGCCTCATCAGGCCGGAGTTCGCTCGCTACCGCCTACGGTCGCCAAATCATGCGTCGCCGCAGCATCCCCCTCGTTATGCCACGTTCCACCCAGCGCCTTCAACAACAACACACTCGATTCCAACTGCCGTGCCGCAATCTGATCCGCGGTGCGCTCGTTCGTCAGCGCGATCGTCTGCGCGGTCACCACGTCGAGATAACTGACCGCGCCCGCGTTGAAGCGGTTTGTCGTCAGCCGTAGCGACAGATCGGCGGCCGTGGTCGCGCGCTGTTGGCTGGCGGCTTCGTCGGCGAGCGAATGCAAGGCGGACAGATTGTCTTCGACCTGCTGCAAGGCCACCAGCACCGTTTGCCGGTAGTCGGCGACCGTGCCGTCGTATTGCGCCGTCGCGCCATGCAGAGTGGCCGTGCGCCGGCCGCCGTCGAACAGCGTGCCGGCGAGTTGCGATCCGAGCGACCAGAACAGACTCGGTGCGCTCAGCCATGGCGCAAAGAAGGTGCTTTCCAACCCAGCGCTTGCCGACAGCACCAGATCGGGGAAGAAGGCCGCGTGCGCCTCGCCGATCTGTGCATTCGCTGACGCCACGCGCCGTTCGGCGGCGGCAATGTCGGGACGCCGTTCGAGCAGTTGCGAGGGCACGCCGACAGGAATTGCCGGCGGCGTCGCAGCCGAGCCGTTCGGCGGCAGCGTGAAGGTGGAGGCCGGCTCGCCGATCAGCGTGGCAATCGCATGCTGCATCTGCGCGCGCGTCACGTCGATGTCCGTGTCCTGCGTGCGTGTCGCTTCGAGTTGGGTAGTGGCCTGAGCGACCGCCGAGGCATCGATCGCGCCGTCTTTCAGTTGCTGCTGCAGCAGGTTCAAGGCGGCGGCATAGGCGGTCACGCTGTCGTCCAGCAGCTTCTTTTGCGTGTCGAGCGAGCGCAGCGAAAAATAGTCGACGGCGAGGTCGGCGCTCATTGACAGGCGCACGGCTTCGAGATCCGCTTCGCTCGCCTGGGCATCGGCCTTCGCGCCGGTCACGCTATCGCGCACGCGGCCGAACAGATCCGGCTCCCAACTCGCAGACACACCGGCCGAATAGTCGGGAATGGTCTTGCCCGCCAGCGCACGGTCCACGAGATTCTGCGAGGTTCTCGAACGATTCTGGGCGGCACCGGCGGTGATGGTCGGGAAGAAACCGGCACGCTGATAGTCCACCATCGAGCGAGCTTGCTGCACCTGCGCAACCGCCTTGCGCACGGTCTGATTCGAGACGTCGACGCGCGCTTCGAGTTGATTCAGGACCGGATCGTTGAAGATGGTCCACCACGGGCCACGCGGTGCGGCGTCGGCGGGTGCGGCCTGGGCCCAGCCGGGCGCCGCGCCTGCGTATTGCGCGGGGATCTCGGCGGTGGGGCGCTGGTACGGCGGCAAAGTCGAACAGGCGCTCAGCAGTGCGCCGACCAGCGTGACCACAATCGAACGCCGCAACAACGGGCGCGGAAGAGATATCGGAGACATTCGGCTCATCCTTTCGATGACTGGCGCTCAGCTATGCGTGGCCGGCGCGATCTGCACGAGCTGGCCTGTGCTCAGCGAATCGCCGGGGTTATCGATCACGCGGTCGGTCGCCGCGAGGCCCGTGGTGATTTCCACATGCGTGCCGAAATCGCGGCCGATGTGCACCGTCTTGAGCGCCGCACGGCCATTGCCGTCGACCACGGCGACCGTCACGCCGTCGGGGCGGAAGAGCAGGGCGCTCACAGGCAGATCGAGCGCCGGTGTGGTCGACCGCAACTGCAGATGCACCTGCACGTACGCACCTGGCATCAACGCACCATTCTTGTTATCGACGTCGACCTCGACGCGCAGCGTGCGGCTCGACGGATCGATCGAACCGGTTGTGCGCGCCACTTTTGCGGCGATGCGCCTCCCGGGATATTGCTGGGCGGTCAGATATACGCCGGTGTCGGGCGTAACGTAGGGCGCGTCGTTCTGCGGCACGTCGACGAACACACGCAGCACGCCGGTCTGCTGGATATGAAACAGCTCGCCCGACATGCCCGCCGTACCGGGCGTCCCGCCGGCCGTCACGAGTGCACCGACATCGACGTTGCGCGCGGTGATCGTGCCGTCGAACGGAGCCGTGATCTTCTCGTACGACACCAGCTCGGCAAGATGCGCGACATTGGCCTGAGCCGACGCCAGCATCGCGCGGCGCGCTTCCATGTCGCTGACCTTCGTATCGGCGTCCTGCTGCGCGACCGATTGCGTTTTCAGCATCTCCTGCCAGCGCTGCGCGGTGGTCTTCGCGAAGTCGAAGTTGGCCTGCGCGGTGGCTTCGTCGGCACGGGCCTGGCGCAGTTGTGCGTCGAGATCGGGCGCATCGATCGTGGCGAGCGTCTGGCCGCTTTTCACCTGAGCGCCGATGTCGGTGTTCCAGTGCGCGAGGTAGCCGCTCGTGCGCGCATAGATCGACGCTTCGGCGAACGGTGTTACCGCGCCGGGCAGCAGCAGCTCGTTGACGGCCGGCGCCGGGCGTGGCGTGACCACGGATACGCTGAGCACGCTTTGCGCTTGCGTCTGTTGTGTCAGCGCGGCGCTTGCGTGCAGACGCGGCACGATGCCCACGATCAGTAACGCTGCGGCGAGGCCAGCCAATAGGAACGGCCACACGCGGCGGCGCGAATTAGGGCTTGGGGTCATGTCAGCGGAGCGTGCGGTTCCGGCGGCGTTGGGATGCGAGTATTCGTTGCCGCTCGTGGCCTGAGCGGACGGAGCCGCTTGAGCGGTCTCAGTGGCATGCACGGTATCTGCGGCGCGGGCAGCTTCTGCGGCTCGATCAGACTCAACAGCCGGTTCAGACCTGTCGCCGAGGTCCGGCGGAAGTGATGGATTGTTCATGAGCTAGTTCTCGTCGGAGTCAAAGTGTGCGGGCGGGAACACGGGATTCTTCTGCGGCGGTGCGAGCCGCGCGGCGTTTGTCGAGCCACGCATGCACCATCCCGTAGACGACCGGAACAAACAGCAAGGTGGACACCGTGCCAAGCGCAAGGCCGCCGATCACCGCGCGGCCGAGCGGCGCGTTCTGTTCGCCGCCGTCGCCGAGTCCGAGCGCCATCGGCAGCATGCCGATCAGCATGGCGAGCGCGGTCATCAGCACCGGACGGAAGCGGCTGAAGCCTGCCTCGAGCGCGGCCTGCAGCGGCGGCTTGCCACCGTGGTGGAATTCACGCGCGGTGTTGATCACGAGAATGCTGTTGGCCGTGGCAATGCCGATACACAGAATGGTGCCGGTCAGCGCCGGCACACTCAGGCTCGTGCCGGTGCTGAACAACATCCACGCAATCCCCGCGAGCGAGCCCGGCAAACCGCTGATGGTGATGAACGGATCGATCCACGACTGAAAATTGACGACCATCAGCAGATAGACGAGGGCAATCGCGAACACGAGACCGCTTGCGAGGCCGCTGAACGAATCGTGCATCGCCTGCACCTGGCCGCGCACCACGATCGACGCGCCCGGCGGCAATTGCGGCCGGATCTGATCGACGAGCCGATTCACGTCGGTCGCCACGCCGCCGAGGTCGCGCCCTTGGGCAGACGCGAAAATATCGAGCACCGGCTGCACGTTGTAGTGCGAGACGACGGCTTGCTGGGTGACGCGTGTCAGCGTGCTCATCGCGCCGAGCAGGTTCTGCGGAGCGGGGCCGTTGCCGGTTGCCGCAGCGGACGCCGTCGCCACGCCCGCACTTGCGCCACCGTTCTGCGCGACCGGAATATTGGCCAGCGCCTGCAGTGAGTTGATGTCGTACTGCGGCATCATCGCCATCAGCGGATAGCTGACACCGTTGTGCGGATCGAGCCAGAAATTCGGCGTGGTCTGCGAACTGCCTGAGAGCGCGATCAGCAGGTTCTGCGATACGTCGCGTTGCAACAGGCCGGCCTGAATCGCTCGCGTACGGTCGACATTCACATTGATCGCGGGTTCGTCGCCCGGTTGCTGGATGCGTGCATCGACGAGACCGCGCACACCGCGCAGTTGAGCGAGCAAGCGGTTCGCCACGACGCGATTGGCGTCGAGCTTGTTGCCGACGATCTGGATATCGATCGGCGCAGGCAAGCCGAAGTTGAGAATCTGACTGACGATATCGGCGGGCAGGAAGGCAAACGCGACGCCGGGGAAATCTTTGGATAGCGTGGTGCGCAGCGTCGCCACATAGGCGGCGGTGGGCTTGTGTCCGGCTGCGAGCGTGATCATCACGTCGGCGTCTTCCGGGCCGATCGGGTCGGATGAATCGTAGGTCAGGTTGATACCGCTCACCGGCACGCCGATGTTGTCGAGCATGGCCGCGAGTTCCTGCTTCGGAATCACGCTGCGCACACGGGCTTCGACTTCATCGGTGATGCGCGCCGTGTCTTCGATACGCGTGCCGGTCGGTGCGCGCAGATGCAGGCGGATCTCGCCGGTATCGACCGCGGGGAAGAAATCGCGGCCGGCAAATGGCACCAGCACGAGCGAACCGATACACAGCAGCAGGAAGACCGCAATGAAACGGCGCGGGCTCGCGATTGCCGAACCGAGCACGCCGCGATAGCGTTCGCGCAACCTTTCGAAGCGATGTTCGAAGGCGACCTGGAAGCGGACCAGGCGCGCAATCGGGCCGTTGCCCGTGGCCGGCGCGTTACTGCGCGCACGCATCAGGTACATCGCGAGGGTCGGCACCAGCGTGCGCGAGAAGAAATACGACGCGATCATCGCGAACACCACCGCTTCGGCGAGCGGCACGAAGAGATAGCGGGCAACGCCGGAGAGCAGAAACATCGGCACGAACACGATACAGATCGACAGTGTCGAGACGAAAGTCGGCACGGCAATTTCGCCGGAGCCGTTCAGAATCGCTTCGTGCAACGGCTCGCCGTTTTCCAGATGGTGCGTGATGTTTTCGATCGCGACGGTGGCGTCGTCGACGAGAATACCCACCGCGAGCGCGAGACCACCGAGCGTCATGATGTTGATGGTCTGGCCGAGCGCGGACAGTGCGATCAGTGAGGTCAGCACCGCGAGCGGAATCGACACCGCGATGATCAATGTGGCGCGCCAGCTGCCGAGAAATAGCAGGATCATCAAAGCTGTCAACGCCGCGGCGATCACGGCCTCACGCGCCACACCCATTACCGCCGACTTCACGAAAACCGATTGATCGGACAGCGCGGTGATATGCAGCGCACTCGGCAAACCCGCCGCGATATGCGGCAGCATCGCCTTGACCTGCTGGATGATGGTCAACGTGGACGTGCTGCCGGATTTTTCGACGGTGAGCAATGCGGCGCGTTTGCCGTTGCTGCGCACGATATTGGTTTGCGGCGCATAGCCGTCGCGCACATGGGCGACGTCGCGCACGTACACCACGCCGCCGGCTACCGTTTTGATGGGCAGGTCGTTCAGCGCGGCCACCGTGTCGGTGCTGCCGTTCATCTGCACGTTGTATTCCTTCGTGCCGATCTTGGCGGTGCCGCCCGGCAGAATCAGGTTCTGTGCGTTGACGGCGTTGACCACATCGAGCGGGGCAAGCCCTTTAGCCTGCAGCGCGCGCGGATCGATATCGACCATGATCTGCCGTACCTTGCCACCGAACGGCAGCGGCACCGCCGCGCCTTGCACCGTCGCGAGTTGCGTGCGGATCTGGCTGTTGCCGAGGTCGTAGAGCTGCTGTTCGGACAGCGTGTCGCTGGAGAGTCCGAGCTGCAGGATCGGCACCGTCGACGCGTTGTACGTGATGATGTTCGGTGGCAGCGTGCCAGGCGGCAGCACGCGCAGGATCGACGCGGAATTGGAGGCCGCTTCGGCGATCGCGCGATTGATGTCCGCGCCGGGGTGGAAAAAGATCTTCACCACCGAGACGCCGTTCAGCGATTGCGACTCGATATGCTCGATATCGTCGACGTCGGAGGTCAGCGCGCGCTCGTAGTTCGAGGTGATGCGGTTGGCCATATCCTGGGCGGAAAAGCCGTTAAACGTCCAGACGATGCTGACCACCGGGATGTCGATGTTCGGAAAGATATCGGTCGGCGTGCGCAGTATCGCAAGAGGGCCGACGATAAAGATCAACACCGCGAGGACCACGAATGTATATGGGCGGCGCAGCGCGAGCTTGACGATCCACATGACGGTTTCCTGAAAAGAGGCAGAGGGAGGCGCGCGGGGGTTGATGCGCCTGGTGGCGCGGGGCGCGGGCTTCTTCGTTGGTCAGGAGTGTGGCGTTTGCGCACTTACCGGGTGTGGTCCGGTTGATTACCGTTCTGTTATCTGGTTTTTTTTGATTTGTGCTTAGGCCAGGTGTGTAGATAACAAAACAGTAATCTTCGGGTCAGTGCTCCGACAGGTGAAATGACAAGAATGGGAAGCGTGGTTCAAGCCACTCATTTCTTGCACTTCATCGGAGAGACATCATGAAATTGCTTACCGCTATTGCTGTTGCTGCTCTTAGCCTGCCGTTTGGGGCTACTGCGTTTGCTCAATCAAATCCGTCAGGGTTGACCCGTGCTGAGGTCATTGCTCAGTTGAAGCAGGCTCAGGCTGAAGGGGTCGTGCCTACGTCTAATAATGACTATCCGCCTACGGCCAGGGAGATTGCTCGGAATCGGCAGATTTATGCTATTCAGCATGGGGGGGATGGCGCTGTGAAGACTGCTGCGGATCAGGCTGCGGCGGCTTCTAATTGATGCTGCATCCGGACTCACGCGGTGTTGGCCTTTCCTTGATTTGCTTTTCGTCTATTAGCGTTGCCCCTGTGCGGGGCGGCACCTACTTCTCTTTGCCGGCTGCAAAGAGAAGTAGGCAAGAGAAAGCAGCTCAAACCGCTAATGCTAACTGGGCACCGTAGCTTGCAACAGGTAGTGGTGCATCTGGAATCTGGGTTCGTGCACGTTCGAGCGTCAGTGACAAGGGCGTCATACTTCCGGCGACGCTGCGCGCGCCGAAGAGCGGTTCATAAAACCGATCACTTTGTTTTCGCGCTCGGTTTTATCCTCCGCTGTGATCGTGTTCTTCAACTTAAGCCCAGCGCCCAGTCCACCGCTGCGTCGAACAAGCTGTTTCCCGCCGGCGACAAGTTGGCGAAGGTGTCGTTGTTCAGGAAAAACATCACGCGACGTGCGGGGGCCAGCGATTCGTAGTCCATCGTCGCACCTTTCTCGTACGCGAAGATCGCCGCCTTTTCCGGTTGGCCATACAGCGTTGCAATCGTCGTCGCGCCCAAGCCCGGTTTGCCCCAGCTCATCGCGGCCTGTTTGATATATACGTTCGTTACGCCTGCCGGTAAACCGGCTGCGATCGGGTGCGGTGCGTTGACCAGCCACAGGTAACGCTCCTTCTCCGCGTCGCCGAAATCGACGTCGTGACGCTTGCCCGTCATCGCGAAGTCGTCAAGTAAATCGTTCTCCCATGTCAACAACGGTTTGGCCAGGTAGCGCCAGCCACCTACTACCTGTTTCGATGAGACCGTCGATGAAATAACAACGAGATCCGCATCGCCGACGGCCTCCGGCGGTTGCGCCTGGTCCTGCATGCGCACGCTGTAGCCGCGCGCTTCAAGGTGTGTCGCGATCTTCTGGTCGACAACCAGGCTCGGCCCGTTGAGTTGCACGACCATCACGATCTTCTTGCCAGTGCGTGGCCCGCTCGTTGCCGCGCTTGCTGCAGGTGTCGTGACCGCCAGCAGGGCGCCAAGGCCCGCTGCTGCGGTGAGAAATGTTCGGCGCTTACGTGTGGGCGCTGAGCTCTGTTCAGCGCGGCGATTCTGAAGTTTCATGACGATTCCGGTCTCGTGTTGATCAAGGGAATGGGTGTATTGAGTGCGAGGTGCGATCGCGGTACGGCCTAGAACTCGAGCGTCGACAGCAAAGAGACCTGACGTGCGTCGCCAACCGACACGAAATACTTGTTCACGCTCGACGGGTAATAAGTCTTGTTGAACAGATTTTTCACGTTGAGCTGGAACGACAGATGCCGATTGCCAAGTTTCGTCTCGTACGTGGCGAAGGCGTCGGCGACGGTGTAGGCCGGTAGCGTAAAGCTGTTGGCCGAATCGCCCGGCCGTGGGCCGACGTAATGCGCGCCGGCGCCGACTCGCAACTGATCGCCACCGAAGATCGTGCCGAAGTCGTACACCGCCGCAAGCGATGCAGTATTCTGCGGGGCGTTCCACAAACGCTTGCCGGCGTAAAGCGGGTCCTCGGTGGTCTTCGCGTCGATGTACGCGTAGCTCGCAATCACGCTCCAGTGCTGGCCGATCTGGCCGGCTACGTCGAGCTCCACGCCGCGCGAACGCGCTTTGCCGGCCGTGCGCCAGTCGGTCTGTTTGGTCGTGTCGTTGTACTGCTGCACCAGCACGTTCTTCTTGTCGATATTGAACAACGCCAGCGCGCCGCTCAGGCCGTTGGGCATCGCCACCTTGGCGCCGAGCTCCCACGAGGTGGCTTCCTCAGGCAGCACCGATGAATCGATTACCACGCCCGAAGACAGCGGCGCGATCGTCGAAGTCGGTTTGAGCGACTGCGTGTAGCTCCCGTATAGCGATACCGTGTCGGTCCATTTGTAAACCACGCCCGCGCGCGGCAGCCATTTGGTGCCGTTAATGTCGGTATTGACGACAAATGGCCGGCCCTTTCCCGCGATCTGGTTGTAGCTCAGAAAGCGCGCGCCGCCGATCAGGATCCATTTGTCGGTGAGGTGCAAACTGTCCTGCAAGAAGAGCGAGCGGTCGTGCAGCGTGTCCGTCTGATCGCTGTCGCTGGCCGACACCGTGGTCGACGGACTCTCCAGACCGTAGACCGGACGGAAATAGTTGAACGGATATTTCGTGGCCTGGCGCAGCAAGTCCTTGCGATAGATGCGGCGGTATTCGTCGTCGATACCGACCTGCAAATCGTTGCGCAAGCCGGCAATGTCGAAATGGCCGTCCACATAGGCGATCGCGTAGCTGTCCGTGCTGAGCGCGCCATGCGTCGCATCGTTGCTGCGCGACACGGCGCCCGTCGTACTGTTGATGCCTTGCACGCGTAACTGACCCGCGTCGTAGGTCTCGCGGTTGTAGCTGTAGCCGAAGTGCGCCTTCCAGTTGGCGTTGATCTGATGGTCGACGCTGATCTGCGCGAGGTTCGATTCGCCGTCCATTTCGTTGAACGGTTCGTCGAGACGTTCGCGGCTCGAGATCGCGAGCGGTTTGTTGGTCTTCGGGTCGAGCGCTGTGCCGCGGTCGAACGGATAGAGAAACTTTCTATATTCGTACGACACCACCACCTGCGTATCGCGTCCATACCATGCGAGCGACGGCGCCACGAGCGTCTCGCGATGTTCGCCGAAGTTGCGCCAGTATTGTTCGTCGGTCTGGTCGACGACCAGCCGGTAGGCGAGGCCGGAGTCGCCGATCGGCCCGGTCGTATCGAACGTCGCGCCGGCTCCATTGCGACCGTGTCCGTAGGTCGAGCCGAGCACGGAGATCGCGTGATACGGTTTGAGCAAAGGTTGCTTGCTCACCACGTTGACAACGCCGCCCGGATCCATGATTCCGTACAGCAGCGAAGTCGGACCTTTGAGCACTTCGACACTGTCAGCGGCTGCGTTCAGCGCGCGCCCCTGCACAAGCGGCATGCCATTGTGCATGATCGAACCGTCGCGATTGCCGCCAAAACCGCGCTTGAGCAAGGTGTCCTGCGTGCCGGCCAGCGTATTGCCTTGCACGATGCCGCTCACGTTCGCGAGCGCGTCGTCCAGATTGCGCGGACGTTGGTCGTGCAATACCTGAGCCGGCACGATGTTGACGGCTTGGGCCGTGTCGAGTACCGGTGTATCCGAACGCGTCACCACTGCGTCGGCAGGTGGCCGGTAGCTGCCGGCTTTCACCGTCGACGAACTGACGGTCACGGCGGGGAGGGTGGTGCCGTTCCCGTTGCCAATGTCCGCTGAAGGCTCAGTACGCTGCTCGAGCGTATAGCTGCCATTGGACTGTTGCACCGCGCCGAGCCCCGTGCCGCGCAGGATTCGACCGAAGCCTTGCTGTATGTCGTAATCGCCGCGCAGACCTTCGCTCATGCGGCCGTCCGTCAGCACCGCGGGAAACGACAGCAGCAGTCCGCTCTCACGTCCGAAGCGATTGAGCGCCGCTTCGAGCGGGCCAGCCGGAATGTCGTAGCTCTTGCGCGGCGACGCTGCCGAAGCGGATGGCGCATCGGCGGCCAGCGCGACATTGAACGGCAGGCCCGCCGAGATCAGCGCAGCCGTTGCAATATGCCGCGCGAAGTGTGCCGGCTGTCGAGCGCGCAAAGCGCCGCGGCTGCTACGGCTGCCATTGCCGGCGCCGGTCTTTCGATGCTGTGCCATGTTCAAAGCTCGCAGGAAAGTAGACGATGTGTTGCTCTCATCTCCCTTGTCACGCGAGATTCGAAAACAGCTCACAACAAACGAAAAAATTTCAGCGCCGGTAGCGCAAGCCGGTTTTAAGAGCGAGCCGCGCGCACGGTGCCCCAATAGCGCGTGATGAATACGACCTCAACCGGCAAGGTTCTCGTCAGGGTGTCGAGCACGAGGTCGGGATCGGCGAGTGGGAAGGTGCCCGAAAGCCGTAAACCGGCCACGGAGGGATCGCAGCTCAGATGCCCCGCTCGGTAGCGGTCGAGCTCGTTCACGAAGTCGCCGAGCCGCATGCCGCTCGCGACAATCAGGCCATCCGTCCATGCTGCATCGTTCTCGCTGATCGGCTCGACCGCGCTGATGTCATCACGTGTAAAGCGGGCGCGTTGGCCTGCATGGACGATCGGCGCGAGACTGGGAGCATCGCATGGATTGATCCGCACGGCGCCTTCGAACACATCGAGGCGGCAGAGCGCGCTCTGTTGTCTGACGGCGAAGCGCGTGCCCAAAGGCTGCAAACTGCCTTGCGCCGTCTCGACGATGAACGGCCGGCGCTCACTCTCGTTGTGACCGGTCGCGATCATGATTTCACCTTTGATCAGGCGCACGCGGCGCTCGGCATTGCTGAAACGGATATCGATGGCGCTGTCGGTGTTCAGGGTCAGGCGGGTGCCGTCGGCAAGCGTCATGGTGCGGCGTTCACCGAGGGCGGTGCGCGCATCCGCGCTCCATGCGCGCCACGGCACGTGTTCCCCGGCAATCCATGTCGCGCCGCCGGCGAACAGCAGGCTTGCGAGGACTTTGACACTCGCACGGCGCTTCGCCGAGCCAGGACGCGTCAGCGCAGCGCGTGCGGCCGCCGCGCTACCTGCGTCGGTGTTGCCCGCGCTCGTTTCAGCAAGGCCACGGAAGCGGCTGCTGACGCTGCAGATGTGTTGCCATGCACGCTCATGATCGGGATGCTCCGCGCGCCATCGGGTCAGCGCGAGTTGCTGCGCGCGCGTGGTGTCGCCGGATTGCAGTTCCATCCACCACTCCACGGCGCGCAGGGCGATGTGCTGTGGAATATCGGGTCGCGCGCTCGCGTTCATCCGTCGATCCGTTAGGCCGCGCTGAGCGCAAAGAAACACTGCGCGCCGGCGCGCACCAGATGGCGTTTCACGGTCGAGACGGACAGCTTCAGTTGTGCGGCGATTTCGGCATGGCTCAAGCCGTCGAGCTGGGCGAGGAGGAACGCACGCTTGACGGCGAGCGGCAGTCGCTCCAGCAGACTGTCGATTTCACACAGCGCTTCGAGAAGCAACGCACGCTCTTCAGGGGAGGGCGCAAAACTTTCGGGGACGAGCGCCAATGCTTCCAGATAAGCGCGCTCGATCTGCTCGCGACGCCAGTAGTTGGCTATCACGCGTTGCGCGACGGTCGTCAGGAACGCACGCGGTTCTTCCAGGGCGAGCGGTTCATCGCGGGCGAGCAGACGCACGAACGTGTCGTGCGCAAGGTCGGCCGCGCGATGCGCGCAGCCGAGCTTCTTACGCAGCCACGCGTGGAGCCAGCCGTGATGATTGCTGTAGAGCGCCTGCATCTCGTGATGCAGGGCCGATTCGATTGCCGCCATGGCCTACCGGACGCGCCGGATCGATGGATGCGGCGCCCTTGTAAATGAGAACGATTCGCATCATAGCATGACAAAATGTAAGGGTGGAATGAGAACGTGCCTGGCGCTATGACCGGTCGCGGTTACGGGTTCGCGTGGCGCCGGTGATCACCGCGAGGCCGAGCATAACGACCGCGACGATCGCGATCGTATGTTGTGCAACATGCAGCGCCATCAGTCCCCACGCCACGCCGCCTATCAGAATGATCCAACCTACGAGATAAATGAGCAGGGTCATCGTTGTTCTCCTTTTCGTTCGACGGACGGGACCAGCTTGCCTGCTATGGAAAACGTTACCGGTCGCCCCGATTGGGCCGTTGAAGTCGCTTGCCCGAACCGGCCTGCAGCAGGGCGAATCCGGCACATGCGATCAACGGGTCTATCGAGCAGCAGATTTCGCGCCTGACGTCGAATGCCCGCGCCGATTCACGCGGGGACCGATCGTGGAAGGGAATTCAGACGACCCACCACGCGAGCAGCGCCGTGAGCAGCACCACGGCCCATGAAGGCAGGCGCCACCAGCCGAGCAAAGCGAGCGCCACGATGACGAGGGCGAAATCACGCCCGCTGTGCACCGCGCTGGTCCAGACGGGATCGTAGAGCGCGGCGAGCAGAATGCCGACCACGGCAGCGTTGATGCCGGCCATCGCCCGGCGCATCGACGCGAATGCCCGCAGTTCGCCCCATAGCGGCAACGCGGCGCCGACCAGCAGAAAGGAAGGCAGAAAAATTGCAATGGTGGCGATCAGCGCACCGGCTATACCCGCCGGGTTACCGGTGCTGGCGGCGCCTAGAAACGCCGCGAAAGTAAATAGCGGACCCGGTATCGCCTGGGCTGCGCCGTAGCCGGCCATGAAAGAATTGGTCGAGAGCCAACCGCGCGGCACGACGACCGCTTCCAGCAAAGGCAGCACGACATGGCCGCCGCCGAACACCAGTGAGCCGACCCGGTAGAACGCCGCGAACAGGTCGAGTGGATACGCATGCAGCAAGGCGGCCGCAGCAGGCAAGCCGAACAGCAACAGCCCGAAGACAGCGAGGCAAAGAAGGGCGCCGGCCTTCGTGCCGGGCATGCCGAGCGGCGCGCGCGGCACCTCGGTCGATGATTTCAGAAGCAGGGCGCCGGCGATGCCCGCCACGACGATCGATGCGATCTGGCCATAAGTTGCGCCGAGCACGATCACCGCGATGGCCGACGCAGCCGCGATCGTGACGCGGGCGCGGTCGGGGCACAGCGTGCGTCCCATCGACCAGACTGCCTGCGCAACGACGGCGACCGCAGCGAGTTTGAGGCCGCGCAGCAGATGAAGCCCGTTTGCCTCTGCCAGATGGGTGAAACCGTAGGCAAACGCGACCATCAACAGCACCGACGGCAGCGTGAAGCCGAGCCAGGCCGCCAACGCGCCCGCGATGCCGCCACGAAAGCGGCCGATCGCGATACCGACCTGACTGCTGCCGGGGCCCGGCAGAAACTGGCACAGCGCGACCAGATCGCTAAACGTGTGTTCGTCGAGCCAACGGCGGCGTTTAACGAACTCGTCGCGGAAGTAGCCGAGATGGGCGGCAGGGCCACCGAACGAGGTCAGGCCGAGCCGCAGGAAAATGCAGAAGATGCTCCATGGCGAACTATGTGCGGGCAGCTCGAGGGGCGTATCGGATTCCGTGTTCTGCATCAACATGTTCCACACCCGCTCACAGCAAGGATTTCCCCTGGGCGAGAATCTTGTCGCAGACCTGTTTCGTGACCTGTTCTTTCAGGCCGCCACCGCTCAGGTCCAGTTGCTTGCCGTCGCCGCTGCTCAAGATGCCCTTGGCACCATTGGTATAGCCGCTGTCCGTCGAGGCCGAACTGGAGCCGCCCGGCAGTTTGCTCATCAGCGAGTCCTTGACCGAAGACGCGCTGCCGCCGCTGAGATAGTTGTTCTTGATGCAGAACTCGAGCACACCCGCGACGTTGCTGGTGCTGCCTGAAGTTAATGACTGGCCTGACAAGGCACTGCCCATGCCGCCGAGGCTCCCGAGGCCGCCGGACGATCCACCACCCGAGCCCTGATTGAGCAGGTTACCGAGCTGCGCCTGAGCGGCCGGGACAGGTAGCAATGCTGCGATCAGCATTCCCGTAGCTGCGATGCGATAGGTGCGTGATTTCATACTCGAACTCCTTCTGCTGGCTGGAAGTCCTCTCTACTATAGTGCCTTTCAGACGCACGGCAGACGGGGTTGTCACGTTAAATGTTGTCATGCGTGGTGGATTACCTGCGACAGTCTCTAGAGACTGTCATCTTGATCGTATAGACCGTACGCCGTATATCTGAGCGCTGTTAGAGGGAAGGGGCTTATCGAACACGTTGCAAGGCGGAGTGAGTTTCCGCGATATTTGGCGTGCGACTGCGTTGGCATTCACCGCTGCACAGGTCAGGTTAGTCGCTGAGCCATCCTAAGCGACCGTATGAGACAGACTCAGAATGACAGTCAATGCGCCCGATTTGTCATAGTCGAAGAGTCGTGACTTCACTTTCAGCACGCCATCGAATCCCAGGTCGTCGACCTTCATTGTTACGTTATCGCCGACAAGAGGAAGTTGATGTGCTGCCCGTGTACCGGTAGTACGGTATGTGCCAAAGCCACCCGTGTACTCGTACACATAAGTCACTTTCTCATCCATGTGCGCCCCGCCCGTGTGAATCATGTGGTCAATCTGATAGAAGTCTTGCACAACTGCGTCCGATTTCGCCTGGCCTCATTTGGACTGAACAGGATGTGAAAAAAGGGGGAGTTGAATCGTTGGTCGACGTTTGATGGGCGTTGCGTGCGCAGTGAGCGGAACGGCGTTGCTTCATGCGGAAGCTATTGACACTCCTCAGCCCGCTGCCGACGGTCAGACCTGACAACAGTCGCGGCATGCATTGCCATATATGGCAATGCGCACACTATATGAGATTTCTATTCTTTGCCGTAAGCAAATCCTGATTTATATATAGGGATTTCCTTATTTTTTATTGAATATTTTTTGAAGGTGTATCTCTCACAATAAATTACCTTAATCTATAGAAGCAATCTGCATTTCCCCCTTCAGACTGAATTAAATCGGCCGTATACCTTGATGATGCAGGGACCATCAGTAGACCTGGCGCCGTGGTCGATACCAATTTCTTTCCGCATTTTTAGTCATCATTGATCGAAATTAATCAAGCTGCGACGGCGTATGTTTTACGAGGCGAGTGGAATCTTCAATATCACTCATTGAACTGCATCATGAAAAAAAGCCGCAATGATGTTATCCGCATCTGAACGCGGACGGCACATATCGCGGCCGCAAAAGCAAACGTTTGCCAACAACGGACGGCACCCAGAATGGCTCCATAAAAAACCATCGGGACCGTCTCATTCGGAGAGAAGAAGAGCATGACGAGGTCGAAATCGAGCAAGGTCGATACACAACGAGCACACGTAAATTCAGACGCTCCTGAAGCACGGTTTGGACATGCCAACACCGTGGCGATGCAGGAGCAAATCACCGAGGGCATTTCGCGTCGCACATTTCTGTACAGCCTGGGCGCGTTGGCTCTGTCCGCCTGCGGCGGCGACGGTGGAGGAACATCGTCGGCTCAGGGGTCCCAGTCATCGCTGTCGGCGGCCGCATCACGAGCTGCGGTGCTGAGCAGTTCGTCGTCCGGCGCGTTTGTGCATCCAGGTCTGCTGCATACCCAGGCCGACTTCGATCGGATGAGCCAGAAGGTCGCGGCGCAGGCGTCTCCGTGGATCGATAGCTGGAACATCCTGATCTCGAACAGTCATGCAAGCCTGTCGTGGACAGCGCGCCCACAGGCAGTCGTCTATCGGGGTAGCGACGGGGTGCATTCGCAGAACTACTCCTTGCTGTTCAATGACGTCGCGGCGGCGTACGCATGCGCATTGCGCTGGAAAGTCTCTGGCAACACCGCTTATGCCGACAAGGCAGTGCAGATCATGAACGCCTGGTCGTCGGCGTTGACCGGGATCGGCGGCAATACCGACGCCGATCTCGCGGCCGGTATCTACGGCTATGAATTCGCCAATGCCGGTGAAATCATGCGCACCTATTCAGGTTGGGCAGCCGCGGACTTCGCGAGCTTCCAGAGCATGATGCGCAACGTCTTCTATCCGATCAACCACGATTTCATCAATCGGCACAACAACACCGAGGTGACTCACTACTGGGCCAACTGGGATCTGTGCAACGTGGCATCGATCATGGCTATTGGTGTGCTATGCGACGACCAGTCGCTATTCGATGAAGCTGTCACGTACTTCAAAAGCGGCGCGGGCAACGGCGCGATTTTGCAGGCCGTCTACTACGTCCACCCGGGCTACCTGGGTCAATGGCAAGAGTCGGGACGTGACCAGGGACACGCCACGCTCGGCATCGCGCTGGCGGGAGCGATCTGCGAAATGGCCTGGAATCAGGGCGTCGATCTCTACGGTTACGACAACAACCGCTTCCTCATGGGGGCGGAGTACGTTGCGAAAAGCAATCTGATCGAGTCGGGTACAACTTTCTACACT
The DNA here is from genome assembly GCF_030464785.1 of Paraburkholderia sp. SEWSISQ10-3 4. Classification (NCBI taxonomy): domain Bacteria; kingdom Pseudomonadati; phylum Pseudomonadota; class Betaproteobacteria; order Burkholderiales; family Burkholderiaceae; genus Paraburkholderia; species Paraburkholderia sp. SEWSISQ10-3 4. Next base: position 64,731 of record NZ_JALPRI010000016.1, read on the forward strand.
GTGCCTTTTGCCCGCTACACCAATGTAGACAAGGTGAACCAGACGGCGTTTTCGACTTCGGCTCAAGGGACGGTGCGGCCTTGCTGGGCACTGGTCTACAACCACTACGTCAATCGCAAGGGATTGGCCGCGCCTTACACGCAGAAGTTCGCGACACTGGTCCAGCCCGAAGGTGGCGGAGGCAACTATGGACCGAACAGCGGTGGCTACGACCAACTGGGCTACGGGACGCTGACCTGCACGCTGGATGCGATCGCAAGCGGTGTAGCGCCAAGCGCGCTCGTCGCGATTGCAAGCGGAGGGGAGGTCGTTCTGTCGTGGTGGGGCACGGCGTACGCGACGAGCTATAACGTCAAGCGCAGCACCACGTCTGGCGGACCCTACACGTCCATTGCGAGTGGCGTTACCGATCTGCTCAGCTATACGGACAGCGGTCTCTCAGCCGGCACCTATTACTACGTCGTGACCGCGGTGACACCGGCCGGCGAATCGGCCGCGTCTAACGAGGCCGTTGCGGTCACGGCGGTGCAACTGCAGACCTACCTGGCATTCGACGAAAGCAGCGGCACCAGTGCTGCGGATTCTAGCGGGAACGGACATACCGGCACGCTGGTCGGCGGTGCGAGCAGGGCGGTTGGCAAGAAGGGCAATGCCGTATCACTCGACGGCAGCACGGGTTATGTCAGCCTGCCGAACGACATCGTGGCCGACGTGTCGGACTTTACGATCGCGGCGTGGGTGTACTGGAACGCAGTAAAGAACTGGGAGCGTGTATTTGATTTCGGTTCCGGCACGGGCCGCTACATGATGCTGACTCCGCGCGCCAATAACGGACTCGCGCGCTTTGCCATCACGCTTAATGGTGGCTCGGGCGAGCAGGACATTTACGGCAATGTGGCCCTGCCTACCGGGCAGTGGGCGCACGTCGCGGTGACGTTATCGGGCAACGTCGGAACGCTGTATCTGAACGGTGCGGCGATTGGCTCCAACACGGCAATGTCGTTTGCGCCGTTCCGTGTAGAAAGCACGAGCCAGAACTGGCTTGGGCGATCGCAATTTTCAGCCGATCCGTATTTCAATGGATTGATCGACGAGTTTCGCATCTACCGCAACGCGCTTAGTGCGGAGCAGATTGCGGCGTTGATTTCGGTGTAGTGATGGGCTGGCGGATGCTGACGTGCTGTGGGCGCGCTGGCATCCGCGCGGCTGGGCTTCAGCCCCAGCGCGGTCGTGCAAGACCGCCGCAAATCCATAAAGGTTGAACATAGGTCGATGTTGGAATTTGCAAGCTGCGCGATCTAATATGATCAATACGCATCGGCTCCAGCCAATGTCCCACGCAGCCGCACCCGGAGATCCCATCATGCTGATTGCGAAGGTCGTAATCGGAGTAGTCGCCCTCGTCGGCGTGACCACAGCCTACGCGGACGGGTTCGTCGTCACGAGATCCCTTTCGAATGGACGTGAAATGCGCCTCGTCCAACACACTGATGAATGTAATGGCGGCCCCGGCGCATTCATTTACAGGAGCGGTAAGCAGATCGATCAGACCTGCAATGTCCAACTGACTGCGGCAGGAGCGACCGTGAGGCTGCCACCTTTTGAGCCACGCATGTTCTTCCCGCGCGATACGCTGTACCAGGACTCGAAACTATGAGCGCCCGCCGGTCTCTGCAATAAACCGTTGGACGGGCGTGCATCACCGGTGCAGGCGTTGATTATTCCCGCGTTCTGCCGCCAGTACGATCGCATGGTCTGGTTCCGGGCTGGCTGTGATGCCGCAGCATGCGCCACAGCCGCCAGCCCGGAGCCGGGAACCGGACATTTCTAATGAGCCAGAACCAGACATTTACATAAAGCTGCTACAGCTTAATTGTTGATAATTTATCTTATGTCAAATTACGAATATTCGACGACACCGTCAAGCAAGCCTGGTCCGAGTATCCACCATCAGCACCTTCTGACTCATGTAAACTCCCCGCATGCCCCCAGAAATCGACTACCTCAACCCAGCCCTTCCTTCCGGCCTCCGCCGCGTGCCGATGCCCGTGGTCGACGCAACTCCAGAAACCCTCACCGGATTTGGCAAGCTTGTAGCGAACCCAAGCGAGTGCTCGATCGAGATTGTGCAGTGGCCGGCGTTGGGGACAAGATCCATAGACCCCGGAACCGGTAATGAAGCCGGCACAACCGAAGGCACATTCGTGAGCGAATGGCGCGGGGACATTCTCTACGGTCGAAACGAAGCCGTAGGTGGCCACTACATCCTTGCGTACGCAAAAGAGCCGGAAGCAGCCCGCGACGACCACGCCAACGCACCAGAATGCATGTTGCTCTGGCACGCGAACTACCACCCAGACGGCGGACAGCTGTTCTTCCCACTCGACCATCGCCCCTTCTACGTTCCATTGGCATTGCCCGGTGACGACATCGCGCCGGAGAAGTTCGTATGCTTTCGCTTCACTGGACAGCAGGGTCTCTACATCCATCCAAACATCTGGCATGAAGGTGTGTTCACGCTCAGAGGGACACAGCGGTTCTTCGACAAGCAAGGCGCCGTCCACGCCCGCGTCTCTGTCGACTTTGCTCGCGAGTTTAGTTGCCTTCTCGAGGCGCCGATTGCCAGCGACGCCTAACCGTTTGGTCAAGACACCGACCTACAGCGATAACGCCTAGACAATTCGGGCTTTTATGCGGCGATTCAGCCATCGAGCGACCGCTTCAAACTCTCAAATCAGCCAGAATCTGTTCAGCGAGAAAGTCGCAGGGCGGTCGCCCGGACCGCGCACTGCGCGCCAAAACGACTTCGAGGTCATTCAGCGGCGGCAGCCCGTCGTTCTGCGATAGCTGAACGAGGTGCGCCGGTACGCTGCATCTTGCAAGAGGCGCTATCGCGAGCCCTGCTTCGACCATGCTGATAAGGCCCAATAAACTCGGGCTTTCGTAGGACATCCGGTATTTGATATTTTCCCGCTGGAGCGCGCTGATGGCATAGGCACGCGCAGTACTGCCATGTGCGAAAACGGCAATCGAAAGCGGGCGCTCTTTCCACACTTTTCTTGCGGGCGACCCGACCCACACCATTGGCTCGAATCGAATGAATTCGCCTGCGACGCCCCTTGTTTTCGTGAAGCAAGCCAGGTCAAGCGTGTTGTCTTTAAGCAATGGAACAAGCTCACTGCTTGGCAAACCGATCACCCGAATTTCTACACGCGGATGAGCAATCGCGAATTTTGCCAGAACCTGCGGCAGCAACGATGAAGCGTAGTCATCCGGAACACCGATGGTTACGCGTCCCTTCATCTCCGGGCGAACTACCGACGCCCATGCTTCCTCGCGCATCGCAAGCATTCGACGGCCATAGTCCAGGAGCGTCCGGCCCTCGGCTGTGATTGCTACGTTGCGGGTGCTTCGCACGAAGAGCGGTTTTCCCAGCGCTTCTTCAAGCGTCTTGATCTGCATGCTCACTGCCGACGGCGATCGACGCACGGACTCCGCACCTCGTACAAACGATCCTGTATCAGCGACCGCCACCAACATTTCAAGCGCATCCAGATCGAGCTTTTTCATTTTAGTCAGAAAATCTGATGAATATGTTCAGTTTAATCCGTTTTACTGGAGTATGCATCGAGGCGATACTGCGACCGATGACCACTTGGCGGAGCCCGGGAAAATGCACGGTACGGTTTCGATTTACGGATTTTTGGCGGTCGGCGGAATGCTTGCTGTGACGCCGGGGCCGAACATGATCTACGTGATGTCGCGCTCGATTGCGCAAGGACGCACGGCCGGCCTTATCTCGCTTGCGGGCGTTATGCTCGGATACCTCTTCTATATGTTTGGGGCAGCGTTCGGCATCACCGCCTTTTTCCTGAGCGTGCCTTATGCGGGCAGCGTTCTGGGCGCAGGGGGCGCTGCGTATCTGTTCTATCTGGCGTGGCAGGCTGTGAAGCCTGGTGGCCGCTCTCCCCTCGAGGTCCGTGAGTTGCCCCGCGAACACCCTCGCCGGCTTTTCGCGATGGGCGCAACAACCAGTCTGTTGAATCCCAAGCTCGCGATGATCTTTCTGTCACTGCTACCGCAATTCATCAACTACCAGGACGGCAGCGTTCTCAGGCAATCGCTCGTGCTCGGTTCGTCGTTGATTGTTGCGTTCGCGTCCGTCAACGGTTTCGTGGCGATCTGCTCCGGCAGTATGGCGAAGTTCCTCTCCAGTCGCCCGGGACTTCTGCAGGTTCAGCGCTGGACCATGGGAATTGTTCTGGTTGCCCTCGGCGCGCATATGACCATCGATGCATTGAAGCTGACAGGCATCAACTGATGCAACCGCTACGCCCTGCCGTCACCGCCCTTCCCCAGGAACATATTGAACGCTGCGTCTGTATTGGCTGGGTGTCACGCCTTGCTGACGAACAAAGAAGCGCGTGAAATTTCCCGGCGAGTCAAAGCCCAGATCGAGCGCGATATCCTGAAGCGCCATTTCCTGCTGCGAAACACTCTCGATCGACAGGTCCATCCGCAGCATGCTGCTGAAAGTCGCGGGCGTCATGCCTGTCTGCTTGTGGAATAGGTGGAAGAAATGCGGACGCGATAGCCCTACCTTTTGCGCAAGATCGTCGAAGTCGGGTGTAAGGCCCCTCGCCTGTTTCATTGCTTCGATCGCGTGACGAATCCTGATGTCATACGCGATACCGCCAACGAGTCCGGCTGCTGAAAGTACGTTCCCTTGGGGCGATCTGCCGACCAGTTCGCCTGTCATGTCGGCGATCAGCCCCTGGACCGCTTCAAGCGACCTCCCCTCACGGTCGGTCAGAATATCGAGCAGGTCAGAATGAAGGCGGCTGAGATTCCCCTGCAACAGTACGGAAGAACTCGGAAAGAACCGGGGATGAATACTGTACGCGAAACGCCGGTCGACATCCCTCAACCAATCCGGCTCCAGATAAAGTGCGAGCAGCACCGTCGACTGTGATTGTGGGCGATGCTCATAAAAATGCGGCTCCCACGCATTCACGAGCAGCACGTTCTTGTCTGACAAAACGTACTCACGATTGCGGACCCCGAACTGAATGTCGGGACCGCCTTCCTTGAAGATGACGTGGGAAACCCGATGTGCATGGAGGACCATGCTCTTGTCCAGCAGCAGCAACGCCACTCGTCCGAACGGCCCGTGGATGATTCGTAAGGGTTCCGACATGTAATTACCTCCTGCCGTCCTGATGAATTCAAAGCGTTCGCAGTGTCTCGGCCGCACCGCGAAAAAAAGTCACCATACGCAATGATAAATCGGCCTCGTCTGTGACAAGTCTGCATACGGGCGGAGCCACTACAAGTGGGACATTCGCCTACTCTGCGTACAGGCCCTCTTGCACCGCAGCCATCGAAGTACGGCCTCACGGCCGATCAACACGTTTTGAAGTCCGAACGTGAATGGCGCTTGCTGCAATGCAGGATGCCTCTCGCTACATTCGCACACTCAAGGAGACGATCATGGCTGGTGTCGGCAGTGAAAAGGTATTTGAGAATGACAAAGTTATTGTGTGGAACTTCGTTCTCGCACCGGGCGAGGAAACGCCGGTACATACCCATACGCTTTCATACATGTGGTACGCGATCGAAGGCGCACCCTTGCATATCTTTGACGAGAACGGCGGAGACCTCGGCATCTTCGAAGTCCCGACGGGCGCGATTTACTCACTCAAATGCGAGAACGGGTATCTGGAAGTGCTGTCCGAAATCGGCAAGGGCGCCAAGGTTCCCGCGACGCACAAGGCACGCAACGAGGGTAGCAATCCATACCGCGAAGTGCTGGTCGAGTACAAATAGCCGCGCGCCTGACTGAGTCAGTCCTGGCACCTTGCCAGTATCCCCGAACGCCCCGTGGTGCGAGGCGGCGTTCGGGCGACCCCGCAACGATGGCTTAAGCGCGATGCTGCAGTAATGCGGTTATGTTGCGAGTCTCGATCTCAGTGAACTGCTCCACGGCATCGGCACCGTCCAGTGACAGATCCGGGTCGAGTCCGTCCGCCAGACGCTCGAGTTGCATGTTATTCCATGGCAGAAGATGAAACGGATGGAGCGCAGCTTCGGGACTAGGCGCACGATCAACTTCACCAGCGAGAATGCGCTTCGGAATCTCAGGATCGGCAATGATCGGACGGCCGAGCCCGATGACATCCAGTTCACCGCGCTCCAGCGATTCGATCATGGCTGTCGTCGTGCGAAATCCACCGACCACCATTACGGGCATCTTCGCTGCGGCACGAACGGAGGCGGCAAAATCCACGAAAAAGGCTTCGCGCTTGACGGTACTTTCGCGCGGTGCATCTTCTCCCTCGTCCATTAGCGTGAGGCCGGCAATCTTCGGCTGCTCGAGCGAACCACCCGATAGTTCGAGCAGATCGAGCGAAGAATCGTTGAGCGTCTTCACGAGTTCAACGCACTCGGCATTGGTGAACCCGCCCTTCTGAAAATCAGAAGAATTGAGCTTCAGCGCGACCGGGAAGTCCGGACCAACGGCCGAGCGAACCGCAGCCACCACCTCGAGCACGAAACGGGAACGGTTTTCAAGCGGACCTCCCCAACGGTCCGTGCGCTTGTTGGCGAGCGGGCTAAGGAACTGCGAAATCAGGTAACCGTGCGCCCCATGCAACGAGACACCGGTGAAACCGGCCTCGCGCACTTTCCTGGCCGCGAAGGCGAATTGCCCAATGGCCTGCTGAATCTGCTCTTCCGTCATTTCGCGCGGCGTGGCGAACGAAAAGCCGGCGCCCCTCATCACGTCGATGTCCACTGAAGAAGGCGCAAGGGGTGACGTGTTGATCGCGTCTTGCACCTGCCGTCCGGTATGACTGAGTTGAGCCCAGAAATGCGCGCCTTCCGACGTTCCCGCAGCGGCGAGCCGTGCGAGTTGCTCCTGTCCACTGTCGTCGTCGATCACGATATTGCCCGGGCGCTCGAGATGCCACCGGTCCACCTGGATATTGCCGGAGAGAAGCAGCCCGGCACCAGAACGCGCCCAGCGCCGGTACAACGCTTCGAGGCGCGGCGTCGAATGATTATTAGCGTCGGCCATGCCTTCGCTCATGGCTGCCTTGACGAGGCGGTTTGCGAGAATCGCGCCGCTGGGTAGCCGCAACGATTGTGAAAGAGGATTGCTCATCTGAATGTCCACCAGGAAACGGTCACGTGTAAGCCGGCCCTTGCCCAGTAAGGCAAAGTCGACTCGGCACAGTAACGACAGCGATCGCTGTCGTTTGTTGTATAGTGATCGCTGTCGTATCATTCGTCAAGCAGATAAAAGAGGGACACTTATGGTCAAGACCTGGTCGGACGACAATCCGAAAGCCGCGTTGATGTCGCGCAAGCGAACGATGATCGTCGACGCCGCGCTGCGGGCGTTCCTTGAAAGCGGCTATGCCGAAAGCTCGGTCAATCGCATCGCGGCGGACGCCGGTGTGTCCATCAAGACGCTGTACCGTCACTTCGAGAGCAAAGACGATCTGTTCAGTGCAGTGATGCAAGCGGCCTGCTCGCCTAGCGGCACAGAGTCGGCTGACGCGTCGGAACCCGCAGAACCGGGCGAACCAGCCTGGTTTAGCGAACCGCCGGCCGTGGCATTGCCAATTGCGGGTAGCGATTATTTACGACACGCTCTTTCGAAAGAGCAGTTGGACCTTTATCGCGTCGTCACACGGGACGCACCTCGCTTCCCCGAACTGGCGCGCCGCTATCGCGACGAAGTGACGGGCACACGCGACGCACTGTTCACGAGCTACCTTGATCGCTGGCTGCCTGTCACGGGCTGGGAAGTGAGCGATAAATATGGCGCCGGTGCAACCTTCGCGGCACTTCTGAAAGCCAGGCTTTTCGACGATGCGTTGCTTGGTTTAAAGAACTCCAGCGAAGAAGATATCGCCGAATGTGCGGCTGATGCGACCGTCCAGATGATCGCGCTCATGGAAGCCGGTCGGCTCTAATCCGCCCAACCGTCCTCACCAATTAGCGGTACGAAGCTCACTTCGCCCAACCAGCACTCGTGATAATCCTGTTCGCCGTGCCGCACCAGTTTGATCAATTGCTGATGGTGACGCTCGCGCCCTACCGGCATCACGATCCGCCCACCAATCGACAGTTGCGAACGCCATGCCTGCGGGATACGCGGGCCACCAGCCCCAGCGATAATCGCGTCGTACGGCGCATAGTCGCTCAAACCGACTGTGCCGTCGCCAAGATAAACGGTCACGTTGAATATGCCCACCCGCGCCAGCGTCTCGCGTGCGATGTCGGCGAGCACCGGATCGCGTTCAACGGAATGGACGTGCGCCACGATTGCCGCCGCAATTGCAGCGGCATACCCCGATCCCGTGCCGACATCGAGAACACGGTCGCGCGGACCCAGTTCGGCCGCCTCTATCATCTGCGCGACAATGGCGGGCTGCGAAATCGCTTGCTGGTTCGCGATAGGCAACGCGCCATCGTCGTACGCGAATTCACGCAGTTGCGCAGGCACGAATTCCTCTCGCGGCACACGGCGCATCGCGGATAGCACGTTGACGTCGCGGATACCCCGCGCAACGATTTGCCGTACAACCATCCGCTCCCGGGCTTCCCTGAAATCGATCATTGTGGCCTCCGTCTGAGGATCGCGCCGGCTTTGCAGCAGGCTGCGCATAACTTCCACCGGACGATTCAATTTTGCGCCTCGTTTGACGCTGGCGAACACGCATCGGCCTTGCCGTCAACACGTCCCGGCGAATCAGGTATTCGATGGCCGGTCGCTTAAGGGTCAGCACTGATGGCGTCGTATGGCACACCGGTCCGTTTTCGCCAATAATGGCCCCACATCCACTACTGGACGAGGGCGGCCATGCATTACAGCCCCGACGCCATCCGCACCATCGCTCTGGTCGGCCATGCAGGATGTGGCAAGACATCGCTTGTCGAAGCCCTGCTCCATCAGGGTGGCGAATTACGCGCGCCCGGCAGCGTGGAACGCGGCAACACGGTCTGCGATTTCGACCCGCTAGAACGCAAATATCACCACTCCCTGAACTCCGCGGTCGCCCACCTGCACTACCGGGATACCCGCGTCTATCTGCTGGATACGCCCGGCTATCCGGACTTTTCCGGGCTGTCGATCAGCGCCCTGCCCGCTGTAGAAACCGTCGCCATTGTCATCAATGCACAGACCGGCATCGAAATGACCACTCGGCGGATGATGGCGTGGGCGGAAAAACGCAAGCTCTGCAGAATGATCATCGTGAACGGTATCGATCGCGACAAAGTCGATCTTCCGGAGCTTCTGACGCAAATCCAGGAGGCCTTCGGCAAGGAATGCCTGCCCATCAACTTACCGGCGCAGAACGGCAGCCAGGTGGTGGATTGCTTTTTCAACCCCGCGGGCGACGCCGACTTCCTGTCTGTTGCGGCGGCGCACAATGCGCTGGTCGATCAAGTGGTCGAGATCGATCCCGCTTTGATGGAACTTTACCTGGAGCAAGGCGAAGCCATCAGCCCGGAGCAGTTGCATGAGCCCTTCGAGCGTGCGTTGCGCGAAGCGCATCTGGTGCCGATCTGCTTCACGTCGGCAGCAAACGGTGCTGGCATCGCGGAATTGCTCGACGTGTTCGTCCGGCTACTGCCCAATCCCATGGAAGGCAACCCGCCCCTCTTCTACCGCGATACCCGCGGCCGCCAGGAAGTCGTGCGTGCCGAACCGGTCGCCGACAAGCATGTATTGGCCCACGCCTTCAAGATCGTCGTGGACCCTTACATCGGCAAGATGGCCGTGTTTCGCGTCCATCAGGGCACGATCAGGCGGGACAGCCAGCTCTATATCGGCGACGCACGCCAGCCGTTCAAGGTCGCCCATCTGATGATGCTGCAGGGCAAGGAACACGTGGATGTCCCACAAGCCGGCCCAGGCGATATCTGCGCCACGGCCAAGATCGACGAGATCGGTTTCGATGCCGTGCTGCACGACGCCCCCGAGGACGGCAACATCCACCTGACTCCGCTCGATTTCCCCACGCCAATCTACGGACTGGCGATCGAGCCTGCGCGCCGCGGCAACGAGCAGCGCCTCTGGGAGATTCTGCAAAAGTTGAGTGCGGAAGATCCATGTCTGCGCATCGACCACCCGGTCGGCACCAACGAGACGGTGGTGCGCGGGCTGGGCGAGTTGCACCTGCGCCTTATGCTGGAGCGGCTATCCGAGCAGTACAAGCTGGACGTCGTGACGCGCCCACCGAAGATCGCCTATCGGGAAACCATCGGCGCAAAAGCTGAGGGGCACCATCGTCACAAGAAGCAAACCGGCGGCGCCGGGCAATTCGGCGAAGTGATGCTACGCGTGGAGCCTCTGCCGCGCGGTACGGGGTTCGAGTTCGTCGACGCCGTCAAGGGTGGCGCCATCCCTGGGCAGTTCATGCCCGCCGTGGAAAAAGGCATTCTTCAGGTTATCGATAGCGGGCCGCTGGCCGGCTTCCCGATGCAGGACGTACGAGTCACCGTCTTTGACGGCAAGAGCCATTCAGTCGACTCTAAGGAAGTGGCGTTCGTTTCCGCCGGGCGCAAGGCCTTCATCGATGCGGTGCTGAAAGCTCAGCCCGTTCTGCTGGAACCTATCGTGGACATCGAGGTGATGACGCCTGAAGCCGCAATGGGCGACATCATCGGCGACCTGTCCGCCAAGCGCGGGCAAGTCCATGGCACACGCTCGGCCGCGGGCAACGCCGTGGTCGTCGCAGGCCAGGTGCCATTGTCCGAACTCAACGACTATCAGTCGCGGCTGAACGCCATCGCAGGCGGGCACGGCAACTACAGCATCCAGCTCAGCCACTACGATCCGGTACCTCCCGCCCAGCAGGAGCGGATGGCGTCGCAACACAAGAAACAGGGCGACGGCGCGGCGCAGTGAGTGTTGCACCTGTGTCCCAGGCGCGCTGGCTGGCACTCGAGTGCCAGCCCCGTCGCAGATGCCTCAGAACGAATGCCGCATCCCGATCCGTACATCAGACTGCGTATTCGACGACGACGGCGTGAAGCTGTAGCCGATCACCGCATTCACGCCATTCGACGCACGCAGATAGTCGCCGGAAACATACACATCAGTACGTTTGGACAACAGATAGTGCAGTCCGAGCGAGCCCTGGTTCCAGTGATTGCCTTCGAAGGCCGTGTGTTGATAGCCGCCGTACAGCGATAGCGCAGGCGTGAAGTTATACGACGCGCCTCCTTCGTAAACCTGCATGCGCGAGGTCTGCCCGAAGCCCTTGATCGTCGTGTACGTAAAATCGCCGGTGATCATCAGGTTGCCGATCGTATACGCGGCGCCGATCGCGAACGCACCTTGTTTATCCACCGGGAATGCCGAGGAGCTATACAGATCGGTCACCGCGCCAGTGGCCGGATCGACGGAAACGGTCGGCTGGCCGAGGAAGGTGTGCGTGCCGATCATCGCGTACGGGTCGAACGCATAAATGCCGAACGGATTGTTCAACTGCGTATAAGCAACACCCATGTTGAATGGACCGTGGTCATAATGCGCGCCCACACTCCATGCGCTCTTCTGATGGAAGTCGCCGGCGGTGTTACCGAACGAGTACATGCCGCCGAAGGTGAAGCCGGCAAAATCGTTCGACAGGAACTTCACCGAGTTCGGCAGACGGTCGCCGTTCATCCGGTCGAAGTCGCCCTGGTGAATCGCGTAGCCGCTCGCCCACGCGGAGATGTTGTACAGAAAGACAAACTCTTCGGTCATATCGAGCTGATTGCCGAACGAGAAAGTCCCCCAAGAGTTCTTGATGCCGACATACGCCTGGCGCCCGAATTCAGCACCACCGAACGCATATTGCCCATTGCCCAGGTGAAAACCCGATTCGAGCACGAAGACCGCTTGCAAGCCGCCGCCGAGATCTTCCACGCCTTTGAAGCCGATCCGGTTGCCGTACGAAATGCCGTCGTCGAATTTGAACTGGTGTGCGCCGCCGGCGTTGTTCACGTAGGTGATGCCGGCGTCCAGAATCCCGTACAAAGTGACGCTGCTTTGCGCATGGACCGCCGTCGGTGCGCATACCGCGCTTGCCGCGAGGGCGAGTCCCGAAAGACTAACGGCATTTTTCTTCTTCATCTAGTTCTCCCCTGCTCTTTGCCTGCGTATTTCGTTAGATAAAGCGATCCCTGCTGCGGGCTGTCTTCCAACGCGCGGCGCTTCTCGCATGACGGGCAGTTCGAAATCGGCTGAGACTGATTGAAACGGATTGAAGCTCACTAACACTGACCTGGCCAGCTAACCCTGAATTAGCCGGCCAGGCTGATCGAAGCTATCGGCACTGCGTACGATCACCTGTATGTCTGCATCGACGGGTCAAGAATAAGTGTCCAGATTTAAGATGATTCGACCGGATGCGACATGAATCTGTCGAGTAGCGACCTCGTAGTCAGGAATGCAGGAGTTATTTCACACCGAGTGCGGTTTGCACCGCTTGCAAACCATTGGCGCCGCTGGCGGTGTTCACGCCGTCGAGCCATGACTTCAGCAATTCGGGGTGGCGTTTGAGCGCTTCGGTGGCGGCCGTGTTGACACCGGTCTTCTTCTCGAGCACCTCGGTGATCACGCCGTTTTCCAGATCGACGTTGAACGTGAGTTGCCTGAACAGGCGGCCGACATTCGGACACTGCTCAGCGTACCCGCTACGCGCAACGGTATTCACCGTGGCGCCGCCGTAGTTCGGCCCGAAGTACTTGTCACCGCCGTCGAGGTAAGTCAGCTTGAACTTCGTGTTCATCAGATGCGGCTCCCATGCAAGGAACACGATCCATTTTTTCTCACGCACCGCGCGGTCGACCTGCGTGAGCATGCCGGTTTCGCTCGATTCGACGAGCTTCCAACTGCCGAGCCCGTATGCCTTGTCGTCGACCATCTTCTTGATGTTCTGATTGGCCGGCGCCCCCGGTTCGATGCCATAGATCTTGCTGTCGAACTTGTCGGCGTTCTTCGCAAGGTCCGCGAACGAATGCACGCCCGCGGCCGCCACGTAGTCGGGCACCGCGAGCGTGAACTTCGCATTGCTCAGATTCGGATGCACAACCTCGATCGATTTCTCGTCCTCGAACGGCTTCACGACCGGTGCTTGCGCCGGCATCCAGTTGCCGAGAAACACGTCGATCTGGCCTTTCTTCAAGCCTTGATAGGTGATCGGCACCGACAGGTTCGACACGTTCTGATGGTAGCCGAGCGCCTTCAACAGCACACCGGTCATCGCATTGGTCGCGTCGATGTCGGTCCAGCCGGGCCCCGCCATGTTGACCTGCGTACAGGACTGCGGCTCGGCAGCCACGGCAAAGGTGGCCGCCGCGCACAGCAGCGCAACGCCGGATACAGCCTGTTTGAAGAGCTTTTTCATCATGTCGGCTTCCTATAGATGGGTTGAATCGTGAGCGGAGACGTCAGCGCGTTACAGCGGGAAAACGCGCCATCGCTTCGAGCGTGTCGAGGTCGATGTGATTGCGCATGTAACGCTGGCTCGCATCGACATGCGGCTGCCAGTCCCATGACGCGACCGTGCCTTGCGTCGTCGTGGCCTCGAAATGAAAACGGCGGCGGCGCTGGCTTTTCAGTACTTCGTTGTGCAGCGCGGCGAGGTCCCAGCGTTGCGCGATCTCCTCACGAAATGCTGAGACCTGTGATGCATATTCGGCGCGCGCGGCGAGGTTCTCGCGTTCGAGCGGGTCCAATGTTACGTCGTACAGCTGATCAGGATCGGTCGGCGTGTGAATGAATTTGAAGCGTCCGCGTCGCAGCATCACAATCGGCGCTATAGCGCCTTCCGCCAGGTATTCGCCGATCGCTTCGTCGTGGCCAGCTTGTGTGCCGTGCAGATGCGGTACGAGACTTTGACCATCGAGCGAATCCGGCCAGCTTGCAGGCTGCTCGCCGCGCGCCATCTCTACTAACGTGGGCAGCAGATCGAGATGCGACACCGACTCGTGCACACGATGCGCGTCGAACTGCTGCGGCGCATGAACGATCAACGGTACGCGGCAGCCTCCTTCGAAGAACGTCATCTTGTACCAGAGCCCGCGCTCGCCGAGCATCTCGCCGTGATCGGACGTCACCACGATAACGGTGTCTTTCGCGAGCCCTGACTGTTCGAGCGCCTCGAGGATCGCACCGAACTGGTCATCGACGTAAGAGATCGCGCCGTAATAAGCGCGTCTTGCATTGCGGATCTGCTGGTCGGTCGGCGGCGTGTGGTCGGTTTCGCATACGTGGCGCAGGCGCTTCGAATGCGGATCAGTTTCATCGAGCGAATCGCGATGCGCGGGCAGATCGATGTCTTCATCCGCATACATGTCCCAGTACTTCCGCGGAATCGCGTACGGGTCGTGTGGATGCGTCAGCGAGGCGACCATGCAGAACGGCCGTGCATCTTTGCCTGCATGCCGCTCACGTGCGATATCGAAGAGCTTCTGGCGCGTGGTGAACGTGACTTCATCGTCGAAGTCCAGTTGGTTCGTGCGCACGCACGGACCCGCGTCGATCACCGAACTCATGTTGTGGTACCACGTGGGGCGCGTTTCGAAATCGTCCCAGTTCGGAGTCCAGCCAAAATCGGCTGGGTAGATGTCGGTTGTGAGCCGCTCTTCAAATCCGTGCAGTTGATCGGCGCCGCAGAAATGCATTTTGCCGGACAGGATCGTGCGATATCCTTCTGCGCGAAGATAGTGCGCGAAAGTCAGCGTTTGCGACGGAAACTCTGCTGCATTGTCATACGCACCGATCGCAGACGGCAGCTTGCCCGATAAAAAAGAAAAGCGCGACGGTGCGCACAATGGACTGGCGCAATACGCCGAGTCGAATACCACGCCCTGCTTCGCGAGGCGATCGAGATTGGGGGTTTTCGTTAGACGATGCCCGTATGCGGCAAGCGCAAACGGCGTCATCTGGTCGGCCATCAGAATAAGGATATTCTGTTTCGTGTCATGCATTGGAGCGTGCCTCGAATAGAATCGCAAATAGGGGTGCGGGTGTCGTTGCAAGCGGAATAACCGGTGTGCCGGTCCTCGCGTGAACACCACTATTGCCGTCCAATTCGCCGCTGTGAAGACGGCAAATCGTTATGTGCCTATAAGGGGGCCTTATGTCGAGGCAGGATCGCTTGCCGCCGATGCAGGCGTTGACGATGTTCGAATCCGCAGCGCGTCTCGCGAGCTTCACGGCGGCTGCACGCGAACTGGGCTCGACGCAGCCAGCGGTTAGTCAGCGTGTGGTACAACTCGAAGAAGCACTCGGTGTGCCGCTGTTCGAACGCGGCCATCGCGGCGTCACGCTGACGGAAGATGGTGTGCGCCTCTTCGAAGCGGTGCGCAACGCCCTCGACACCATCCGCCTCGCCACCACCGAGATCCGCGCGCGGCGCACGCCGCAAGCGCTCACGCTCTCCACTGACTTCGGTTTCGCGACCTACTGGTTGATGCCGCGGCTTTCGCAATTCAAGGCGCTGATGCCGGACGTCGACGTCAAGATCATCACGTCGCAGAGCGTATTCGATCCATCGCACGACCAGGCGGACATTGCGATTGCGTTCGGCGATGAGGATGCAGACCTGAGCGCGCGCGGTGCGCTCAAGCTATTTCCTGAGCGTGTCACGCCGGTGTGCAGTCCGGCTTTTCTCGCGGCGCATCCGGAATTGCACACGCCGTCGGACTTGTTGAGCTTGCCGCTGCTGCATCTCGAACCCACTCAGCCTGCACGTTGGTTGTCTTGGGTCGACTGGTTCGCCGCGCAGGGTCTGGATGCACCGGCCGCTCATCGCGGCATCACATTCAATAGCTTTACGCTCGTGGCCCACGCGGCGATCATGGGCCAGGGCATCGCGCTCGGTTGGGCGCCACTGGTCGACGAACTTCTTGCCACGGGGCAACTCGTCGAACTGTTCGACACGCCGGTGGTGACGGAACGCGGCTATCTGCTCGTCACGCAGCGCGCGGCGACACCGGCGGTCAGCGCGTTCCGCCAATGGCTGCTTGGCGAATGTGGCCTCGATGCTGAGTGAGCACGGCAAGCCGTCAATGCCATGCACCACCGCCCCACCCTCCCCTGACGCTCCCATTCCAGCGCGACGGCGGTTAGCTTCTATCCCCCTGTACCGCTGATTTGCTCTACTGCGATGATGCATGCCGCGCCCCGCGGCGTTGCCCTATTGCCTAAGTGGAGAGCGCATGTCCGCCGATTCCCGTCCCGATCAACTGGTTCTCACGGTCGCCTGTCCTAGCGCGGCGGGCCAGGTCGCCGCCGTCGTCGGCTTTCTCGACCGGCATCATTGTTATATCGACGAACTGACCGTTTTCGATGACGACCTAAGCGAGCGCTTTTTTGTACGCTGCGTGTTTCATGGCGTCGATACCAACGAGACCCTGCACATCGCGGCACTCAAGCGAGAATTCCAATCGATCGCCGAGCGCTTTCAGATGACATGGGCGATGCACGACGTCAGCACGCGGCCGAAGGTGCTGATCATGGTGTCGAAACTCGAACACTGTCTCGCCGATTTGCTGTTCCGCTGGCGCATGGGCGAGCTGAAGATGGATATTGTCGGCATCGGCTCGAACCATCACGATCTGGAGCCGCTCGCGCAGCAGCACGGCTTGCCGTTCCATCATCTGCCGATCAGCGCCGATACCAAACCCCAACAGGAGGCGCGTTTGCTCGATCTGTTCGAAACCTCAGGCGCCGAGTTGATGATTCTTGCGCGCTACATGCAGATTCTTTCCGGCGAAACGAGCCGTGCGCTCGCGGCACGTGCGATCAACATCCACCATTCGTTTCTGCCTGGCTTCAAAGGCGCCAAGCCTTACCACCAGGCACATGCGCGTGGCGTAAAGCTGATTGGCGCAACCGCGCACTTCGTCACCGACGATCTCGACGAAGGTCCGATCATCGAGCAGGTCGTGGAGCGCGTCGATCATTCATACAGCCCGGAGCGGCTGCTGGCGACGGGACGCGACGTCGAATGCATCACGCTCGCGCGGGCCGTGAAGGCGTTTATCGAGCGACGGGTGTTTATCAACGGCGATCGGACTGTCGTTCTGCAATAAAAAAAACGCCGCTGAAAAGCGGCGTTCTCTATCGTACGAGTTGCCGCTCTAAACAAGCGGCAACTCACTCACATCAAATACGACATCACTTCACCCAGCTATCCACACGATCGCCGTGCGCGCTGATCCACGCATCGGCAGCCGCCGTCGGCTTCTCGCCGTTCTGCGTCGCCAGCATCACGCTGTCGATCTCGCCCGGTTTCCATTGAAACTTCTTGAGGAACGCGACGACCGTCGGCGCCTTCGTCTCCAGTCCAGGATTGACGACGCTATCCACGTGCTCCGCTTCGCCGAACACCTTCTTCGGATCCTCGAGGAATTTGAGCTTGTACTTCGCGAACATCCAGTGCGGCTTCCAGCCAGTCACGATGATCGGCTTGCTCGCCGCTTCCGAGCGCGCCAGTTCAGCGGTCATCGCGCTGCCCGAACTCGGCATCAGCTGATAGTCGAGCCCGTATGCCTTGATCGCTTCGCTGGTTTTCTGCATCACGCCCGCGCCGGCATCGATACCGACGATACGCGAGCCGAATTCCGTTTTCTTCGCTTCCAGATCGCCAACGCTCTTCACGTCGGCGTTATCCGGCACGATCAGGCCGATCTTTGCATCATTGAAATTGGCACCCAGGTCGACGACTTTGTCCTTGAAGTTGTTCCAGTACGCGCCATGCGTGACCGGCAGCCATGCGGACAGCGTCGCGTCGAGGTCGCCGCGCGCCACGCCTTGCCACATCACACCGGCCGCGACCGGCACGAGCTGCACCTGATAGCCGAGGCGCTTTTCGATCACGCGCGCAGCGACATTTGTGGTTGCAACGCTGTCGTCCCAGCCTTCCACATAGCCGATCTTGATGGTCGGCTTGGTATCGGCCGACACACTCACGCTGCTTGCCGCCAGCGCCGCGCTCAACGCGCTCAACACGAATATCTTTTTGATCAGTCTCATCGCCGTTCTCCCGTTTGCCGTCAAACTACCCATTGAGCATTTAGAATCGCCAACCAGAATTGCCGGGTAGCGTTGTTTTCCGACATCCAGTTGTCCGCATGCGACTTCGACCGAAAGTCCAGGCGCCGCTCTTGTCTTACTTATCGACGACGAGATCGCTCAACGGCTTGCTGCAGCACAGCAGCACCATGCCCTGATCGATTTCGCGCTGACGGATCCCACCGGCGTGTTTCATGGCGACTTCACCGGACACCAGCTTCACCTTGCAGGTGCCGCACATACCCTGCGTGCATGAGGACGGGAGCCGTATGCCGGCCTTCTTCGCCGCGTCGAGTACATGCTGGCCGCTGCCGCATTCGATCTCGCGATTACTTTTGGCGAAGCTCACCTTGAACGTCGTTTCTATTTCCACCGGCGTGACCGGCACCTGCGCGGGTGCAAACCCAGCCGCGTGCTCACGCGCTTCGACAAAGCTCTCCGCGCTAGCTGTGGGCGCCTGCAACGCATCGGCGACATGCGCGGTCGTCAATTGTGCGGCCACTTCACTGATCGTCTCGAACGAGAAGCTTTCCTCGTGGTAATGGCTGCGATCGAAGCCGCCTTCATCCAGCAGATGACGGACCGCTTGCATGTACGGCGCCGGACCGCAGGTGAAAATCTCACGATCGAGAAAATCCGGCGCGATGAGTTTAAGCAGCGGCAAGGTCAGAAACCCGGTGACACCAGGCCAGTTCGTGCGCGCACCAACCCGCTCGCAGACAAACGCTGTGCGGAAATTGGCCTGATTCGATGCAATCAGATCGAGTTCACGCGCGAAGATGATGTCGTCCGGCGTGCGGGCACTGTGCACGAAGACGATGTCGCTATCTTCCCCGAGCTCGTGATGCGCGCGGCTCATCGACATCAGCGGCGTAACACCCGAACCCGCCGACAGGAACAGAAACTTACGCGCCGGATGCCGCGCACAGGTGAACTCGCCGGACGGCCCCAGCACACGAACCTGCGTACCCGCGTGCAAATTGTCGTGCAGCCAGTTCGATACCTTGCCACCCGGCACGCGCTTCACGGTGATGGAAATGGTGTGCGGACGCGTGGGCGGCGAGGAGATCGTATAGCAGCGATTCACGGCCTCGCCGTCGATCTCCAACTCCAGCGTGATGAACTGTCCCGGCTCGAACACGAACGCCCGTTCGGACGGTGCGCGAAAGAAAAAGCTCTTCACGTCGTGCGTTTCCTGACGGACCTGGCAGCACACCAGCGTCTCGTCGGTATCGCTGTTCCAACGCGCCGGCAACGTCTCCCAGAACCTCGGTTGCGTCACCCGGCTCGAAGTTTCGCGGCTTGACACCTCGCGGTTTGGAGCCGGCTCGGGGCTGAGCTGAAGCGTCGCCTGATCGCGCATCATTATTTTCTCCCGCTCCTGGTTGCGGTATCGCGCTCAGCGCATGAAAGACACGACTTTTTCGCCGTGCGAAACCGGCGTATCGCCGGCATCATGGGTTTGGGGCGCATTGCTGAATTCCGCAATACGGCCGATGTACCACTCGCAGAACTTCTCGACGAGGCCTTCGGTGAACGGCGAGTACGGACCCGGTTCGTAGGCGCTGCTGGTCGCGCCGCGTTGCGAATACTCAACAAGCGCGCGATCCTGGTCATTGGTGGCGCGCCACACGGCCGTGAGATTGTTCACGTCGTAATCGATGCCTTCGCGCGCATCCTTGTGGACGAGCCATTTGGTGCGCACCAGCGTCTTACCCGCCGACAGCGGAATCACCGAGAAGCTGACGATGTGGTCGCTCATGAAGTGATGCCACGAATTCGGTTGCGTCCAGAACGAGAGGCCACCGAGGTCGGCCTGCTCGAAGCCGCCAAGCAACTTCTTCGAGGCCACCTTCGCGTCCATGGTCTGCGATTCGCCGTCGCGATCGAGCGGCAGGCGTTGCGTGCGGAAGCCCGTCACCAGATCCGCCAGGCGGTCGATTTCCGCCGACGGCAGTTTCATCGCCTCCCATTGCGCGGTACGGCGCGCCACGGTCTCTTCGAACGCGGCCATGCCTTCTTCATTGGCGGGCGTGCGCTGATACCCAAAACCGTATTCGTAAAGCGAAATCGTCAGCTCGGGATGGTTCGCAACGCAGTGATAGCACTCGCGATTGTTCTCCATCGTGAGCTTCCAGTTGCCCTCTTCGATGATATCGATCGTCGCTGCGACCTTGCAGCCGGCGAGATCGTGCGGCAGCAGGTACGGCTCCATCGCGGCGCGCATCACCGAGAAATCAGCAGGCGGTTCATCAGCGAGACAGATGAAGATCAGACCGGCAAGATTCTGGAGGTGCACCGCTTTCAGGCTGTGCTTGCAGCGGTCGAACTGGTCGCCCATATGCTCGGCGAACATCAGATCGCCGTTCAGGTTGTAGGTCCAGCTGTGATACGGGCAAACGATATTGCCGAGCGAACCCTTGTCCGTATTGCACAAACGCGCGCCACGATGGCGGCAAACGTTGTGAAACGCCCGCACCTGCATGTCGTCGTCGCGTACGATCAGAATCGAATCGTTACCGATTTCCACCGTGATGTAGTCGCCCGGCTCCGGTACATCCGGTTCCACCGCGACCTGAATCCAGTGCTTGCGGAAAATCGCCTCCATGTCGAGCGCGAAAATTTCCTCGCCCGTATAGAACGGCGCTTCCAGCGTGTGATTCTTTTTGCGGCGTTCGATCATTGCGCGAACGTCTGCCGAAACTTTCATTGTGTGCTCCGTTGCATGTCACGTCTGGCGCTGCGCCAGGCCCTCCTGGTCGCATGCTCGCCCGAACCGGAAATCAGTAATCCACGAGTTGATGCTCGCGCAAATACGCGAGAATCACTTGTGCTTTTTCGACGGAACTCCCTTCAATTACGACGCTGCCCCCGCGGCTTTCGGTCGTCGTCGCCGAGAGCATGCGGGCGTGGCCCGAGCGCTTTTCGGCGGCGACGAGGCGCACCGGTTTGGCGGTTGCCGGACGGATCGTCCAGGCGGGTTCGTTGGGGTTGGCCGCGGCCGGGCGGCCGGACGCAGCTGTCGCGACCGGACGGATCGTGCCTTCGCGCAGCCGTGCATAGGCGTAGCTCGGCGCCGTGTTGGCCATCGGATGCACGGCGATCAAGGCCGGCAGCCGCACTTCGACGCGGCGGCGCAAGCCTTTCGGCATGAATTGCCGGACTTCTGCGCAGCCGTCGCGAATCGTCAGGTCAACCGCTGCGCCGACCAACGGCATCTCAAGCGCACTCGCTACTTGATACGGCAACATGCCGCTATCGAAGGCGCCTTCCGCGCGGGTGCCGGTCAATACAAGGTCGTAGCCTTGCAAACGCGTGGCGAGCGGTGCTATCGCATCGCCCTGGAATTCAGGCGTTGCCGGAACCTCCAGCACCTCGACGGTGCGCGCACCGAGCGCGAGATATTCTTTGAGCGCCGGATTCGACGGATCGCCCGCGTGCAATACGTCGAGCGTCACGCCGTGTGTTTTGGCGAGCGAGAGCGCGATCGTCAGCGCGGCGGCGTCGTTGCGGCTGTAGCGCGCCGTGCCGCTGACAGGGTGCCGCCCCACGGAAACCAGTACGGCGATTTTCATGCAAGCGCTCCTTCCGCAACAGCCGTTGAATTCAATAGCGCAGCCCCCGTGCCGCGTGCCGTGCGTGCAGCCTCCGCGGCTTCATTCAGCGCCGCGATGGTTTCCTGCGCGTCGGCGATGACGGTCAGATTGGCGCGTTTGGCGATTGGCGCGCTGGCGTCGAGATTCACGGCGATCACGTGCCGGCAATCCTTGATGCCCTGCAGATGCTGAACCGCGCCGGAAATGCCGAACGCGATATAGACGCTCGCCTCGACCGTCTTGCCGGTGGCGCCAATCTGCTTGTCGCGGGTGAACTTGCCGTCGTCCACGGCGACGCGGCTTGCGCCGATCGCAGCGCCTAACGTGGCCGCAAGACGCTCGAACGCGGGCACATCGCTAACGCCGTTGCCCGCCGAAACGATGAAATCCGCTTCTTCGAGCGCGAGTTGGGCGGCGTCGATGTCCTCGATGCCAAGATCGCGCACGACGCCTTTGGACGATGCCGGTTCGCCATCGAAACGCCACACCACTCGCTCGCCCGCCCCCAAAAACGGCAGTTTCGGATCGACCGCGTTCGGTGCAAGCAACACGACTTCCGGCAGTGCGCGTACGGCGAACGCCGTATTCGTCTGAATATAAGCAGCGACATGGTCCGCATCGATCTCGACGACATGCGTCGCGACACTCGCGTTCGCGGCGGCCGCGTAACGGCGACCGAGGTCGCCGTCGCCGGTCGCGTTGTCGGGCAGGAAAATATGCGCCGGTGCATAGGCCGCGACGCACGCGGCCAGTGCGTTCAATTCGTCGAGCGGCGCGAAAACGCGGCGGTCGAACATCGGCAACTCGATCAGCTTGTCGGCACCCAGCGCAGCGGCGTCGCTGCTGAACTCACCGAATACGAGCAGTACGACTTCAGTGGTCGCATCCGCGATCAACGCGGCGGCGGCCAAGGTCTGACGCGCGTGATCATCCAGCGCGCCGCGGTCCGCGTGAGCAGCCACCAGCAGCACGCGCTGCGCTGCAGCCGTCGTGCGGCGCGGTTTTGCGTGCTCGCGATGCGCCGACCCCGTCGAGCCATGCGCCGCCAGTTCCGTCGAGCCGGCAACAGCCGTCACGCCGAGCGTAATGCGCCTGAGCCCGTCGGCCGTAATCGTGAACGGCCGGCGCGGATCGATTCGTTTGAGATTGTTCATGGCGTTACTCCAGCGCCGCTGCAACCAGTTCGGCGACGTCCAGCACTTCCGGACGCGGGCCGACCACGCCTTCGAGCATCGCCGTGCAATTCGGGCAACCCACCGCGACGATTTCAGCGCCGATCGTGCGGGCGTCGTCGACACGGATGTCCGGAATGCGTTTTTTCCCGGGGATGTCAGTCAATGGCGCACCACCGCCGCCTCCGCAGCAACGTCCGCGCAAACCATTTCGTTCCATCTCGACCACCTTGATACCGATGGATTTCAGCAAGCGGCGCGGCGCTTCCGTCTCACCGTTATAGCGGCCCAGATAGCACGGATCGTGGTACGTGATCTTGCGGTCCGCGAACGCAGCGACCGCCTTCGGCGACAGCTTGCCGCTCGAAACCAGTTCTTCGATCAGTGCCGTGTGATGCTGGACCTCGTAGAAACCGCCGAGTGCGCGATATTCGTTGCGCAGGCTGTGCAGCACGTGCGGATCGGCGGTAACGATCTTGCGGAACGAGTACTGCGAGAGCGTGCCGATCAGCCGTTGAGCGAGTTGCTGGAAGGTCGCTTCGTCGCCGAGGCGCCGTGCGGTGTCGCCGGTATCGGTTTCGACACCACCGAGCACCGCGTAGTCGATCCCTGCCCGGTTCAGCACCTTGATCAGCGCACGCAGCGTGCGCTGATAGCGCATGTCGAATGCGCCTTCACCGGCGATTAACAGCACGTCCACCTGCCGGCCCGGTTGTGCAACCTGTACTTGCAGATCGACTGCCCAGTCGTAGCGCGCGCCGATGTCGTAGCCGTTCGAACTGCCGGTTTCGCGCAGATTGGCGAGCGTGATCGGACCTTTGCCCGGCACGCTGCCTTCGACCAAGGTCTGGTTGCGGCGCATATCCACGATCGCGTCGACGTGCTCGATCAGCATCGGGCACTCCTGTACACAGGCGCGGCAAGTGGTACACGACCACAGCGTGTCGGCTTCGATCAGGCTCGATACGAGCGGTTTGCCCGGCGCGCCACCGTGTTTGCCGACCGGAATGCCAGGCGTCGGGCTGCCGGCATAAGCTTCGTCCGTGCCACCGACCATGCCCGTGACAAGATCCTGAATCAGCTTCTTCGGATTGAGTGGCTGCCCGGCGGCAAACGCGGGGCACGCTGCTTCGCACTTGCCGCATTGCACGCAGGCGTCGAAGCTCAGCAACTGGTTCCAGCGGAACTCGACCGGCTTGCCTACGCCGTATTCCTTCGCGTCGAGGAGCGGCACCTTCAGCGCAGTCGGCGGCACGACATCGTTATCGTTGCGCTCGGCAAATCGCTCCTGACGTGGATGAAACGCGAGGTGCAGCAACCCGGCGAGCGCATGCTTCATCGGACCGCCGCGAGCCGCGCCGAAGGTCATCGTGAACGCGCCGACTGCGATCAGCAACGCGACGATAATCGCCAAAGCACCCGACATCGCCGCGGCCGGCAGCGCAATGAAGAGCGCCAACCCGAGCGCGAACGACCCAAGCAGCAGCGGGAGATGATCCCAAGGCCCGCGCGAGAGCCGTGCCGGCACCGCCTTCGCGCCATGCCGCCGACGCCAGACGAACACCGCGCCGACCAGCATCACCAGCGCCGCTAGAAAGATCAGCTTGTCGAGCCACGGCGAGTAGATCGCAAGACCGTAGTTGACGAACACCAGCGCCATCGCGAGGATCGCTCCGCCCGCCGTCGCGACGTGCGTCTTCGCGATGTACGGGTCGCGAGCGACCACATGGTGCAGGTCGACAAAATAGCGCTTCGGGATCGCCAGCAGATTGGTCCAGCCGTACGCGCCCGCCGCCGTGGCGCGGCCTTCACGCCAATAGGCAGCGCGTTTGGCGAGCGCGAACGCGAGACCTGCCACCGACAACCACAGCAGGACAGTGATGACAAACACGGGGCTCATCGTCAGAAATCCTTGCAAAGGCGCAGCGCGTCATAGATCGCGCCGTGAATGTTGTGCATGGAAATGCAGTCGCCGACGCGGAACAGCAGGAAGCGGCCGTTGCCGAGTTCTTCGCTGAGCGACGGTTGCGGCTCGGACGCAAACAGTTTGTGCACGTCCACCTGGCCGCGATTCACCGACTCGGGCTTGAGCGTCCAGTAGAGCTGGTCGTTTGGCGTGCTGCCGTTCTCAATCACCACCTGGTCGACCGCGCGCTCTTCCTGCTCTTCCGTGTACTCGTTGCGGATCACAGCGATCTTCTTGCCGTCTTCCTCGTACACCTTGTCGAGCCAGTAGTTAGGCGTATGAATCACACCTTGCGCGTAGAGGCGGCGATAAAAAATCGGGAACGTGGTACCGCCTACGTCATCGGCAACCTTCACGTCAGGCGTGACGATCTCGACGTTCGACCCGCGGCTCGACATGAAATCCGCGACGCCTGCGCCAGCGTGCGTGCTGACGCCGTCATAAACCAGCACGTTCTTGCCCGGCTCGACCTTGCCCGACAGCACATCCCATGAACTGACCGCGAGCCCTTCTTCGACGCCCCACGCCGCGACTTGCGACGTGAACGACGAACCGCCTGTCGCCAACACGACGATGTCCGGCTTCTCGGCCATGATGGTCTTTTCGTCAGCCGCAACGCCAAGACGCCGATCGACACCGAGGCGTTTCGTTTCCATATCGAACCAACGCACGATGCCCGCCATCTGCTCGCGCTGCGGCGCTTTCGCGGCCAGCATGATCTGACCGCCGACGTAGTCGTTCTTCTCGAACAGCACCACGTCATGACCGCGCGACTTCGCCACGCGCGCCGCTTCCAGTCCAGCCGGGCCTGCGCCGACCACCACCACCTTGCGCTTCGGCCCACGTGTCTTCGCGATCACGTGCGGCATGGTTTCTTCGCGGGATGTCGCGGCGTTCTGCACGCACAGCACGTCCAACCCGTTGTATTGGCGGTCGATGCAATAGTTCGCGCCGACGCATTGCTTGATCTCGTCCTCGCGACCGTCGCGGATCTTGATGACCATATGCGGATCGGCGATCTGTGCGCGTGTCATCCCGACCAGATCGACCATGCCGCTCGCGAGCAAACGTTCTGCCTGGCCCGCATCGCGGATGCTTTGCGCATGCATCACCGGCAGCTTCACCACCGACTTGATCCCGGCCGCGAGATGCACGAACGGCTCGGGTGGCAGCGCCATCGGCGGCATGCAGTTCGCCAGCGTGTTGTGCGTATCCGCACCGGAACCGATCACGCCGAGGTAATCGATCAGGCCGCTTTCGCTCATCGCCTGGGCGATCTCTTTCAGCTGTTCGTGATCGAGACCGTCTTCATGGAATTCATCGCCACACATGCGAAGACCAACACAGAAATCCGCGCCTACCGCTTCGCGCACCGCCTTCAACACTTCCGTGCCGAAGCGCAGGCGGTTCTCGAGCGAACCGCCCCATTCGTCGGTGCGGAAATTCGTGCGCGGGCTCCAGAACTGATCGATCAGATGCTGGTGAGCCGCCGAGATTTCGATGCCGTCCATGCCGGCATCCTTCACGCGCTTGGCAGCCGCGGCAAAGTCCGTGATGATGCGGCGAATCTCTTCCACTTCGATGATCTTCGCATTGCCGCGGTGCACCGGCTCACGCACGCCCGACGGCGACATCAGATGCGGCCAGTGTTCGCCATGAAACGCCGAGCGGCGCCCCATATGCGTGGCCTGAATCATGATCTTCGCGCCGTGCTGATGCATCGCTTCGGCGAGCCGCGCGAGCGGATCGATGATCTTGTCGGTCGAGAGATTCACCGACTTCCACCAGCCTTGCGGGCTGTCGATCGACACCGGGCTCGAGCCACCGCACACGGCGAGGCCGACGCCGCCCTTGGCCTTCTCTTCGTAGTAACGGATATAGCGGTCGCCGGGCAGACCACCCGGTTCCGCATACACCTCAGCGTGCGCGGTGCTGACGATGCGGTTACGCAAAGTCAGTTTGTTCAGCGTGAGAGGCTTGAAAAGGTTCGGGTAACGCATCGCGATCGACCTCGGAATAGATAGGCTTTGTGCGTTTTTACGACGCGAGCGGCGACACTTCGAACACGCAGTGATCGTGGCCTTCGGCCGCGCAGCGCGCTTCCTTCGAATGGGACGGCGGACCCTTGCGCTGTCCATCCGGCGCGGTGTCGTTGACCCAGTCCATCGCGCCCGCGAACCAGCCGGCGAACATGTAGCAAAGCTTGCCTTCCTTGCCCGGCTGCGCGAGCACGAACGACGAGTGGTGCAATTCAATGCGGGCATGCGAGCTCGACGGATCGGCTTCCGTGATCGTGAACAGGCCCCAGCCACGCTGCGACAGACGGTTCAGGTAGTGCTCGAACACCGCCATGCCGGCAATACCGTGCTGTTTCGCTTCCTTGTCGCACCAGAAATACGCGGACTTGTAGCCGGCTTTGTAGAGAATCTCGGCATACGTGTCGATACCAAGTGCTTCCTCGACAGCCGTGTGGTTGTTCGTGAAGAAATGACGCGGCACGTAGAGCATCGGCAGCGCGTCGGTGGTCCAGACGCCGGTGTTCGGATCGACGTCGATAGGCAGTTGGGGTTGCATGTGGGGGCTCCGCTTTTATAGGTTCAGGTTCAGTGAATGACGAATCAGACTTTCCAGACTTCGCCGAACACGCGTACCCAGTTTTCGCCCATGATCTTCTTGATGCGCGTCTCGCTCCAACCGGCGCGTTCCATCGCGGCCGTCAGGTTCGGAAACTCGCCGATCGTGCGAATGCCTTCCGGATTCACCACCTTGCCAAAGTTCGTCAACTGGCGATAACGGCCCTTGTCGTGTGTAATCCAGTCGAAGAACTCAGTGCTATAGCCTTGCGTGAAGTCCGTGCCAATGCCAACCTGGTCTTCACCGATCAGATTCACCACGTATTCGATCGCTTCGATATAGTCTTCGACGGTCGCGTCCGGGCCGCGCTTCAAGAACGGCGCGAACATCGTCACGCCCACGAAACCGCCCGCGTCAGCGATCTCTTTCAGTTGCTCATCGCTCTTGTTGCGCGGATGCTCTTTCAGCCCCGACGGGCAGCAATGCGAGTAGCACACCGGCTTGTTCGAGGCCGCGATCGCTTCGGACGACGTCTTGCCGCCCACATGCGAAAGATCGACCATGATGCCAACGCGATTCATCTCCTGAATCACTTCACGGCCATAGCCCGACAGTCCACCGTCGCGTTCATAGCAGCCCGTGCCGACCAGATTCTGCGTGTTGTAGCAAAGCTGGACCACGTTCACGCCGAGGTCCTTGAAGGCCTCGATATAGCCGAGGTTGTCTTCGAACGCATGCGCGTTCTGGAAGCCGAAAATGATGCCGGTCTTGTTCTCTTTCTTCGCGCGCAGGATGTCGTCGGTGGTGCGCACAAGCGTCAGGATCTCGCCGTATTCGCGGATCTGTTGCTTCATCTCGGCGATGTTGTCGACGGTCTTCTGGAAGCTTTCCCAGACCGACACCGTGCAGTTCACCGCGGTTACGCCGCCCTTGCGCATGTCCTCGAACACCGAGCGCTCGAACTTCGAAATGTTCAGACCGTCGATGATGATGCTGTTGTCGTGCAGAGTGCTCATCGTTTGCTCCAGGCGTGCTTAGTAGATGGGAAAGCGTTCGCACAGCGCGAAAATTTCGCGGCGCACGCGTTGTTCGGTTGCGGCATGGCCTTCCGGATGATCGCGCAGCGCATCGAGCACCTCGACGATCAGCCGCCCGACTTCGCGGAACTCACTCACGCCGAAGCCGCGCGTGGTGCCGGCCGGCGTGCCGAGGCGAACGCCGGAGGTGACCGTCGGCTTCTCGGTGTCGAAAGGAATGCCGTTCTTATTGCAGGTGATGCCCGCGCGTTCCAGCGCCTGTTCGACCTGGTTGCCTTTGAGGCCCTTTGGACGCAGATCGACCAGCAGCAAATGGTTGTCCGTACCGCCTGTGACCAGATCGACGCCACCCGCTTTCAGCACTTCGCCGAGTGCCTGCGCATTCGCGAGCACGTTATCGATGTAGGTTTTGAAACCCGGTTGCAGCGCCTCGCCGAAGGCAACGGCCTTGCCGGCGATCACATGCATCAGCGGGCCGCCCTGCAAGCCCGGGAACACGGCGGAGTTGATCTTCTTGGCGATGTCTTCGTCATTCGTCAGAACAAAGCCGCCGCGCGGCCCGCGCAACGTCTTGTGCGTGGTGGACGTGACGACATGCGCGTGCTCGACCGGATTCTGATGACGCCCGGCTGCGATAATCCCGGCGATGTGCGCCATATCCACCATCAGCTTCGCGCCCACGCCATCGGCGATTGCGCGCAGCCGTGCGAAGTCCAACGCACGCGGATAAGCCGAGAAGCCGGCGATCAGCAACGCCGGTTTGTGCTGCTGCGCGAGTTCTTCGATCTGCTCGTAATCGATCAGCATCGTGTCGCGATTCACGCCGTATTGGACCGCGTTGAACCACTTACCCGACATCGCCGGCTTGGCGCCGTGAGTCAGGTGGCCGCCCGCGTCGAGCGACATGCCGAGCACCGTGTCGCCCGGCTTCACCAGGGCGAGCATCACCGCGCCGTTGGCCTGCGCGCCGGAATGCGGCTGCACGTTGGCGAACTTCGCGTTGAAAATCTGCTTGATGCGATCGAGCGCCAACGTTTCGATCACGTCGGCGTATTCACACCCGCCGTAATAGCGCTTGCCCGGATACCCTTCCGCGTACTTGTTCGTCAGCACCGAGCCTTGCGCTTCGAGCACCGCGCGCGACACGATGTTTTCCGACGCGATCAATTCGACTTGCGACTGCTGGCGCTCCAGCTCTTTCAAAATGGCGCCGCGCACCGCCGCGTCACGCGTGGCCAGCGATTCTTCGAAGAAAGGATTCGGGTTCGACATGGAAGGTCCGTGGGGTGGTTGGCGAAGGACCGGAAGCGGGCTGCTGATCGGGCTGTGAAGCCCTGCTGCCACCGGTCTGCATTGGGTCTATTCTTGACTCTCGCCTCGCGCGCCAATTTACGAATTCAGACGCGTTCTTTGCCTTTTCCGCCATGAGCGACCTTTTTCGACAAGTCGCGCTGGCAGGTTTCGAACGATCGTTAGCGGTTGGCGCTTTTGCTGCACTGCAGCTGATCGTTGTGCGCAGTTCGGGTGCGCGTGTGGGCTCGGGTAGCTCCGTTCTGGTGCTGTTCGTTGAGCGATCCGACTGTATTGATGCGCAACCGAGGGTTTAGCCTGATGGCACGTTAGTTGCGCTAGTACTCAAAATTGCAGGAGTCGCTGCTCCCCACGGCGACGCGACATTACAGATTCGAAGGAATCATTTCCCCCATGTCCACCGATCGCACGGCGTCGTTGTCGCACTTTGCATTCATGCCGGTGCCGAACTTCACGATGATCGCGTTCACCAACGCGATCGAAGTTCTCCGCATGGCGAACTACCTGACTGGACAAACGCTTTACCGCTGGTCGATCGTGAGCCCCGAAGGCGGCCCGGTGACGGCGAGCAACGGCCTCTCGGTCGATACGGGTCCGGTCGAGTCTGTCGGTCAGCCGGACATCGTGTTCGTGGTCGGCGGCATCGACGTGCAGCGCGCCACCACCCCTGCCCATCTCGTCGCGCTGCGCCGCTTCGCCCGCATGGGCAGCGTGCTCGGCAGCCTGTGCACCGGCACCTATGCGCTGGCGCGTGCCGGCTTGCTGGCCGGTTACGCGTGTGCGATTCATTGGGAGAACATGTCGGCGCTCAAGGAAGAGTTTCCCGACACGCGCTTTCTGAAAGAACTGTTCGTGATCGACCGTGATCGCGTCACCTGCACGGGTGGCGTGGCGCCGCTCGACATGATGCTCAACCTGATCACACCGCGAGTCGGCACGGCACGCGTCACGCAGATCGCGGAGCAGTTCATCGTCGAACACGTGCGCGATAACAGCGCACAACAGAAAATGCCGCTGGTGGCGCGGCTCGGTTCGGCCAACAAGTCTCTCTTCGAAGTGATCTCGCTGATGGAGAACAACATCGAAGAGCCGCTTTCGCGCGAAGAACTCGCACGGCTCGCCGGCATGTCACAGCGGCAATTGCAGCGGCTGTTCCGCGAACATCTCGGGATGACGCCGACGCATTACTATCTGACGCTGCGCTTGCGGCGCGCCCGCGAGTTGCTGCTGCAGACCGACATGTCGATCATGCACATCACGATGGCTTGCGGTTTCCAGTCGGCTTGCCACTTCTCGAAGAGCTACCGCGATGCGTTCGGCACCGCGCCGACGCGCGAACGGCGCAAGCAGGCGCCGTCGCTGGCCGCAGTGCCGGTGCTCGCGGCTTGAGTCGAATACCTCGCTGATTGAAGGGACCGCGAACGCGGTCCCTTTCCGCGCCATCAAGCCGCTTTCAGCAACCCGTGCGGGTCGATCACAAACTTCTTCGGCGCGCCGCCATCGAACTGCCGGTAACCGTCCGGGGCCTGATCGAGCGAGACGACCGTCACGTTCACGATATCCGCAATCGGCAGCCGGTCCCACAGGATCGCCTGCATCAGATTGTGGTTGTACTTCATCACCGGCGTCTGCCCCGTGTGGAACGAGTGCGACTTGGCCCAGCCGAGGCCGAAGCGGATGCTCAGGCTGCCTTTGCGGGCAGCGGCATCGGTGGCGCCCGGATCGTCCGTTACATACAGGCCCGGAATGCCGATCGCGCCCGCGGCACGCGTGATTTCCATCAGCGAATTAAGCACCGTGGCTGGTGCTTCCTCGTGCGAGCCGCTGCTGCCGTGACCGTGCGCCTCGAAACCGACGCAGTCCACCGCGCAATCCACTTCGGGCTTGCCGAGAATCTGTTCGATCTGCTCGCCGAGCGTCGCGTCCTTCGAAAGGTCGATGGTCTGGAAACCCATCTTGCGAGCATGCGCGAGACGCGCCTCATTCATATCGCCAACGATCGTGCAGGCTGCGCCCAGCAAGCGTGCGGATGCAGCCGCCGCCATCCCCACCGGCCCCGCGCCCGCGATATAAACGGTAGCGCCAGGCTTCACGCCTGCCATCACCGCGCCGTGATAGCCGGTCGGCAGAATGTCGGACAGACACGTCAGGTCGCGGATTTTAGACATCGCCTGCGCGTAGTCGGGGAATTTCAGCAGATTGAAGTCAGCGTACGGCACCAGTACGTACTCGGCCTGGCCGCCGATCCAGCCACCCATGTCGACGTAGCCATAAGCGCCGCCCGCCCGCGACGGATTCACATTCAAACACACGCCGGTGTGCTGCGCCTTGCAGGTCGGACAGCGTCCGCAAGCGACGTTGAACGGTACCGACACCAGGTCGCCAACCTTCAACGTTTCAACATCACGGCCCACCTCGATCACCTCGCCGGTAATCTCGTGGCCGAGTACCAGGCCGACCTCGGCGGTCGTGCGGCCACGCACCATGTGCTGATCGGAGCCGCAAATATTCGTGCTTACCACCTTCAGGATTACGCCGTGACCGATTGACCGGCCACGCGGATCGACCATCTTCGGAAAGTCGATCGACTGCACTTCCACCTTGCCCTGCCCTAGATACACGACACCGCGATTGCTGCTCATTTGTCTGTCTCCATATCTCGTGAGCGGCGCGTCTGACTCTACGTGACGCGCCGTTCAACGAGCGTAGCGCCCGCTGAAACAAAGGACATGTACCGAACACGACACCGGTTTGGCAGGAACCGACACGCCGGGCGCAACCCATGCCCACGTTGATGCAACCCGGTTTTTATTGATTGACCGTTCAATATAAAAAAACTAGTATTCCCCATCGAACACTTGGGCGGCTGGCCTGCGCCCGCCGCCTCCAGCCCCATGCCCAAACTTGGAATGCGCGAAATCCGCCGCGCCCAGCTGATCGACGCAACGCTGCTGACCATCGACCAGACTGGTCTCGCCGGTGCGACGCTCGCTTCGGTCGCGCAGCGCGCGAGCATTTCCACCGGCATCGTCAGCCACTATTTTGGCGACAAGGACGGCTTGCTCGAAGCCACCATGCGCCACGTGCTGCGCGATCTGTGGCAAGCCACGTCGAGACGGCGACGCGCGGCGAAGGCCGATCCACGTTCGAAATTGCGCGCGGTCGTCGCGGCGAATTTCGACGCCGAGCAGACCAGCGGCCCCGTCATGAAAACGTGGCTCGCGTTCTGGTCCGAGAGCATGCACAAGCCGCAATTGCGCCGGCTGCAATACGTAAACACGCGGCGCTTGAACTCGAACCTGTGCGCGGATTTTTCCAAAGCGCTGCCACGTCCGGCGGCGCGCCGTGCGGCGAGCGGCCTCGCGGCACTGATCGACGGGCTATGGCTGCGTGGCGCTTTGTCCGGTGAGCCGTTTGATACCAAGGCTGCACTGCGCATGGCAAACGAATACATCGATCTGGTGCTGGAAGCACGTAACTAGACCAGCGAACATTTCCGAAAAAAGGAGCAACTCATGGCGGTATTCGAAACGCAACGTCTCTATATAGGCGGCGCCTACGTCGACGCGACGAGCGGTGAGACCTTCGACACGCTCGACCCCGCCACGGGCGAAACGCTCGCCGCCGTGCAACAAGCCTCAGCGGCGGACGTGGATCGCGCGGTGCAATCGGCACGTGATGGCCAACGCGAGTGGGCCGCGCTCACGGCGATGCAGCGCTCGCGCATCCTGCGCCGCGCGGTCGAGATCCTGCGTGAACGCAATGACGAACTCGCCGCACTCGAAACACGCGACACCGGCAAGGCGATTGCGGAGACTCGGGCGGTCGATATCGTCACCGGCGCGGACGTGATCGAGTACTACGCAGGGTTGGCGACCGCGATTGAAGGTCAGCAGATTCCGTTGCGGCCCTCTTCGTTTGTTTATACGCGGCGTGAACCGCTGGGCGTATGCGCAGGTATCGGCGCATGGAATTACCCAATCCAGATCGCATGCTGGAAATCG
Organism: Paraburkholderia sp. SEWSISQ10-3 4; assembly: GCF_030464785.1. Lineage (NCBI taxonomy): Bacteria > Pseudomonadati > Pseudomonadota > Betaproteobacteria > Burkholderiales > Burkholderiaceae > Paraburkholderia > Paraburkholderia sp. SEWSISQ10-3 4. The sequence goes on from NZ_JALPRI010000016.1 coordinate 98,476, forward strand.
GCGCCCGCGTTGGCAGCCGGGAATGCGATGATCTTCAAGCCGAGCGAAATCACGCCGCTGTCCGCATTGAAACTCGCCGAGATTTATACCGAAGCCGGTGTACCAGCCGGTGTGTTCAACGTCGTGCAAGGCGACGGCCGCGTGGGGGCGATGCTCGCCGCACATCCCGACATCGAGAAGATCTCGTTCACCGGCGGCGTTGAAACGGGCAAGAAGGTGATGTCGCTGGCAGGCGCCTCGTCGCTGAAAGAAGTGACGATGGAACTGGGCGGCAAGTCCCCCCTGCTCGTATTCGACGACGCCAACCTCGAACGTGCCGCCGACATCGCGATGAGCGCCAACTTCTTCAGCTCCGGCCAGGTCTGCACGAACGGCACACGCGTCTTTGTGCAGCGTAGCGTGCTGGAACGATTCGAAGCGCTGGTGCTGGAACGTGTGAGGCGGATTCGCGTCGGCGCACCCACGGACGCCGACACCAACTTCGGCCCGCTGGTCAGCGCCGCGCAATTGCAGAAAGTGCTCGGCTACATCGAAAGCGGCGTGCAGGACGGCGCGCGGCTCCTCGCAGGCGGCAAGCGGCTGACGGAAGGCCACTTCGGCAACGGCCAGTACGTCGAGCCGACGGTTTTCACCGGCTGCCATGACGACATGCGTATCGTGCGCGAAGAAATCTTCGGCCCGGTGATGAGCATCCTCGTTTTCGATGACGAAGACGAAGCAATCTCGCGCGCCAATAACACCGCTTACGGTCTTGCTGCGGGCGTTGTCACCGAGAACCTGGCGCGTGCGCATCGCGTGATTCATCGGCTCGAAGCGGGTATCTGCTGGATCAACACCTGGGGCGAGTCGCCCGCGGAAATGCCGGTGGGCGGCTACAAGCAATCGGGCGTCGGCCGTGAGAACGGCATTACTACGCTCGAACACTACACGCGCATCAAGTCCGTGCAGGTCGAACTCGGCCCGTATCAACCGGTGTTTTAAGGAGGGTTGGCGATGGCTTCGAACGAATACGACTACATCATCGTCGGCGCGGGTTCAGCGGGCAACGTGCTCGCTTCGCGCCTGACCGAAGACGCGGACGTGACCGTGCTGCTCCTCGAAGCAGGCGGCCCTGACTACCGCTTCGATTTCCGCACGCAGATGCCCGCGGCCCTCGCCTATCCGTTGCAGGGTCGGCGTTACAACTGGGCGTACGAAACGGACCCCGAGCCGCATATGAACAACCGACGCATGGAGTGCGGGCGCGGCAAGGGGCTCGGTGGTTCGTCGCTGATCAACGGCATGTGCTATATCCGCGGCAATGCGCTCGACTACGACGGTTGGGCAACGCGTTCTGGGCTGGAAAACTGGACCTATCTGGATTGCCTGCCGTACTTCCGCAAAGCCGAAACACGCGATGTCGGCGCAAACGCGTATCACGGCGGCGACGGCCCGGTCCATGTGACGACGAGCAAGCCGGGCAACAATCCCTTGTTCGCGGCGATGGTCGAGGCCGGCGTGCAGGCGGGTTTCCCGCGTACCGACGACCTGAACGGCTACCAGCAGGAAGGCTTCGGCCCAATGGATCGCACGGTCACGGCGAACGGCCGACGCGCCAGCACCGCACGCGGCTATCTGGATCGCGCGAAGAAACGCCCGAATCTGACCATCGTGACGCATGCCATGACCGATCGCGTGCTGTTCCTCGGCAAGCGTGCGATAGGCGTCACGTATCTGCATCACGGTAGTGCTGAAACTGCGCATGCGCGCCGCGAAGTGTTGGTGTGCAGTGGCGCGATTGCCTCGCCGCAGTTGCTGCAACGCTCAGGCGTGGGCCGTTCGACGTGGCTGCGCGAACTCGACGTGCCACTCGTGCACGATCTGCCTGGTGTCGGTGAAAACTTGCAGGACCATCTGGAGATGTACATCCAGTACGAATGCAAGGAGCCGGTTTCGCTGTATCCCGCGTTGCAATGGTGGAATCAGCCTGCCATCGGGCTTGAATGGATGTTTAACGGCACGGGTATTGGCGCGAGCAATCAGTTTGAAGCGGGCGGCTTCATCCGTACCCGCGATGAGGACTTGTGGCCGAACATCCAGTATCACTTCCTGCCCGTCGCGATTAACTACAACGGTTCCAACGCGATCAAGATGCACGGTTTCCAGGCGCATGTCGGCTCGATGCGTTCGCCAAGCCGTGGACGCGTGAAGCTCACGTCACGCGATCCCGCCGCGCATCCGAGCATCCTGTTCAATTACATGGCCGATCCGCTCGACTGGCGCGAATTCCGTGACGGGATTCGTATTACGCGCGAGATCATGCGTCAGCCTGCGCTTGATCGTTATCGCGGGCGTGAGTTGAATCCGGGCGCGGAGTTGACCACCGATGAGCAACTCGACGCGTTTGTGCGCATGCGTGCGGAGACCGCGTTTCATCCGTCGTGCTCGTGCAAGATGGGTTATGACGATATGGCCGTGGTGGATAGCGAGGGACGCGTGCATGGGCTCGAGGCGCTGCGCGTGGTCGATGCGTCAATCATGCCGCAGATCACAACCGGCAATCTGAACGCGCCGACGATCATGCTCGCGGAGAAGATCGCCGATCGGATTCGCGGGCGGGAGGCGCTGGCGCGGGTGGAGACGCCGTACTTCGTCGCGAATGGAATGGTTTCGCGGAAGCGGGAACTCAAGACAGACGTTTTCGGAGTGTGGACGAGCAAGGAATCGGATAGCCTCGAATACCAGAAGGAGTTGCGCTCGGAATGGTAAGCGTGCGCGCCGACATATGAATTCATTCACTATCTGAACGCAGCAAAAGACTGACACGCCGAGCAAACCGCTCGATCAACCGATCATCCAGCGTAGGTCTTCTCTGGCGTAGCAGTAGAAGGACGCTTAAGGCCGCGAACTAGTCGCGGCCTTTTTCCTCTTGCCCAGCAAGCGTCACTCCCGCGCAGGACTCAACACTCCCTGCGCGTCCGACTCAACCGCTTCAGACACCAAGGTCTCCAACGCCAACCCACGCGTCTCGATCCCCATGATCCATACTGCCGCGGCAGCGATCACAAAACACATCGCGCCAAGCGAAAACACGCCGCCTTGCCCGAACGTCGGCAGAACCACGCCGACTACATAAGGCCCGATCAACGAGCCCACACGTCCAATCGCTGACGCAAACCCAGACCCCGTAGCCCGCGCTCCCGTGCCATAAAGCTCAGGCGTATAGGTGTAAAGCACCGCCCACATCGCAAACATAAAAAACTGCATCGCAAGTCCGGCGCAAATCAGCAGCGTCGGCGTTTGCGCGTGCAGCGCGGTTTGTCCATAGACATAAGCCATCACCGCGCTGCCGGTCAGCGACGCGATACAGGTCGGCTTACGTCCCCAGCGCTCCACGAGCCACGCAGCGCAGATAAAACCCGGAATCCCGCCGAGCGAAATCAGTACCGTATACAGCACCGACTTCGTCACAGCGAAACCCGCTTGTTGCATCAACGCACCGAGCCACGACGTGAGCCCATAAAAACCGAGCAACGCAAAGAACCACAGCGTCCACACCATGATCGTGCGACGCCGGTAGGCCACGCTCCAGATCTCGCGGAATGCACTCGTACCCTTCGCAGCCGGCGGTTCCTGCAACATCACCGGTGCGCGCAACTGGCTCAGTCCAGCCGCTTTCATCACCTTCACTTCGACTTCGGCGAGGATCTTGTCCGCCTCGGCGAGGCGTCCGCGATGCTCCAGCCAGCGCGGCGATTCCGGCACGACGCGGCGCACAATTAACACGAACACGGCGGGAATCGCCAACAGTGCGAACTCCGTGCGCCACCCAAACGCCGGCAACACGAAGTACGAAACCACGCCCGCCGTGATAAACCCGAGCGGCCAGAAGCCATCCATCAACGCGATCAGTCGTCCGCGTGACTTGGCAGGCACAAATTCGGAAAGGAGCGTCTGCGCAATGGGAAACTCCATGCCCATGCCAATACCAAGCAGCACACGATAAAAAATCAGCGCTTCGACACTCTGCGCGGTCGAGCACAGATACGACGCGAGCCCCCACAGCACCATGCTCCACTGAAATACGGGGCGCCGTCCGAAGCGATCGGCCAGCAATCCGGCAACCGCCGCGCCGATCACCATACCGAAGAAGCTCGCACTCGCAACCAACCCTGCCGTCGCGCTCGACAGATGAAATTCGCTCTTGATCGAACCGAGCACGAAGGTCATCGTGCCGAGATCGACCGAGTCGAAAAAGAACGCGATCGCGATGATGATGAAAATGGTCCGGTGATATCCGGAGAACGGCAGACGTTCGAGTCTGGCGGCTGCGCTCGCGCGAGGCTGAAAAACGGTAGACATGTCATGCCCTCGTTGATGCGGCGGCTGCCGCGTGGACGTTCCGATCAGTGCGTATTCAGTAGACGCCGACATAAATCGGCCACATAGAAGGAATACGTCATCGGGATGGAACGAGGGCGTCGTTAGGGCCGCAACCGCGCCCGCGCAGCGCCGGCAATCCGCGCGAGCGCATCCGCACTCAAACGAGCGGCGATCTTCTCAACGTATTCGTGATGCCGCGACTGCAGCGGCGCGCCCAACTGCTGTGCAAGGAGATAGCGAATCAACGCGATGCGCCGATGCCGCAATACGATGCTCTGATCGAGCAGCGCAAGCGCGGCATGGGCATCGCCCTGTTGGCACACGCGTTCGGTGAGACGCGCGGTGGCTAGACGTGTCGACGTCATGTCAGTCGGCGGTCGGGAAAGCCGCGAGCGGTGCCTCACTAGCAGGACGCCACCCGCCGCGCTTCACGACATCAACGGCTCGGCCGCATCGAGCATGATCTTGACGAAGTAGTCCGCAAAACTGCGGCGCACGATGATATCGAAGCTGTCTGCGCCGGTGGGCAACAACGTCATCGACGCCTTGAAGAAGTGACTCTGTGCGCACTGCCCCTCGCTGAACAGTTTCGGATGCAGATCGAGCGGACAACCGCGCGCCAGCACTTCACGCGTTCGAGTGCCACTGATCTCGAGCACCGTATAGCCGCTGCCGATATCCACCGCCGACGCGAACACGCCCACAAATGCCGCGCCGAGTTTCGCCTGCAACGGCGCGGTACGCGTCGCGTCGTGCGCCATGGCCGAGCGCACCAGCCACTCGTCAGGGCCAAGCCACAGCATGTCGTAGCCATTGCCGCGTGCAATCGTGTTCGCCTTCTCGGGCGGCCGGCAGCCGATCACGCTTTCCACCGCGCTCACGAACGCCGCGTCACGCGTGTCGCCGCGCACGTTCACCAGTTCCAGAAACGGCCGCTCGCTCAAACGGAACGCCGCCGACACCGTCGCCTGATGCTTCTTCAGCAGCGCATCCGCGCCCACCAGCGGCGACTCCTGCCACACACCCGTTTGCTGGCCGACAGCACGATCCACCGCCGACACTGTCCCTCTTGTTTCATTCCACATGTTGACGTGCTCCTTCGCTGTCGTAGAACACCGAGCTGGTGACCTTGGCCGCAATCTGTCTACCGCTCGCGAGCGGAATCGTGACCGTTTCGCCGATCTTGTCGAGACCGCCCTTCACTACCGCCATTGCAATCGAGCGCTTCAGGATCGGGCTGTAATAGCTCGACGTGACGTGGCCGAGCATCGGTGCGGTATCGCCCTGGAACGGACCGGCGACGATCTGCGAGCCTTCGGGGATCACGAACGACGGATCGTCCGCGAGCAGCCCGACCAGTTGCTTACGGCCGGCCTTCGCCGTATCCGAACGCGTCAATGAGCGCTTGCCGAGAAAGTCTTTCGACTTCGCGACCAGCCCACCCATGCCGAGGTCGTACGGCGTCATCGACCCATCCGTGTCCTGGCCGACGATGATGTAGCCCTTCTCGGCACGCAGCACGTGCATGGTTTCCGTGCCATACGGCGTGATGTCGAATTCCGCGCCCGCGGCCATCAGCGCCTCCCACACCGCGCGGCCGACGTTCGCGGGCACGTTCACTTCATAAGCCAGTTCGCCCGAGAAGCTGATCCGCATCACGCGCGATGCCGCACCCGCCACGGTGCCTTCGCGATAGCTCATGAACGGGAACGCCGCGTTCGCAAAGTCGATGTCGTGGCAAACTTTCTGCAGGACCTTGCGGCTGTTCGGACCGACCACCGCAAACGTCGCCCAATGATCCGTCACGGAAGCGAGACGCACGCGCATATCCGGCCACTCGGTTTGCAGCCAGCGTTCGAGCCACGTCAGCACGCGCGCTGCGCCACCCGTGGTGGTCGTCATCATGTAGTGTTGGTCGGCAAGACGCACGGTCACGCCGTCGTCGAAGATCATGCCGTTTTCGTCGAGCATCAGGCCGTAGCGGCACTTGCCGACTTCCAGCTTGCTCCACGGATTCGTATAGACCCAGTTCAGCAGCTTCGCCGCATCGGGGCCCTGGATGTCGATCTTGCCGAGCGTCGAAGCGTCGAGAATGCCGACGCTCGTGCGCACCGCGAGCGACTCGCGTGCCACCGCGGCATGCATGTCCTCGCCGGCCTTCGCGAAGTACCAGGGGCGCTTCCAGTTGCCGACGTCCTCGAACGCCGCACCGTTTTCCACGTGCCATTCGTGCACCGCGGTCTTACGCACCGGATCGAGAAACTCACCCAGCTCCCGACCCGCAAACGTGCCGAACGTAACCGGCGTGTAGTTCGGACGGAACGTCGTCGTGCCGGTTTCGGGAATCGTCTTGCCGAGCGCCTGCGCGAGAATCGCCATACCATTGATGTTGCCGAGCTTGCCCTGATCGGTGCCGAAACCCATCGCCGTATAGCGCTTCACGTGTTCGACCGATTCGAAACCTTCGCGCGCCGCGAGAAAAATATCGGCTGCCGACACGTCGTTCTGGAAGTCGACGAACTGCTTCGGCCCGCGCGTCGCCAGTTCGCGGCCGCCGACGAGCCACAGCGGCTGCATCTTCGTTTCGCTAACCTCGGCCACGTGCACCGGATTCGGCCGCGCAACGATGTGCCCCGCTGCACGCGCCGCCTCGACACCGGCATCGACCGCGAAGCGAATCCCCTGTCCTAGCGTGAAATCGCCGGCACACGCACCAACGCTCGTCTCGGCTTGCATCGCCTTGCCCGGCACGAAGCAGGCCTTGTCGTCATGCCAGTGCGCTTTGCCGCCCGATTGCGCGAACAGATGCAGCACCGGGCTCCAGCCACTGGACATCGCGAGCAGATCGCAGGGTAGATCGCCCTGCTTCGCACCGACCTGTCCGTTCGAATACGACGCCACTTCGACCGAGGCAACCCGCAGCTTGCCGTGCGCGGCTGTCACAGCCACACCGTTCATCACCTTGACGCCATAGCGCCGTGCGAGCGCGGGCAGCGTGCCCTTCGACTCGGCCGCGCGCGGATCGACGACCGTCACCTGAGCACCGGCCGCTTTCAGATCGAGCGCGCATTGATAGCCGTCATCGTTGTTCGTGAACACGACGGCATTGCGGCCCGGTAGCACCGCATAGCGATGCAGATAGGTCGACACGGCCGAGGCCAACATCACGCCCGGTAGATCGTTGTTGCCGAATACGATCGGCCGCTCATGCGCGCCTGTTGCGAGAATCACGCGTTTCGCGCGGATCTTCCACATCAGTTCGCGCGTACCCTTTCTCTGCGACACCGGCAGATGCTCGGTGAGCCGTTGCGTGACAGTGATGAGGTTATGGTCCTGGTAACCGAATGCGGTGCTGCGACACAGGATCTTCACGTCCGGCATCTGCCGCAGTTCGTCTTCGATCTTGTGGACCCATTGCAGCGCCGGTTTGCCGTCGATCTCCGCGCGGCACGACAGCAGCGAGCCGCCGAGTTCCGGCTGATCGTCGATCAGCGTCACGCGTGCGCCGGACAATGCCGCCGCATGCGCGGCCGCCAGCCCCGTCGGGCCACCGCCGACCACCAGCACGTCGCAGTGCGCAAAGCACTTGTCGTAGCGGTCCGCGTCGGTTTGCTCGGGCGCCTTGCCGAGACCGGCCGCATCGCGAATCACTTCCTCATATTTCGGCCAGAATTTGCGCGGCCACATGAAGGTCTTGTAGTAGAAGCCCGCCGGAATGAAGCGTGCGAACTTCTGGTTGATCGCCATGCGGTCTTTTTCGATGCTCGGCTGCGCGTTCACGCTGGTCGCGACGAGTCCCTGATACAACTCCACTTCAGTCGCACGCGCGTTCGGCACCGTGTATGCGCCGGTTTCGAGCTGCACAACCGCATTCGGCTCTTCCACACCCGCCGTCACGATGCCGCGCGGCCGGTGGTACTTCCAGCTGCGCGCCACGAAGTGTTCGCCGTTCGCGAGCAACGCGGACGCGAGCGTGTCGCCCTGATAACCCTGAAGCTTGCGCCCGTTGAACGTGAAGTTCAGTACGATCGCACGGTTGATGCGTCCGCCGCTGGGGAGTCGGTCTTTCTGGCTCATGGTGCCTTGCCCTCGTGTGCCTTGTCTTGTGCGTTAGCCTCGTTGCTGTCCATCGCGAGCAGAGGACGTTCGAACGTCTCGTAGCCCTGAATCTCGTAGCTCACGGTGTCGCGCTGGGCCTTGAACCAGCGGCGGCATCCTTGCGCGTGCATCCATTGCTCGCGATGCACGCCGCGCGAATTCTTGCGCATGAACAGGTAGTCACCCCATTCCTTGTCGGTGAGCTTGTCGGTGTCGAGCGGGCGCGCAATATCCGCTTCGCCGCCGCAGGAAAATTCGGTTTCGGCGCGTGGCCCGCACCAAGGGCATTCGATCAGAAGCATCTGGTTTTCCTAATGTGCGTTAGTGGGCAACAGCGGCAGCGCCGTGCTCGTCGATCAGGTGGCCGGTGTAAAAACGATCCAGCGAGAACGGCGCGTTCAGCGGATGCGGCTCGTCCTTCGCGATCGTGTGTGCATAAGCCCACCCCGACCCAGGCGTCGCCTTGAAGCCACCCGTACCCCAGCCGCAATTGAAATAAAGCCCCTTCACGTCGGTCTTGCTGATAATCGGGCACGCATCCGGCGATACATCCACGATGCCGCCCCACTGGCGGTTCATCCGCACGCGCGAAAACACCGGGAACATTTCGACGATCGCTTCGAGCGTGCCTTCGATGATCTGGAAGCTGCCGCGCTGACCGAAGCCCGTGTACTGATCGACGCCCGCGCCAATCACCAGGTCGCCCTTGTCGGACTGGCTGATGTACGCGTGCACCGCGTTCGACATCACCACCGTATTGACGACCGGTTTGATCGGCTCGGAGACCAAAGCCTGCAACGGATGGCTCTCCAGAGGCAAACGGATACCCGCCATATCAGCGAGCGACGACGTATTGCCCGCCGCGACCACCGCGACCTTCTTCGCCTTGATGAAACCCTTGGTGGTATCCACGCCAACCACCTGGCTACCGTCGCGGCGAATCCCCGTGACCTGGCAGTTCTGCACGATATCGACACCATGCTGATCCGCGCCGCGTGCGAAGCCCCACGCTACTGCATCGTGTCGCGCCACACCGCCGCGACGTTGAATCGACGCCCCGAGCACCGGATAGCGGCTGTTCAGATTGATGGTCGGCTCGATTTCCTTGATCTGCTCCGGCGTGAGGAACTCGGCATCCACGCCATTCAGCCGGTTTGCATTCACGCGGCGCTCAGTATCGCGCACGTCCTGCAGCGTGTGCGCGAGGTTCATCACGCCGCGCTGGCTGAACATCACGTTGTAGTTCAGGTCTTGCGAGAGACCTTCCCACAGCTTCATCGCCTTCTCGTAGAGAGCGGCCGATTCGTCCCACAGGTAATTCGAGCGCACGATGGTCGTATTGCGCGCGGTATTGCCGCCGCCGATCCAGCCCTTCTCCAGCACGGCGATATTGCGCACACCATGCTCCTTCGCGAGGTAATAGGCAGTGGCGAGGCCATGCCCGCCGCCGCCGACGATCACGACGTCGTATTCACGCTTAGGCTCGGGGCTCTTCCACTGACGCTCCCAGTTCTCGTGATACGACATCCCGTTGCGCAACAGGCTGAATATCGAATAGCGGCTCATTGTTGGTCCTTTGGGTCCTGTTGTTACTCTTTGATTCTCAACTTGTTCAACACTCGATGACGTTCACGGCGAGTCCACCGCGCGACGTCTCCTTGTATTTGGTCTTCATATCCGCGCCGGTTTCACGCATCGTCTTGATCACGTTGTCCAGCGACACGTAGTGCTGGCCGTCGCCCTTCATCGCCATGCGCGCCGCGTTGAGCGCCTTGATCGCGCCCATCGCATTGCGTTCGATGCAGGGAATCTGCACGAGGCCGCCGACCGGGTCGCAGGTCATGCCGAGGTTGTGTTCCATGCCGATCTCGGCGGCGTTTTCGACTTGCGTCGGCGTGCCGCCCATCACGGCAGCGAGCGCCGCGGCGGCCATCGAGCACGCAACGCCGACCTCGCCCTGGCAGCCCACTTCGGCGCCGGAGATCGAAGCGGTTTCCTTGTAGATAATGCCGATCGCCGCAGCCGTCAGCAGGAAGGTGACGATGCCCTCGTCGTTCGACGCATGCATGAACTTCACGTAGTAATGCAGCACCGCGGGAATCACGCCGGCCGCGCCGTTGGTCGGCGCCGTGACGACACGCCCACCCGCTGCGTTCTCTTCGTTCACAGCCATCGCGTAGAGGTTGACCCAGTCGAGCATCGACAGTGGGTCGCGCAGCGATTCTTCCGAACGCGATCGTAATTGCGCGCACAGGTCGGCGGCGCGGCGCTTCACGTGCATCGGGCCTGGCAACTCGCCACGCACCTTGCAGCCACGTTCTACGCAGGCGGACATGACGCGCCAGATCGTCAGCAGCCCTTCGCGCACTTCCTGTTCGGTACGCGACGCGCATTCGTTGCGCAGCGTCACCTGCGCGATCGACAAACCGGTTTCACGGCAGACACGCATCAGATCGTCGCCGGTGCGAAACGGAAACGGCACCTCCGCGCCGGCGCGCAATCCATTGACGCGATCGCCTTCGCGATTGATCACAAAGCCGCCGCCGATCGAGTAATACTCCTTCTCCACCAGCAACTGGCCGTTCTCGTCGAAGGCCTGAAAACGCATGCCGTTCGGATGCACGATGCTCGAGCCCGGCGCGCCCGGCATCAACTTGCGAAAGAAGCCGAGTTGTTCGCGCTCGTCGAATTTGACCGGATGCTTGCCGAGCAGCACCAGTTGCTTCGTTTCGCGAATCGCCTGCAGGCGCGGTTCGATCACGTCCGGGTCGATCAGATCGGGTAGATTACCTTCGAGGCCGAGCAGTACCGCCTTGTCCGTGCCATGCCCTTTCCCGGTCGCGCCAAGCGAGCCGAACAGCTCGACCTTGACGCGCCGCACGAAGCTCAGCAGATTGGCGTCTTCGATATGCGAGGCAAAACGGCAAGCAGCAATCATCGGCCCGACGGTGTGCGAGCTTGAGGGACCGATGCCGATCTTGAACAGATCGAAGACGCTGACGTTCATGACGTGCCTTATACGTTGCGATACCTTGGGTGCCGGGTTTGGCTTGAACTAGCCCCTATTGCACCGCACGTCAAATTGGACCGATAGAATAAAAACGGCATGACAGTGGGATAGTGGCGTCAAGCGGGCCGCCGGCCAAGCGCTGCGGCGGATTTGCGATGACTTCTGACGCATTTGCGACATGAGCCGCTTAAGCGTCCCTGTCCCCGGTGCTATGCTTGTTTCAACCCCTTTCCCTTGCTGGCTGCATGCATGAATTCCGCTGAACCGCTTCCCCTTCAATCGATCGACGGCACCTCGAAGCAACGCATCCGCTTCGGTATCATCCTGCTGCCGAACTTCACGCTGACGGCGTTCTCGGGTTTCGTCGACCTGTTGCGCCTGTCCGCGGACGAAGGCGACTTCAGCAAGCCCGTGCGCTGCTCGTGGAGCGTGATAGGGGAAACCCTCGCTCCGGTGCGTGCCAGTTGCGGGATCCAGATCACGCCGTGGGAAACGTTCGACAACGCCGAGCCCTTCGATTACGTCGTTGTGGTGGGCGGCCTGCTGCATTCAGGGCCGGCCGCGAACGATGCGACGCTAGCCTTCATCCGCCGCGCCGCCGCCACCGACGCCACCCTCGTCGGCATGTGCACCGGCGTGTTCTCCCTGATGCGCGCGGGCGTTCTGGAAGGCCACCGCATCTGCGTGAGCTGGTTTCACTACTGGGATTTCATCGAGCGCTTTCCGGCGGTCAACGAGGAGGCGTTGGTGGCGGATCGGCTATTTGTGATCGACCGTCGGCGCATTACGTGTTCGGGTGGGCGGGCGTCGATCGACGTGGCCGCCGCGATTCTGCTGCGTCACTTTGAAACGGCCACGGTGCAGAAGGCGTTGCGGATTCTGCTGGTGGACGATATGCAGAAGGGCAACGCACCGCAGCCGCATCCACCTGGGTTGGCACCTGCCGCGCATCCGAAGGTGAAGCGCGCGATTCTGCTGATGGAACAGCATGTGGGGCGATCGCTATCGCTCGATGAACTGGCGCGCAAACTCGATCTGTCGCCGCGGCAGCTCGAAAGGCTCTTCAAGGCGCAAACCGGTAAGGCGCCTCAGGCCTACGCGAAGCAGGTGCGTTTGCGCACTGCCGCCTGGCTGTTGACGAGTTCGGATAAAACGGTAGCGGATATCGCGTCGAGTTGCGGCTTTTCCGATGCCTCGCATCTGGGCCGCGAATTCCGCAAGCAGTTCGGTTTGCCGCCGATGATGTACCGCGAGCAACGCGGTACGGCGGCTGAAGTCGATGACGGTTCAGGCTATGACGAAACCTTTCCGGGGCGGGCTCAGGCGATCTGAGCGCGCTGTTTGCCGTTAGGGTTTAGCGCTCCCGCTTTCGCGCCGCCGGAGCGGCGCGAAAGCTAAACCCAAACTCTCAACCCTTCAACCTTCATTTCCCAGCAACATAAGCTTTCACCGCCGGCAACCCATCCTTCCCATCAAACGTCTTCACACCGGCAAGCCACTTGTCGAGCACAGCCGGATTCGCCTTCAGCCAGTCCTTCGCCGCTTTGTTCGGATCCGTCTTGTTCATGATCGGCAGCATCACGTGGTTTTCGATATCCGTCGTGAACTGCAGGTTCGACACGAGCTTCGCGACGTTCGGGCAACGCGTCGAGTAATCGCTCGGCGTGACCGTCAGCACTCTGGCTTCGCCGTAGTTCGGGCCGAACACGTCGTCACCGCCGGACAGATAATCGATCTTCATCTGCACGTTCATCGGATGCGGTTCCCAACCGAGAAACACGATCGGCTTCTTGGCGCGAACTGCGCGATTCACTTCGACCAGCATGCCTGCCTCGCTCGACTCCACCAGCTTGAACTTGCCAAGACCGTACTGGTTGCTGTCGATCATCTTCTTGATCAGCGCATTGCCGTCGTTACCCGGCTCGATGCCATAGATTTTGCCGTCGAGCTTGTCGTAGTTCTTGGCAATGTCGGTGAAGGTTTTGATGCCCGCCTGATATGCGTAATCCGGCACGGCCAGCGTGTATTTCGCTCCGGTCAGGTTCGGCGTAGGCAGCACGGTAAGCTGGCCGGCCTTCTTGAACGGATCGATCATCGGGTCCATGGTCGGCGACCAGTAGCCGAGGAACACATCGATCTGCTTGCTCTTCACACCCGCAAAGGTGATCGGCACCGAAGCGATCGTTTTGGTCGGCTTGTAGCCGAGCCCTTCAAGCACGGTCGAAGCGAGACCGGTCGTCGCCGCGATATCGGTCCAGCCGACGTCGGCGAACCGGACGTCCCGGCAGGTGGCAGGTTCCGCGGCAAGGACAGATGACACCGACAGCGCGCACAACGACGCAGCCCACAAACGTTTCATGGCGTTCCCTTTGGGTGATTGATGCTTTACTGGTTTTAATAATCGGATTTTCAAAGTGCGACTTCTTGCGTCGACTTCATTGACGTCAACTTACTTATGCAGACTCGTCTACGCCGACAAGCGTCGCTCCACACTCGGCGCGTGACCGAACTGCGCGCGATAGGCCTTGCTGAAATGACACGGCGAATGAAAGCCGCATACTGCCGTTACCCGCGCAATCGATGCATCAGTATTGCGCAGCAGTTCACGCGCACGACGCAAACGCAAGGTCAGGTAATAATGCGTCGGCGATACGCTCAGAAACATCTTGAACATGCGCTGCAAATGACGTTGCGACAGATGCACGAGCCGCGCGAGCTCGTCGAGCGACAACGGCTCTTCGATATTCGCTTCCATCAGGCGCACGACTTCGATTAATTCAGCTCGCGAGAAACCGACCCGTGCATCGACGGGAATATGCTGATAATCCGTCGAACCACGAATCCGCTCGACAATGAACTGTTCGGACACTTGCGCCGCGACTGCATGGCCGAGACGCATGCCGACCAGGTTCAGCATCAGATCGAGTGGCGCGGTGCCACCGGTGCAGGTCATCCGGTCACGGTCGATCACGAACAGTTCATCTGCAAAACGCACGTGCGGGTAACTCTTGTGCAGCGGCGACATGTCTTCCCAATGCACGGTACAGCGATAACCGTCGAGCAGATTCGCGGCCAGCAGCGCATACGGTCCCGTACAAATGCCGCCAAGCGGAATACCCTTCGACGCAACATCTTGCAGCAACGCGATGATCGTCTCGTCCACGTAGTCGCGCACATGCCAGCCGGCGCAGACGATCAGCACATCGGGCATGCCCGCTTCGGCCAGCGTCGTGGTCGGCTTCACGGTGATGCCGTTACTCGCTCGCGCCGGCTCGCCGTCCGGTGTGATCACCGACCATGTGTAATGCTGCGCGCGGCCCACGTAGTTGGCCATGCGCAGAACCTCGACCGCGCTCGTGAACGCGATCATCGAAAAGTTCGGCAGCGTCAGAAAGCCGAAGTGCGCGAGCCCGGACAGCGGCGAATCGGATGGAGCCTCAACAACTGGAGAGATCGCGTCGCGCTTCATAGGCGGCTCAGCCGTGCTGGGCCGCCGGCGCCCGGCGCACCTTCATGACGCTGCGCAAGCCCGACAACAGAGGCGCCCGCGCCGTACCCGGCGAGCGGCCGAAGCTTTCCGTGATGCGGTCGAGAATGATCGCCAGCATCACCACCGAGAGGCCGCTTTCAAAACCGAGGCCGATATCGAGCCGTTGAATACTCGCCAGCACGTCGTTGCCGAGACCGCCCGCGCCGACCATCGAGGCGATGATCACCATCGAGAGCGCCATCATGATGGTCTGGTTCACGCCGGTCATGATCGACGGCAGCGCATTCGGAAACTGCACCTTGTAGAGCAATTGCAAGGGCGTGCAGCCGAACGCCTGCCCAGCTTCGACGATTTCGCGATTCACATGCTTGATGCCGAGCGACGTGAGACGCACAGCAGGCGGCATCGCGAAGATCACCGTGGAAAGAATCCCCGGCACGCGGCCGAGACCGAACAGCATCGCCGCCGGAATCAGGTAGACGAACGCGGGCATGGTCTGCATCAGATCGAGCACGGGACGCACCATCATTTCGACGGTGCGGCTCTTCGCGGTCCAGATGCCGAGCGGCACGCCGAGCAGCAGACTGATCAAGGTCGACGACAGCGTGAGACCGAGCGTGATCACCATCTGATCCCAGAAGCCGGTGCCGTAGATCAGCAGCATCGCCAGCAAGGTGAACAGCGCGAAACGCCAGCCCACCCGCCACAAACCGACACCGACGAAAAACGCCATCAGCGCCCACATCGGTACCGCTTGCAGGCCGTGCTCGATCAGCGCGGCAAAACTCTCGATGACCTTGCCGATCGAGTCGAAGGTTTTAGCGTCGTGGTCGAGCAGGTAGTGAACGCCGTGATCGACCCAGGCGCCAAGTGGAATGACTTCAGACATGGGAACCTCGATGGCGCGTGAGAACGTTCAGCACGTTCGTCTTGTTGACCGAACCGCAGTAGGAGCCGTCCGCTTCGACGACCGGCAGCGGCGCACGGCTCGCCACCACGCGCTCGACGACGTCGTCCAGCGGCGTAGTGCGGCGGATGCACTCGATGTGATTGAGCTGCGGCGATGCGCTGCCCATCGCATCGCGGCAGACGAAGCCGCGGAACTTGCGCTCGCTGTCGAGTACGAACGCGTATTCGGCGCTGCCGTTGAGCGTCGCGGCCACGCTCGAGGCGTCGATCTGCGGCGAATGCTGCATGAGCGGCACGGCGTCCGTCTGCATCAGGTCGCCGGCCGTCAGATAGCGGCTGGTGTCGATGCCTTCGAAGAACGCGCGCACGTAGTCGTCGGCGGGATTGGTGATGATTTGCTGGGGCGTGCCGACCTGGACGACCTTGCCGCCTTCCATGATCGCGATCCGGGTGCCGATGCGCATCGCCTCTTCCAGATCGTGCGAGACGAACAGGATGGTGCGCTGCTGCTCGCGTTGCAGATCGAGCAGCACGTTCTGCATTTCCTTGCGTTTGAGCGGATCGAGCGCGGAGAACGCCTCGTCCATGATCATCAGCGACGGGTTGACCGCCAGCGCCCGCGCGAGACCCACACGTTGCTGCATGCCGCCGGACAGTTGCGCCGGCAGCTTTTGCGCGAACGGCGCGAGGCCGACCTGCTCGAGCACGGTCATGGCGCGCTTCTCGCGCTCCTTCTTGCCGATGCCCGCCACTTCCAGCCCGAACGCGGCGTTGGACAGCACCGTGCGTTGCGGCATCAGCGCGAAGGACTGGAACACCATGCTCATGTCCTTGCGGCGCAGCGCCGTCAATTCCGCGCGCGGCACGCTGGCCACATCGCGGCCGTCGATCAGCACCTTGCCGGCCGTCGGCTCGACGAGACGGTTGATCAGGCGAATCAGCGTCGACTTGCCGGAGCCCGAGAGGCCCATCAGCACGAAGATCTCGCCTTCCTTGACTTCGAACGACACGTTATGGACACCGACTATCTGACCGGTGCGCGCAAACACTTCCTCTTTGGTTGCGCCGCCTGCCAGCATGCCGATCGCCTGTTTCGGGTTGGTGCCGAACACCTTGCACAACCCTTCGACCACGACCTTGGGGGAATTCATTGAATGCTCTCCTCGCGTGGCGGACGTCCGTCCGCGCTGTGCATACATAGTTGCCAGAAAAAAGTACGCCTAGCCGACTATTTGCGACAAGCACATGTGGAAATGCGACACCGCCAGTGCGCGGACGCTGGCTGGCGGCGGGCGAAGCCCTTCTGGTAAAGGGTTTGCGGGGTGTTGGAGTGGTTGACCGTCCGTGTCGCGCCAGAGCAAGTGAGGGCCGCCTGGAGGGAAAAAAGTCTGTGCGGAGGATGTGGCAGGCGCATTTTGCCGCAACGCAGCAAGCTCACCGCTCCTCAGCGGGCGTCGTTGCGCGTCCGCGAGCTGGACGCCATGATCAATGATCGAGGCTCCATGACGGGCGCGAACCACCTGCAGCAGACGGTCTGTCCGCGAAAAATACCAGATCGCAAGATTAGGGCAACCTTAAGGCTGCGCGCCGTTACTCCGTGTTACCAATCTCGCATCCCTCTTGCACCTGCAAACCGCGGCCCTGCCTAAACTGCGCACCATCTTCACTGTCATCGCCCGCCATCATCGGGCGAAAAGAAAAACATGCGCAAGAACCTATTATCAGTGATTCTCGGCGGCGCGATATTAATGGCTTCCACAGCCGCTTCCGCGCACGTCGATGTGGGCATCGGCATCGGCATTCCCGGGCCGGTTTTCGTGCCTGCCCAGCCGGCCTACATTGCGCCTCCGCCGGTCGTTTATGCCCCCCCGCCCGTGGTGGAATATGGCTACGGCTACGGCGACGACTGGCGTGCCCGTGAATGGCATGAGCGGCAGGAGTGGCGCGAACGGCGGTGGCGCCACCATGAGCATGAGGAGCACGAACGTGAATGGCGTGAACGCCATGGTTGGGATGGGGATTGAAAATGCGGAAGAAAGTTGTTTGAGCGCCCCTAAGGAGAAATTAAGGAAAGCTTCTTATTCTGTGGGTACGCGTCGACCGGAATGGTCGACGTGGCACCATCACACTATTGGAGAGCCTTCATGAAAGCACTCAAACACGTCATGCTCATTGCTTCGATCGTCGCCATCCCTACCCTGTCGTTTGCGCAGCAGATGAACGCACCGATGAACGATACGACACCCGCGCCGACCGTCTCGATGCACGACACACAGAACAATCAGGCGGGTACGCAATATCAGCAGCCCTCGCACAAGACGTCGGGCTACGGTGACAGCTCAGGTTACGGCGCACCCCCGACAAGCTTTTCGCAATCTTCGACGATGCATTTCGCGGGTAAGGACTCGCGACTGTTCAAGCATTGAATACGCGCGATGATGCCTTGCCCTTCCGCGCTAATCATTATTCGCACCAGGTCATTGGACAACAACTGGCGCGGGAGCAAGGCACATCGTCAATCGGGAAGCCGATCAGAAACCTGGCGAGATCATTGCGGCGCAGGCGCCGCCCGATATCCTCGCCGGCCGACAGCCAACGCGAGCATGGCTGATACCGCAAGACTTGCCGCTACGACATAAAGTCCGGCGGCATATCCCCCCGTCACACTCTTCAGCCAGCCGATCGCAAACGGACCGACGAAGCCGCCGAGGTTGCCGATCGAGTTGATCATGGCGATACCGGCCGCCGCACCGGCGCCAGAGAGAAAGGTACTCGGCATGGCCCACAGCGGCGCCTTGGCCGCGCTGATGCCCACGTTCACGAGGATCAGTGCGAGCACCACCCCAAGGACGGTATCCGCAAAGCCTGCCCATGCGAACCCGATGCCGGCAGCGACGCACGGAATCACCACATGCCACGTGCGCTCGCCAGTGCGATCCGAATGGCGCGCCCACATCACCATGCCGATCACAGCCAGCACGCTGGGAATCGCGTTCAACGCACCGGTACCTAGTGCGCTAAAGCCGAATTGACGAATGATCAACGGCGCCCACAGCCCGAGCGTATAAAGTCCCGCGGAGGTGCCGAAGTAGATCATCGACATGATCCACACCCGCGGGTCGCGCAGCGCGGCGAGTGCACCCGCAGCGTGGCCTGCCTGCGACTCTCGTCCCGCGCGTTCTTCGCGCAGCGTTGCGACGAGCCACGCTTTCTCATCGGCGGCAAGCCACTTCGCCTTTTCCGGCGAATCGGTGAGCGCTTTCAGAACCACGAACCCGAGTACGACGGCTGGAATTGCTTCGATGAGGAAGAGCCATTGCCAGTCTTTCAAGCCGAACAGGGCCGGCATCTGCATGATGGCGCCTGAAATGGGCGATCCGATTGCGGTCGACAAAGGCGCGGCCGCCATGAACGCGGCCGCCGCGACTGCGCGCTGCCGTGCAGGAAACCACTGGCTGAGATAAAGAATGATGCCGGGGAAGAAACCGGCTTCGGCCACACCGAGCAAAAAGCGCAGCGTATAGAACGAATTCGGCCCGACGACAAACGCGGAAGCCGCCGACACCAGCCCCCACGTCACCATCACGCGTGCAATCCAGATGCGTGCACCGACCTTGTTCAGAATGAGGTTCGAGGGCACTTCGAACAGAAAATACCCCAGAAAGAAGATGCCGCCGCCGAGCCCGAACATGGTCGGCGAGAGGCCGAGGTCCTTGTTCATCGTGAGCGCGGCAAAGCCGACGTTCACGCGATCGAGAAAGCTCACAAAATAAAGCAGCATGACGAAGGGCAAAATGCGCCACGTCAGCTTGCGAACCACACGGGCTTGCAATTCATTGGCCATGCCAGTCTCCAGTCTTTGAATCGCCCGTGACGTATTCGTCCGGGCGTTTTGTTTTTGTCTAATGCGGCGTTGTGTATCGCGTACTACGTCTTGCGTGCTCAGGCGGCCTTGAACTCCGCCGCTGGTTTCGCGGCGAGGATGGCGCAGACGGCATCGGTCACCTGCACGGTCGTGGCCGTTCCACCGAGGTCGCCCGTGTGCAACGACGGGTCGGCCGTGATGCGTTCGATCGCGCTCATCAATTGCTGGGCAGCGGCCATCTCGCCGAGATGCTCGAGCATCATCACAACCGACCAGAACGTGCCGACCGGATTGGCGAGACCCTTACCCATGATGTCGAAAGCGGAACCGTGAATCGGCTCGAACATGGAGGGATAGCGGCGCTCGGGGTCGAGATTCGCGGTCGGTGCGATGCCGAGGCTGCCGGCCAGTGCCGCTGCGAGATCGCTGAGAATGTCGGCGTGAAGATTCGTGGCGACGATCGTGTCGAGCGTGGCGGGACGGTTGACCATGCGCGCGGTGGCAGCGTCGACGAGTTCCTTGTCCCATTTGACGTCAGGAAATTCCTTTGAGACTTCCAGGGCAATCTCGTCCCACATGACCATCGCGTGACGTTGCGCATTGCTCTTGGTGATCACCGTCAGCAGCTTGCGCGGCCGCGACTGGGCGAGGCGGAACGCGAATCGAAGAATGCGCTCGACGCCTGCACGGGTCATCATCGAAACATCGGTGGCGACTTCGATCGGATGCCCCTGATGTGCGCGTCCGCCTACGCCGGAGTACTCGCCCTCCGAGTTCTCGCGAACGATGACCCAGTCGAGATCCTTCGGCCCACAACGTTTCAACGGCGCGTCGATACCGGGCAGGATGCGGGTGGGACGCACGTTCGCATACTGATCGAAGCCCTGACAGATCTTCAGGCGCAAACCCCAAAGCGTCACGTGATCGGGAATATGCGGGTCCCCGGCCGAGCCGAACAGAATCGCATCCTTGTTGCGGATGGCATCCAGCCCATCGGCCGGCATCATCACGCCGTGCTGGCGATAGAAATCGCCGCCCCAGTCGAAATTCTCGAACTCGAACTGGAAGGCGTCGCTTCGCGCAGCGATGGCTTCGAGAACCTGTTGGCCCGCGGGCACGACTTCCTTGCCGATGCCGTCGCCGGGAATGGTTGCGATGCGATAGGTTTTCACGGGCGTCTCCCTGGTGTTGAACGTATGGCTGCATCCTAGAACGACAACCGCACGCGAAAACGCTGCTAGACTCAAAGCATCCTTAACCTGAAGTTAATAATGGGCTGCTCGACGGCCCGCTCGTTGGCCCACTCAACATGACTTCGTCGATACAACCGGAAGATCTCGCCTTCTTCTCCACGCTCGCTGCAAGCGGCAGCCTGACCGCGACTGCACGCGAACTCGGCTTGAGCACGGCGGCCGTGAGTAAGCATCTGGCGCAGATGGAATCGCGCGCGGGTGTGTCGCTCGTGAATCGCACAACCCGACGTATGAGCCTTACGCCGGAGGGCGAGCTCTATCTCACCCGGGCACGACGCATCCTGAGCGAAATGGACGACCTGGCCCAGTTGCTCGGCGGCTCGCAAGCAGCCCCGAAAGGCCTGTTGCGCGTGAACGCAACGCTCGGTTTCGGCCGCAGTCACGTGGCGCCGCTCATTTCCCGATTTGTGCGGCGCTTTCCCGAGGTGGACGTGCAACTGCAACTCTCCGTTGACCCGCCACCGATTAGCGACGACGCCTTCGACGTGTGCGTGCGTTTCGGCGAACCACCGGATGCGCGCGTGATTGCGCGCAGGGTCGCGTCCAACCGTCGGCTGCTGTGCGCATCGCCAACGTATTTCACCAAACGACGCGCACCACGCAGTCCGGCGGAGTTATCGCAACACAACTGCATCGGCATTCGTCAAGGCGACGATGGCTACGGGTTATGGCGTTTGACCAGCGGACGCGGCGCGGCCGAAAAGACCGAGACCGTGCGAGTGCGCGGCAACCTCACCACCAATGACGGCGAGATCGCGGTGAAGTGGGCGCTCGACGGTCACGGCATTCTGATGCGGGCGGAATGGGACATCGCGGAGTACCTCGCCGATGGCCGTCTGATCCATGTATTGCCGGAATACCGCACGCCGGATGCCGACATCTATGCGGTGTACCCGCAACAGTTGCAGATGACGGCACGGGTGAAGGCATTCGTCGACATGCTGATAGAAACGTTCGGCGCGCGCTGAGTCTGTTCTTTGGTAGTTCTGCAATGCAGAACTACCGTATCAACAGTCTCTATCGCAATTCAAACCGGATAAATCCGGCAATTTCCTTGTATTACATAGCCTTACGGCACACTTAAAGCACACCTCCTGTGCCAGGTGTTTTCCCTATTTTGGCCTGCATTGCAGTCCAAACGAGCGATTCCCCCCGTTGACACAGAACGAACGGTCGTGCCAAATTGCGCCTGCATCCTGTGCGCAAGCATGCGATCAATGAGCTCTTAGCAGCGCCGAGCCGCCCCGCACTCAGGAGACAAGCCAGCCGGCAATCGGACTCGAGACGCCTACCAGCAAATTCAAAATTTCGCATCCCTTATCAGATCGCGAGGGCTCTTTATCGCCTGTAGAAATCGTATCGCGCACCAGATCGCCAGAATCTTGCAGCACAAGCATTACTTCGCCAGTTCAATTGATTCCAATAAACAAGGAGACACGAAGCATGCCGGCAAGTCATCGCAATCGAATTGGAGCCATTCTTGGATTAGTGGGCGCATGCACCCTGGGCACGGCCCAGAGCGCCCATGCGCAAAGCAGTGTCACGCTGTACGGTATCGTCGACGGCTCGATCCTCTACACCAACAAAACGCTTAACGCGACCACCGGTCAGAACGCCGGCCGTCAATACTCGTTCACCGACAGCGGCCTCTCCGGTTCGCGCTTCGGCTTGCGTGGCGCGGAAGATCTCGGAGGCAGCATGCGTGCGATCTTCGAACTCGAAAGCGGTATCAGCATCGCCAACGGCGCGTTCAGCAATTCGAACGGCAACGCGTTCGGGCGGCAGGCGTGGGTCGGCGTGGACAGCCGCTACGGCACGGTCAAGGCCGGTTTGCAGTTCTCGCCCTTCTTCCTAGCGGTGTACGACTTCGATCCGCGTGAGATGTCGTACTTCGGCAGCGGTCTCATCACCTATCTCAACAACGTCTATGTGACCGGCCTGTTCAATCCGAACGGCATTTCGTACACGTCGCCGGAAATCGCCGGCTTGCAAGGCAGCGCGATGATGGCGCTAGGCGGCACAGCCGGAGACTTTCAGGCGGGACGGCAGTACTCGGCAAGCCTGCGCTACCACCTGGGCACGCTGACCGTCGATGCCGCGCTTTACAGTGGCAACGCCGGCGGCAGCGCTGCATCGATCGCGATTCCGAGCGTGGTCGAATTCAACGGCCGTGCGCTCGGTGCCAGCTACGTGTTCAATAACCTGACCGTGAAGGCTTCCTACGTGCAGTACAAGGTCGCAGGCTCGTTCAACGATCGCGTCTATTCAGGCGGCGCCAGCTATCGCATCACACCGGCGCTGAATGTCGACGCGGGCGTGTGGGTCACGCGCGACGGGAACAACTCGTCGAACAACTCGATACTGGCGTCCACCGGGATCGACTATTCCCTCTCGAAGGCTACTGTGGTGTATGGACAGGCCGGCTTCGTGACTAACCACGGCGCCATGCACACCGGACTGTCCGTCAACAATGCACTGAACGAAGTAACCGGCACAACGGCCGGCGTGAACATCGGCATGCGGCACATGTTCTAGCCGCCTCAGAACGCGAGATACCGGCGTACCGTGCAAGCGGCGCGCCGGATCATGCGAATGGGCGACTTGATGCGCGCTATCTAAGTGACTTCCCTAATAATCTGCAATGCAGAACAATCAAATGGAAAAACTTATTGACGCAAAGCGAACGCCCGTGCCAAATTTCTCTAACGCCGCCACACATCACCATTTCCAGTTTGCGCCGATGCGTGCGTGTTTTAAGCGTCGACAACCGTCGATAACGGTCGCCGGATTCGAGAAAGCGGCTGTTGTCCCGTCCGTAGTCAGGCGTGCGGCGATGCGTTCCCTGCAGCAAGGGTAACGATTGCACAGCGCGCCTCCGTTGGAGGGTGTCAAAGCGTGGACATGTTTTTGCAGCAGCTTCTCAACGGCTTGACGCTGGGCGGCATCTACAGCCTCGTCGCACTCGGACTCACGCTGGTCTACGGCATTCTCGCCGTGCCGAATTTCGCTCACGGCGCGTTCTACATGGTCGGCGCGTTCGTCTCGTTCTACCTGATGAGCCGGCTCGGCTGGAACTACTGGCTCGCAATGATCGGCTCCGGCCTCGCGGTCGCCCTACTCGCGATCCTCGCCGAGCGGCTGGTGTTCCATCCGCTGCGCAAATCTTCCGAATTGCATCCCATGATCGCCGCGATCGGCCTCCTACTGTTTCTCGAAGCCGGTGCGCAGGCGATCTGGGGCGCGGACTTTCATCGTATGGCCACGCCCTACGCGGGGATCGTCGATCTGGGCGGTGTGACCGCGCCCGTGCAGCGCCTGCTGATCATCGGCGCCGCGTTCGCATTGGTGGTGCTGCTGCAACTCTTCCTCAAATACACGGTAATCGGCTCGAGCATCATCGCGATGGCGCAGGACCGCGAAGGCGCCTCGCTGATGGGCATCGACGCCAACAAGGTGACGATGCTGACTTTCGGCATCTCCGGCCTCCTCGCTGCCGTGGCGGCCACGCTGTACGCGCCGATCAACCTCGTCTATCCGGCCATGGGCCAACTGGTGATCCTGAAGGCCTTCGTGATCATCATTCTCGGCGGCATGGGCAGCGTGCCGGGTGCGATCGTCGGCGGATTGATCATCGGCATGGCGGAGAGCTTCGGCGCCTTCTACATTTCGACCGACTACAAGGACATCATCGCCTTCGTGCTTCTGGTGGTGATTCTGTCGGTTCGTCCTCAAGGACTGTTCACCAGGGAACTGCGCGCATCGTGAAACCGGTCATGAAATTATTCGAGGGCAAGCTGGGCTGGACACTGCTGTTCGTGCTCGGTCTCGTGTTTCCGTTTCTGGCCACCAACGACTACATGCTTACCGTGATGTCCACCGCGTACGTCTTCGCGCTGGCCACCGTCGGGTTGAATCTGATCACCGGCTATACGGGGCAGTTCAATCTCGCGCACGGCAGCTTCATGGCGGTGGGCGCGTACACAGTGGGCATTCTCACGGTCGATCATCAGGTGCCGTTCTGGATCGCGTTCATTGCGTCGGGCGTCGTCGTCGCGATACTGGGTGCGCTGGTCGGACTTGTTTCGCTGCGTCTGCGCGGCCACTACTTTTCTATTTTTACTTTGTGCGTGGGCTACATCATGTTTCTCGTCATCGAGAAATGGGACAGCCTTACGCATGGTGTCTCGGATATTGTCGGTATCCCGGCGCCTTCGGGCTTCGGCATCATCTCGTTTGAAAATCCACGGCCGCTCTATTACCTGGTGTTCGCCTTTCTGGTGCTCGGCGTGTGGCTGATGCATCGCATCGTCGACTCGCTGCTCGGCCGGACCTTCATGGCGATCCGCAATAGCGACGGTCTCGCGCAGTCGCTCGGTATCAACCTGATGCGTAACAAGGTGCTGGCCTTCGTGCTGTCCGTCGTCTATGCCGGGCTTGCGGGTGGACTCTATGCGGGTTCCGTACGCTTTCTCGGACCTGATCTGGCCGGCGTCGAACATACCTTCGACATGACCATGTACATGCTGGTGGGCGGCATCGGCACCCTCGCCGGCCCGCTGCTCGGCGCGCTCGCCATACCCTGGCTCACGCAGTATCTGCAGTTTTTGCAGGCGTACCGCTTCGTCGTGTTCGGCCCGATCCTCATTTTGCTGGTGATCTTTTTGCCGAACGGGATCGCCGGTTTGTATAGGGCGAGAAAGAGCCAGCGCGCGAAACTGGCAACGCCGAAGAGCGGCGGTGTTGCGCGTCAATCGCAACCCACACGCGGAGATCGTCATGCTTGAAATCGACTCGCTCAGCAAACGCTTCGGCGGTCTCGTCGCGGTCGACGACGTCAGCACGCATATCGAAGCCGGCAAGATCAATGCAATCATCGGGCCGAACGGCGCGGGTAAGACCACCTTCTTCAATCTGATCAGCGGCACCCATCTGCCGAGTTCGGGACGCATCCGCTTCAAAGGCCAGGACGTGACAAAGCTGGCCGCCGATCAGATGGCGCGCCTCGGCATTGCGCGCACATTTCAATCCACTGCGTTGTTCGACCGGGCCAGCGTGCTCGACAACCTGATCGTTGGCCACCGGCTGCGCACGCGCTCGGGGCTGTGGGACGTGCTGACGCATTCAGCGCGGCTCAAGCAGGAAGAACGCATCTGCCGCGAGAAGGCGCGCGAGGCTCTGGATTTCGTCGGACTGTCGGCGATTGCGGAACGGATGGCCGGCGACATCTCGCAGGAAGAGCGCAAGCGTGCCGCTGTGGCGCTCGCACTGGCCACCGAACCGAGCCTGATGCTGCTCGACGAACCCGCCGGCGGCGTCAATCCCGAAGAGACCGAAGGCCTCTCTGAACTGATCCGCAAGCTGGTGAAACACGGCGTGACGGTGTGCCTGGTGGAACACAAGATGAACATGATCATGAAGCTCGCCGATCGCATCATGGTGCTGAACTACGGCAAGAAAATCGCCGAGGGCACGCCTGCCGAGATTCGCGCCAACCCGGCCGTGATCGATGCCTATCTGGGGAGCGAACATGCTGAAGTTTGAGAACGTCGCGCTCGATTACGGCAGTTTCCGCGCGCTGGACGGCATCACGCTGCACGCGGACGACGGCGAACTGGTCGTGCTGCTCGGCGCCAACGGCGCGGGCAAGAGCTCGATCTTTCTCGCGACGAGCGGCCTGCGCCGCGCCACGAGCGGCAGCCTGCGCCTCGGAACGCGCGAGCTGCTCGGCATGACGCCCGCACAGATCGTGCGCAACGGCGTGATTCAGTGCCCTGAGGGCCGCAAGCTGTTCCCGGGCATGTCGGTGCTGAAGAACCTCACGCTCGGCGCCTATGTGCATCGCGGCGACAAGGCCGGCAATCAACGCAATCTCGATCAGGTGTTCGCGCTCTTTCCGCTTCTCGCCGAGCGCAAGGATCATGCGGCCGGCTCGTTGTCCGGCGGGCAGCAGCAGATGGTGGCGATCGGCCGCGCGATGATGGCCCGCCCCAAGGTGTTGCTGCTCGACGAACCGTCGCTCGGTCTCGCGCCGCTGGTGGTCAAGCAGGTGTTCGAGGTGATCCAGCAGATCAATCGCGCGGGCACGACAGTATTGCTCGCCGAACAGAACGCGTTTGCGGCGTTGAAGATCGCACACCGTGCCTACGTGATCGAGAACGGCCGCATCGTGCTCGAAGGCGATCACGCGAGTCTGATGAACAACGAAGCGATCCGGCGCGCTTACGTCGGCGGCTGAACGGATTTGATGCACCGCCTGACGCATGGCCATAAATGTGACCATGAGCGTCGGGCCATATTCGAACAATCCCAAAGGAGACACGTATGACGATCAAACGCTTGTGCGGACGCGCTGGAGTAGTTGCGGCGGTCGCCACGACTGCGCTGCTGGGCACGGGCGCCGCGATGGCGCAGCAGGTGGTGCATATCGGCTACTCCGGTCCGTTGAGCGGGGGCGCGGCGAAGTACGGCCAGGAAGTGCTCGAAGGCATGCAGATGGCCGCGGCCGACGTCAATCAGGCCGGCATCGAAGTAGCCGGCAAGAAGATCAAGCTCGAAATCGTGCCGCTCGACGACAAGTACAACCCCGCCGAAACCGCGATCAACGCCCGGCGTCTTGCGCAGGAACAGCAGGCGGCTGTGGTGCTCGTGCCGCATTCGGGCGGTGGCTTCGCCGTGCAAACCAGCAATGAGCAACAGAAACTACTGCTGCTCTCGTACACCAGCGTGCCGCAGATCAGCGAGCGCGGCAACAAGCTCACGGTGCGCATTCCGCCCGCGTTCACGTCGTATCTGAACGCGTTCATCAAGTACGAAATGGCGACGTACGGCAAGAAGGTCGCACTCGCCGCCACCGATACCGACTACGGCAAGGTTTGGGTCGCCGCATTCAAGCCCGCATGGGAAGCAGCCGGCGGCACGATCGTCGCGGACAATTCGATGTCATATAACCGCGCCACCGATTTCTACAGCGGTGTGAGCCGTGTGCTGGCCGCCAAGCCGGATGTGATGTTTATCGGCGGCCCGTCCGAGCCGACCGGCTTGATTGCGCAGCAGGCACGCGAACTGGGTTTCAAGGGCGGCTTCATTGTGATGGATCAGGCCAAGCTCGACGAAGTGGCCAAGGTGACTGGCGGCTATGCACCGTTGAACGGCGCGATCGGGGTATTGCCGCTGGCCAACGATGAAACGCCGAATGCTAAAGCGTTCGTGGAGCGCTTCCGCAAGGGCCACGACGGCCGTGATCCGAGCCAGGAAGTATCGCTGAACTACACTGCGGTCTACGCAACGGCACTCGCAATGAAGCTCGCCGGCAGCGTCAGCGACGCGACCGCGATCCGCAATCAGTTCGATAAAGCCGTGAAGGCGTTGCCGCCACAGGCCAATCCGCAGAGTGTGACGGGTGTCGACGACCACGGTGGCTTTGTGATCGGTAATCCGGTTGCGGCAGTGGTTCAGGGTGGACAGTTGAAGTCGGCGGTGTTGAGTTCGCTGACAGCGGCGAAGTGACGACGTGACGGCCTGATATGGGTGTAAAAAAAGCGCCGTGGTTTCCACGGCGCTTTGCGCATTTCCAGTTCGGATTACCCCTTCAACGCCTCGATAATCTGAACACGCACATCGGGCCGCTCGGCAAACGGATCGGTCGGATTGCGCGGCGTCACGATATCCTCGGCGCGCGTTTTCACTGCGGCTAGCGCATGCGGATGCGAGAAGATATAGAACTGCTCCTCACGGATCGCATCGAACACCATGCCCGCGACGGTTTCGGCACTCACTTTCCCTGAACTCACCGCCTTCTCGCTCATCGCACGCGATACGCGTTGTGACAAGGTCGGCGGCGTGTCGTTGTCCAGTTCGGACGGACGATTGCGATGCGCCTTCGCGATACCCGTCGGCACGAAGTAAGGGCACAGCACCGAGCACGCCACCTGCTGCGTGACCAGCGAAAGATCCTGATACAGCGACTCGGTCAACGACACCACCGCATGTTTCGACACGTTGTATGGACCCATCATGGGCGGATTAAGCATGCCCGCCATCGACGCCGTGTTGACGATATGCCCGCGATAGCCCGGATCGCGTTTGGCGGCCTCGAGCATCAGCGGTGTGAACGCCCGCACGCCGTGAATGACGCCCCACAGGTTGACACCGAGCAGCCATTGCCAGTCGCGTTCGGTGTTCTCCCATACGAGACCGCCGCTGCCGCCTACGCCCGCATTGTTGAACACCAGATGCACGCCACCGAAGGCGTCGAGCGTGGCGCGGGCCAGCGCGTCGATTTCCTCGCCCTTCGCGACATCGACGCGACGCGCGATGGCTTGCGCGCCGGCCGCGCTCACCTCGGCGAAGGTTTCGTCGAGTGCGTCCTGTTGTACGTCGGCGAGTACGAGACGCATGCCCAGCTTCGTGCCGAGCCGTGCGAACTCACGGCCGAATCCGGAGCCCGCGCCGGTGATTACCGCTACCTTGCCTTCAAAATTGTTCATGCCTTGTCCCATTGCCAGTTGGTGAGAGTTGGTCTATCCAGCCAGGTGTATTCAGATGTCTCTATACGCCGTGCTAACGCGCGGCGGGATAGTACTGCTCGCGCAATTCCCGTTTCAGCACCTTGCCGATCGGACTGCGCGGCAACGCGTCGACAAAGGTCAGCGCGGAGAGCCGCTGCATCTTGCCGAGCCGCGCGTTGACCCAGGCCAGCAGTGTGTCGGCGTCGATCGGTGCAGCCGGGCGAAGCACCACGAACGCAACCGGCGTCTCGCCCCATTGCTCCGACTGCGCACCCACCACGGCCACATCCGCGACATCCGGGTGCGAGCACAGTTCAGCCTCGAGGTCACTCGGATAAACGTTGAAGCCGCCCGAAATGATCATGTCCTTCTTGCGATCGAGCAGCGTCAAGAATCCGTCTGCGTCGAAGCGGCCCATGTCGCCTGTGCGGATGAAGCGCTTGCCACTCGGGTCGTACCACTCCGCCTCGGCAGTCTTCTCCGGTTGACGGTAGTAGCCGGTCATCATCGCGGGCGAATGGCCGACGATCTCGCCCACCTCGCCCGCTGCGACCTCGTTGCCGAGCTCGTCGATCAGACGGATGTCGTGACCTTCGATCGGTTTGCCGACCGTATGCAGCTTGGTGGGACATTCGTTGGCCTCCAACTGACACGAGCCACCGCCTTCGGTCATGCCGTAGTACTCAGTGAGCTTGCCCGGCCAGCGGCGCACCACGTCCGCCTTCACGCTCGCCGCGAACGGCGCGCTGGTGCAGAACTTGGCCTGGAAGCTGGATAGGTCGTAACGGTCGAAGTCCGGATGTGCCATCAAACGTTGATACTGGACCGGCACCAGCATGGTGTGTGTGACGCGGTACTGTTGCGCCAACTCAAGATAGCGTGTGGCGCCGAATTTCGGCATCAACACGACTGTGCCGCCGAATGTCAGCGTCGGCATGAAACTTACGAGCGTCGTGTTCGAATACAACGGCGTGGAGATGAGCGTCGTGGCATCTGGGCCATAGCCGCGTTCGATGCTGCGCACGGCATAGACCCAGCGCATGCCGTGCGACTGCACGATGCCTTTCGGCGTACCCGTGGTGCCAGACGAATAGATGATGTTGAATGGCCACGCCGGATTGATCGTGACCGCTTCAGGCGTTGCGCCCTTGGGCGCGAGCCACGCTTCAAGCGGGGTGCTGCCTGCGTGCGCATCTAGCGCGATGGGGATTGCGCTGATCTCTGCGGCCACCGGTTCGAGCAAACGCTTGACGTCGGCATCGAGAAACAACAGCCGCGCACCCGAGTTGCCGATCATGCTGACGAGACTCGCCGCGCTCGACGACGGCGCGAGCGGCGCGACCGCCGCCCCTGCCCGCAGGCCGCCGAGAAACACCACAGCGTATTCCACCGAGGCGGCCGCGCATAACGCAATCGCGTCGCAAGGCTTGATACCGTCGCGCTGCAATGCGGCGGCAAAACGATCGACTCGTGCGTCAAGCGCGGCATAAGTCACGACCTCGCCGTCGCAGATCAATGCCGCGTGCTCACCGCGTTCTTTGGCGAAGCGGCGCAGCATGTCGGTGATGCAGACGAACGGTTCGTCCACTAACGCTTCGAGCCATGTCATGACGAGGCGCCTCCTTTGCCACCGTTGTTTTCACTCGCCGCGGCCGTGCGTGCCGCGTCCTCTTCCTGCAACTTGCGCCACAGAATTTTGCCGCTGCCCGACTTGGGCAGCGACGTCACGAACTCGACAATGCGCGGCGCCTTGTAAGAGGCCATCTGATCGTGCGCCCAGTCGATAATCGCCTGCTCGGTGATCGTGCCGGCTTCCGCCGCGGCGGGCACCACCAGCGCCTTGACCGTTTCGCCGCGCTTCGCGTCCTTCACGCCGATCACGCACACCTCCTGGATCGCGGGATGCCGGTACATAAGCGCCTCGACTTCCGCTGGCCACACCTTATAGCCCGAAGCATTGATCATGCGCTTGAGGCGATCGGTCATAAAGAAATAGCCGTCCTCGTCGATATGACCGAGGTCGCCAGTACGCAGAAAGCGCTTGCCGTCGAGTTCGATAAACGCTTCTTCAGTCGCCTTGGGATTGCGCCAGTAGCCTTGCATCACCTGCGGCGCGTTCACGATGATCTCGCCGGTTTCGCCTTGCGGTAGTTCCTGCAGCGTGACCGGATCAATCACGCGCGAGTCCACGTCGAATACGGGAATGCCCAGGCACTGCGGCTTCGGCCGATGCGGGGGGTTGATGTGCGTGCCGGCAATCGTCTCCGACATGCCATAGCCTTCGACATAATCGAGCCCTGTCAGCGACTTGAGCTTTCTGGCAATCGCGTCCGGCATTGCCGCGCCGCCGCCGCGTGCGCCCGTCAGGCTCGACAGATCGTATTCGCCAAGCTTCGGGTTCGACAGAAAATCGACCATCATCGCCGTGATCGACTGCCATGCGGTCACGCGATATTTCTGCATGCATAGCGCCGCAGCTTCGCGATCCCAGCGCGGCAACACGATAATTGTTGCCCCGGAGAAGACCGCGCTGTTCATGCCGCCTTGCATGCCGGTCACGTGAAAGAACGGCAATATCGATAGATACACACCGTCCGGCGGCGCAGAGAACCAGACGCAGCCGCCGAGCAGCGTGCTCATCACGCTGCGGTGCGTATGCATGCAGCCCTTCGGCTTGCCGGTGGTGCCGGATGTGTACGGCATCACGCACAGATCGTCCGGACCGGTGGTAAGCGGACCCGGCGCGATATGCCGTTCGAGCACCTCGCGCCAGGACGTGACGCCGGGAATATTGAAGGTCTTGCGCGGCGCGGCCACGAACTCCGGCACGGGAATCGGCGATGGCCGCTTCAGATAATCGCTATACGTCGCGACGATCACGTGCTCGATGCCCTTCCCCGGCCCCTTGCCGATCAGCGGCTCGACGTTCGCGAACAGGCATTGCGGCGCAATGATCGTGGTCGCCTCGCTGTCCTCGACGTAATGCGCCAGCTCACCGCTCATGTTCATTGGATTGACCGGCACCACGACGGCGTTCGCACGCAGGATCCCGTAGTAAGCGATGATCCATTGCGGGCTGTTCTGCATGTAAAGCAGCACGCGGTCGCCCGCCTTGACGTGGCATTCCTGCTGAAGGAATCCCGCGATACGCTCGGTTTCGTCCTTGAACTCGCCGAACGTAACCGCCGTGTCGTAGAAGACGATGAACGGTTTGTTGGGAAAACGCGCCGCCGACACCTCGGCGTTATAGAAAATATTGGTCTCGGGCAGTGTCAGATGCAATGGCACTTGCGGCGGCCAATTCGGGTGATGGCGTTCGTTCATAGGCGTCTCCTGCCTTTACTGTCTGTGCGCGTTTCACACGGATGGTGCGCGCTTCGTTCACATCCGCCGCGTGAAGGACGCGGCGGGTTAATGCGTCATGGCAAGCAAGGGAATCAGTTGCTTGATGAACGCCCGAGATGACGTCCAAGCTCCATCTTCGCAATGGCGTTACGGTGCACTTCGTCGGGGCCGTCCGCGAAACGCAGCGTGCGCGAACTCGCATACGCGCGAGCGAGGCCGAAGTCGTCGCTGACCGCGCCGCCGCCATGCACCTGCATCGCCCAGTCGATCACCTGGCACGCCATGCTGGGCGCCGCCACCTTGATCATGGCGATCTCCTGACGCGCGTCCTTGTTGCCGACCGTGTCCATCTTGTGCGCGGCGTTCAGCACCAGAAACCGCGTCTGGTCGATCATGATGCGTGCGTTCGCGATCCGCTCGCGGGTGACGCCCTGGTCCGCGATCGGTTTGCCAAACGCTACGCGTTCCAGCGAGCGGCGGCACATCGCTTCGAGCGCGCGCTCGGCGCGTCCGATCAAACGCATGCAGTGGTGAATACGGCCGGGTCCGAGCCGCCCTTGCGCGATCTCGAAGCCGCGGCCCTCGCCGAGCAGCATGTTGCTGGCCGGCACACGTACATTTTCAAAGGAGATTTCGGCGTGGCCATGCGGGGCGTCGTCATAGCCGAATACCGGCAGATGACGCAGTACTTTCACGCCCGGCGTGTCGATCGGCACCAGAATCATCGACTGCTGCTGATGCCGGTTGGTGTGGTCCGGACTGGACTTGCCCATGAAGATAAGGACCTTGCAACGCGGATCGTTTGCGCCCGAGGTCCACCATTTGCGGCCATTCAGAATGTAGTCGTTGCCGTCGCGTTCAATTCGGGCTTCGATATTGGTTGCGTCTGACGACGCCACTTCCGGCTCCGTCATCGCAAAGGCCGAGCGGATCGAGCCGTCGAGCAGTGGCAGCAGCCATTGTTGTTGCTGCTCCGGTGTTGCGTAACGCACCAGCGTTTCCATGTTGCCAGTGTCCGGCGCCGAGCAGTTGAACGGCTCCGCGCCGATATGCGAGCGCCCCATGATTTCGCACAGCGGTGCGTATTCGAGGTTGGTGAGCCCCGCGCCGTATTTCGACTCGGGCAGGAACAGGTTCCACAAACCCACGGCTTTCGCTTTCTGTTTCAATTCCTCGATGACCGGTGCGGGCTTCCACCGGTTGCCGGATTCACGCGCGGCGTCCATCTGCGCTTCGAAGACCGCCTCCGCTGGATAGACGTGCTCGTCCATGAAAGCGTTCAGGCGCTGCTGCAAACTCTTGACCTTGTCCGAGTGCTGAAAATTCATGCGGCGTCTCCTGTCGACCGGAGTTGGCGCTTTAGCGCTTACTCCGGTCCCATGCAAAGCTGTTTCTATACGTAGACGCAGCGCGCCGTTGCCTGCGCGCTGCGTCTGAAGGCCACTCAATCAGACAATGATCGAGCCGCCATCCACCGCAAAATACTGGCCCGTGATATGACGCGACGCTTCACTCGCGAGGAACACGACCGGGCCTTTGAGATCCTCATCACCGCCGAGGCGCTGCAACGGCGTGCGCGAAATGACGGTGTCTTCGAGTTTGTCGAGCAAGCCCGCCGACATCTTCGACGGGAAAAATCCCGGGCAGATTGCGTTGACGTTGATGTTGTACTTGCCCCATTCCGCCGCAAGCGCCCGCGTGAAATTGATTGCCGCAGCCTTGGAGGTGTTGTACGCAATCGTGTTCATGCCCGGCGGCGAACCCTTCAACCCCGCCACCGACGCGATGTTGATAATCTTGCCCGCACGCCGCGGAATCATGCTCCGCTTGCCGACTTCACGAGCGACGAAAAACGGCGCATGAACATTCAGGTTCATCACCTTGTGCCACGCTTCATCGGGGTAATCTTCGGCCGGTGCGCCCCACGTCGCGCCTGCGTTGTTCACTAGAATGTCGATGCTGCCATGCAAGCCGAGCACTTCATCCACGAGACCGGGGATACCCTCGAAGCGCTGCAGATCGTTGACGATGGTCTGCACCTCGATACCCCGGCTTTGCAGATGCGTTTTCGCTTCGGCGAGCTCATTGGCCTTACGCGCGGTGATCGCCACGCGGCAGCCCATTTCTCCTAATGCCTCGGCCATTTGCAAGCCCAGCCCGCGCGAGCCCCCGGTGATCAGTGCAACCTTGCCGTCCAGTTGAAACAGGTCTTTCACAGACATTACGACGCTCCTCCAAGTTGTTCTGCAATGCAGACTTCTATTCCAGATTTGCTGACCATCATACGTGCCGAAATTCAGCCTGTAAATAAAAGCACGCTCATTCACTTTTGATTTAAACTGACACGCATCGTCGATGGGCGGGTCATCGGGACTTACCCGAATACCGCACTTTTCAATCGAGCCGCGTCTATGCGATTTCGTGGGTTTTCGCGCTTGTCGCGTAGTTGTTCTGCATAGCGGCTCACCTTTGGACGGGTCTTCTCCCATGCAAGATGCGCTGATCATCAACTCGCGTGATCTGGAATTCCAGTTGTTCGAAGTGCTCGAGGCCGAGACGCTCACGCAGCGCGCACGCCACGCCGACCACACTCGCGAGACCTTCAACGCGGCGCTCGAAACCGCTCATGCGGTCGCCGCCGAAAAGTTCGCGCCGCACAACCGTCTTTCGGACGAGCAAGAACCGCAATTCGACGGTCAACGCGTCACGATCCTCACCGAGGTCAAAGACGCACTCGACGCGTTCCGCTCCGCCGGTTTCCTTGCCGCAGGCAAAGATTACGAATGGGGCGGCATGCAATTGCCCTCGGTGATTTCCTTTGCGTGCCTGTCGCTCTTCAAGAGCGCCAACATCGCCACCTCGTCTTACGCGATGCTGACCACGGCGAATGCGAACGTGATCGAGCGCTTCGGCAGCGCGGCGCAAAAGCGCAAGTATCTGCAGGCCCTATTCGAAGGCCGCGCGTTCGGCACCATGGCGCTGACCGAGCCGCAAGCGGGCTCGAGCCTCTCGGATCTCGTCACCAGTGCAACGCCTAACGAAGACGGCACCTATTCGATCCGCGGCAACAAGATTTTCATTTCGGGCGGCGATCACGAGTTGAGCGAGAACATCGTGCACCTGGTGCTGGCGCGCATTCCCGGCGGGCCCCCAGGCGTCAAAGGCATCTCGCTCTTCACGGTGCCGAAATTCCATGTGAATGACGACGGCAGCCGCGGTGCGCGCAACGACGTCGCGCTCGCGGGCCTGATTCACAAGATGGGCTGGCGTGGCACCACGTCGACGATGCTGTCGTTCGGCGAACGCGGCGAATGCATTGGTGAACTGGTGGGCGAACCGCATCACGGTCTCGCGTATATGTTCCACATGATGAACGAGGCACGCATCGGCGTCGGTCTCGGCGCGGTCATGCTCGGCTATCGCGGCTATCTGGCGTCGCTCGATTACGCACGCGAACGGCCGCAAGGACGTCGCCCGGAGAACAAGAATCCGCTCGATCCGCAATTGCCGTTGATCGAACACGCCGACGTGCGGCGCATGCTGCTCGCCCAAAAAGCCTATGTGGAAGGCGCGTACGCACTGTGCCTGTATGCGGCGCGCCTCGTCGACGAACAGAACACCGGTGAGAACGACACTGCACGTGCCGAAGCGGGCCTGCTGCTCGATCTGCTGACACCGATAGTGAAGTCGTGGCCCTCGCAGTGGTGCCTCGAAGCGAATAGTCTGGCGATCCAGATTCACGGCGGTTACGGCTATACGCGCGAATATCCGGTCGAGCAGTTCTATCGCGACAATCGCCTGAACATGATTCACGAAGGCACGCACGGTATCCAGGCGATCGATCTACTCGGCCGCAAAGTCGTGATGAAACAGGGTGCGGCGCTTAAGCTGTTAGGGCGTGAAATACAGCGCAGCGTCGAATCGGCTCGCGCTCATCCGGCACTGCAAGCGTATGCCGATTCACTCAGCCAGGCATGGAACGAATTGACCGGCACGGTCGAAGCGTTATTGCCCACGCTCGTCAGCGAAAGCGAACGTGCGCTCGCCAACGCGAATGCTTTTCTCGAAGCGTTCGGGCATATCGTGATTGCGTGGACGTGGTTGCGGCAGGCGATCGTTGCGAGCGCCGCGTTACCTGAAGCGAAGAGTGAAGCCGACCGTGACTTCTATCGCGGCAAGCTGCATGCGTGCCAGTGGTTCTTCCATTGGGAATTGCCGCGCGTCTCGCTGATGCTTGCCACGCTGCGCAGTCTCGACGATACGACGCTCAGCATGGCGCCTCAGTGGTTCTAAACGCTGCCGCTCAGTGCGGCTTCAACGCGGCGTTCGATGCGGCTATCGACGCCGCTTGATACCGCCTGACTCCGCTCAATGCGACAACGCGACTTCCAGCTGCGTCACCACGTCGATCAGACGCGGCCGCACTTCTTCGAGCAGGAACTCTTTGGAGAGTTTGAACGAAGGTCCGCCGACATTGATCGCCATGATCGGCAGCTCGCCACCTGGCTGGAAAGCACGCGCGATGCCGTTCACCTCTTTCTGCCAGTCCCCGAACGAAGTCGTCACGCCGAGCGTGCGGTAATCTTCGAGCGCATTCTCGATGCCGCGGCGTGTTTTCGGCCACTGGACGTGATCGAGCTCACGCACCTGCTCCATAAAGCTGAGACGGTCGTGTTCAGGGATCGCCGCGAGCCACGCGCGGCCAATCGCCGACGTGGCGACCGGAATACGCGAACCGACTTCCAGCGTCAGCGTGAGCGCCACCGAGGCCCGGCAATTTTCCACGTAGATCATCGAGAGCCGGTCGCGCGTACCCAACGACACAGTTGCGCCGACGATATCGGCCAATTCCTGCATCACCGGCCGGGCAATCTTGCGGACATCGAGCCGCGCCAGCATCGCGCTGCCCAGCGCGAGCGAAGCCGTGCCGAGCCGGTACTTGCCGCTCTCTTTCAAATGAATCAGATAGCCGAGCAGCGTCAGCGTGTGAGTCAGACGCGATACGGTCGATTTCGGCAGCTTGCAGCGCAATGCGAGTTCCTGATTGCTCAGCGATTTGTCGCCTGAGCGAAAACACGCCAGCACCTCGAGCCCGCGCGCGAGTGCCGTGACAAAATGCCGGTCGTCCTTGTGCGCCTCGTGCGCCGTCCGGCTCGCGAGAACCGAATTCGCGCCGGCGGATGTAGCGGGTGTCTGCTCACCGTCTCCCGCGCTCGGGTCCTCGACCGGATGATCGACCGGGCTGTGATTGGTTTTGCTCAAAATGAAACGCGCTCCCGCGAAACGGCACCATCTGAAGGACAAACCATAGTCCGGAACGGGGGTGATCCGGGCTGCGGAATTATAGACAAATGCCAAAAATCGCTCAGACTTCTTCTTTCGGCGCAGCAACCACCGGGCTGAAGAAATAAATGACGGCGCCGATCGCAAGCGGCACGACGGTCACGGAGAACAGCGCCGAATAGATCCCCGCGTTCGATAGATGTGCCTGTTTTGCGACACCCGCGATCCAGCCGAAACAACTGCTGGTCAGCGCCACGCCGAGAAAAACGAGGCTATTGAGCAGGCCCAGACCGAGGCCGAGCCGGCGCGGTGCAATGATGGCGCGCGCTTG
Source organism: Paraburkholderia sp. SEWSISQ10-3 4 (assembly GCF_030464785.1). NCBI lineage: Bacteria > Pseudomonadati > Pseudomonadota > Betaproteobacteria > Burkholderiales > Burkholderiaceae > Paraburkholderia > Paraburkholderia sp. SEWSISQ10-3 4. The sequence continues at coordinate 136,929 of NZ_JALPRI010000016.1, forward strand.
CGACATCACGAGCGGATGGATCGAGCCGACCGAGAACAACACGCAGATCAACGCGACACTGACGCCCCAGTTGCCGTCCGGGCTGACCGCGAGCACCAGTGCCGCCAGCACGCCGGCTATCAGCCACAGCAACGAGATAAGCTTGGGCGCGCAGAACCGCACGACCACCGGAATACAGAAAGATGCGGCGATCCCGATCACGCTGGTGACGGTCATCGCATTGCCGCGCGCGATGACGTCGAAGCCGTAGACGTCGGCGAGATACGGCCCACCCCATGACGTACGGAACGTGCTGCCGACCGAAAGCGCGAGGCAAGCCGGCATCAAGGTCCAGAAACCGGTGCGCCGTTTCACTCCGCCTGCCGCGTGTTGCGATGCAGCGAGGCTTTGCTCATGCGCGGCCGCATCGCGCCGGCGCACGAAACATACGACGCCAAGCGTCGCGCATAGCATAGCCAGCGCAGCGGTAACCATGACCGGCCGCCAGCCGAAGCTGGCCGTCGCTCGGCTCAGCGGAAACGCGGCCAGCAATGCGCCCGCCATGCCGATCGCACTCGCCGTCGTGACAGCACGCACATTGCGCGTGCCGTGGCCGGAATGCAGCACGTAGTTGAGCAACCCCATAAAGATCGGCGCGCAACCCAGTCCGATGCCGGCTTGCGCGACGAGCGCCACGGTCGCGTTCGTCGTCATCGAAAGAATGCCGGCGCATGCAGCGCCGATGCCCATCAACAACGCGGTCGGGCCGCGCACGCCGTAGCGGTCGAACATGACACCGACCGGCAGTTGCGCGATGGCGAACACGAGGAAAAACGAGCCCGCGAACCAGCCGAACATTTGCGGCGAGAAATGAAAATCGCCGATCAGCTGGGTGGAAATCACAGCGATATAACTACGGAAAAACTGACTCAGTACGTAGCTGAAGGTCAGTGCCCACAGGCCATAATCGATCGACGATGCAGCGGCTTCCGTGCGTGTTTCGTGTAGTTGTTCCTGTACGCCATCAGACATCTGCGGTACGCCCTGGATGATCGAAGCCGTCATGATAGGCGAATCGGGCGACAGGCGGCCAGGTCAGTTTTTTCAACGCTCGCGCGTTTGCTGGAGTATTGTTTAAGCGCGCCGGGAGCTTCACGACGTCACTCTTCTACAAGACCGGAGGCCCCACGCGGGCGGAAAAGTGCTTGCAGGCGCATGTTTTTTGCATGCAACGATGCGAAATCAACTTTTCGAGGAATGGAGAAAACGTGAAAACAGTCAATCTATTGAAGGCGCTCGGCATCGCATTGTGTGTGGCGACTGCGTCCAGCGCCTATGCCCAATCGAGCGACGCGATGGCGTCTGGCACCATGGCGGCGCCGGCTCCGAATTCGAAAGCGATGAAGAGCACGGACCGCAAGTTGGGTCTGGCCGTGCGCAAAGCTTTGGGAAAAGCACAGGGTTTTGATGTGTCGAACGTGTTTGTCCGGGCGCGCGGCGGTGCGGTGACGTTGACTGGAACGGTGCCCGATGGCGCGCAAATCCCACAAGCTGAGGAAATAGCCAAGGGTGTTTCAGGCGTGACCTCGGTGAACAACAAGCTGACGCTCGGCACGCAGGGCGGCGGCGGGGGTTGATCGCGTCTGACGATCGACGATTAACGAAAGCCGGGTAGTGACGATGGGTAGCGCCGCAAGAGCCAATTTGCGGCGCTGTCTGTCGTTCTGGCGGTTTTCGGCTTATGCGCGCACGAGCCCTGTCATTGGGTGCATGCCTGCGGTCTGGCCAAACAATCTAGCGGCGGTACGCTGCGGATCGAGTCCGAGGCTTTCGCTTGCGGCGCCGGCGAGCAACGCATCCAGCGACATCGTCGGCTTGAGGTCGCGCGCTTCGTAAAGGTCGCCCGGTTTCAGGCCAGGCCAGTCGGCGAGCACACGTCCGCCCGCCACCGCGCCACCCAGCATCATCGCCACCGAGCCGGTGCCATGATCGGTGCCCCCCGTGCCATTGGCGGCGGCGGTTCTGCCGAACTCGGTTGCCACCACCACGGTGGTCTTGCTCCACAGCGGTCCCATGCCGTCCCGCAACGCCGCGAGCATCGTGTCGAGCGCTTTCAGCTGATTGGCGAGGCGTGCGTTCTGCGCCGTGTGGGTGTCCCAGCCACCGGTTTCGATCATCGCAATTCGCGGACCATCGTCGCGTGACAAAAAACCGGCGGCGAGCTTGCCGAGGCTCGCCGGGTCCTGACGCGCTCCGGCGTCGCCCGCGAGTCCGCGGGCGGCCATGGCCGACTCCCATAGCGGGCGCAATTGCGCATCCTGGTCGTACAGCTGCGAAACCCGCATGAGCAGATCGTCGGGCGCCTGCGGCAACCCCGAGGGCGCGTACGAGGTCACCGCCGCGCTGCCGCGCAGCGCCATCGGCACGGTCGGCGCGAAGGCGATCGCGTTCTCGCGCGTGGCGGGCATCGATGCGACCAGCCGGTTCAGCCAGCCGTCCTTCATCTGATACGGCGAGGTGCCACCGGTCTCCAGCACGTTCTGCCCGTCGAAGTGCGAGCGGTCGCGATACGGTGAGGCTACTGCGTGCACGAACAGCGCCTGGTGATCCGCATACATCGCGGCGGTCTGCACCATTGAAGGATGCAGCGCGAACGTGCCGTCGAGACGGGTCGCCTTGGACGCATCGATCGCAAGCGCACCGCGCAATGTCGCGTAGGCGGGTTCGGCGTACGGCACGACGATGTTCAGGCCATCGGCCGCGCCGCGCTGGATCACGAACACGAAGCGGCGATCCGTTGCGACGCTGGCAAACGCAATTCGCGGCGATACGAGAATCGCGCCCGCGCCGGCAGCGGCAACGCTCAAAAATTTGCGGCGTGAAAACATGGCGTTCATCTCCGTTGAAAATCCGGCGAGACCAGTAGCAGCGCAATTGCGGTCGATGCGCTTTCGGCACGCGATACGGCGGTGGCAGTCGGCGCACTGAGCGAGCCGGCCAGCAAGGTCTGGCCGAGCGAGCGCGCATCGAGCCGGTCGCCGACGCGCGCCGCGAAGCGCTGCGCCACTTCGACCCGGCGCACGAGCGCATCGGGCGCCGCCCAGCTCGCGGCAATATCGTCGTAGCCGGCGGGCGAACCCGGGCGCCATACAGGCTGACCGAGTTGCGTCAGGATGGGTGCGGTCTGCATGGTGCCGATGTCCTGCCAGCCGAGCCCGCGCATCGAAGAAATGGTCCATTCCCACGGCGTTTTGAACTTCACCGCAGCCGGGGACCATGCCTGCGGCATGTCGAGCAGCGTCCGGTACACGGTCGGCAGATCGCCGCCGCTGCGCGCGAATGCATTCGCCAATCGCTCGCTCACATCCGCCGGCGGATTGTCCGCGACGAAGTGACGGGCGAGCTTGCCGCCAATGTGCTGCGCCGTCGCGGGCGAGCTTGCGAGGTCGTGCAGTATCGCCAGCGCCTGCTCTTCTCCCGGCTGGTCGTAGCGGCGGCCCATGATGGTGCGCGAACCCGGCTCGTGCAGCGCGACGCGAAACACGAAAGTGCCTGGCGCGGCGTTCGTCTGCAGACCCTGCCCGCGCGGGTTGCCCGCATTGCCGGGATTGCCGGCGAGGCTCCAGCCGGTCAGCGCACGGGCGAATTCGGTGACGTCGTCCTGGCTATAGCCGCTGCGCACGCCGAGCGTGTGCAACTCCATGATTTCGCGCGCCAGGTTCTCATTCAGGCCGCGTTTGACATTCGGATTGCGCTCTGCGGCGCGCATCGCCGCCATGCTGTCCGGTCCAACCGAGCGCGTCTGATCGAGAAACAACTGCATGGCCGGATGACGTTCGACGGCGACCAGCATGTCTTCGAAACGGCCAAGCACGTGCGGGCGGATCGCTTCCGCTTCGAATGAACCGGCCAGCGCCGCGACGCCGGGTTTTTCCGTCGACACCGCGAAGTGGTTCGCCCAGAAATGAACCAGCCGCTCGACGAAAGGCGTCTGCGTAGTCAGCGCGCTTGCGACCCGCGCGTTCACCGCGGAACGGTACATGTCGAGAATTTCGCCTCGCAGCGCTTTTCGTTCGGCTTGCTTAGCAGTTTGTGCAGCGGGTTCAGATGCGCCCTGCCCGATGGTTTGCGGGTTGGCCGGCCCATTGGTTTGCATGCTGACCTGCGCGTTCGTCTGACTGGCGGCTGCGCCTTCATTGACGTTCTGCTGGGTCTGCCGATTCAGTTGATTCAGCTGCATGCGCTGTTGTACGAGCTCGCCCGACAGCGCCACCGAATCAGGCTGGTTCGCCCACGCGGCAGGCCGCGGCTGATATTGCTCGAACTGCGCGAGCAGCCATCCCTTCGGGTCGGCGGGCGGCGTATCGTCGGCCCGCGCGCCGAGGCCGAAGCGATTCAGCGCAATCGCCGCGGCATTCAGGTTCGGTGATGTGGCCATACCATCCTCTTCGGCGTTGGATATTCTTTAAACGGCCGTCACGCTCCAATCCGTCGCGGCCGTTCAGAATTTTTTATTCGCCCGACGCTTCACTCGAAGGTTCACTTGCGGCCGGCTTCGGTGGCTTGTTCGCATTGGCGGCCGGCTGCGGTTCACGCCATTGTCCGCGCAGCTTCAGGCTGTCGGCGAATGCGACGCGCTCCTCAGGCGACAGCGTCGCCGCAAAGTCCGCCACACTGCCCTCCACTTGCGCGCGCAAGCTGCTGTCGGCCTCACGCGTGCGGGCCAGCGCTGCGTCCAGTGCCGCGCGATCGAACTGTGGCGCGGCGAGCAGGCGCAATACTTCATGACGCCCTTCGCGGCCATCGCGGGCATATTGCCGGCCCTCGCGGCGCGCATTCTTCAGGCCGTCGATGAAAGCCTTCTGACGCTCGGCCGGCAGCGTTTCGGCGGCAAAGCGCAGCGCCGTGCGCTGCTGCGCCAGCACCGTGGTGGTCGCCCCATGCGCCGCAAACCATTGATAAGCACCTCCGACAATCGCGCCCAGCAGAAACACGTTGAGCACCAGCGAAGCCACCAGCACGATTTTCCATGACCGGCCGTTCATTCGCCGCTCCAATCGGCGGATGAACCACCGAAGCTCGAAGTTAAATAAGAAGACTCATGCACTTGCGGAACCGTCCCCGTCAAAACAAAGAACGAGACCGCAAAGGCGCCGGCCAGGCCGCCCAGCACGCCGACGCCTGCCACGGCCGCACCCGACCACCACAATTTCCGGCGTGGTGCGCTCGGCCGCCGTCCCGGCGCGCTGCCGATGACGCGCCGCTGCAAGGCCGCGCGAGGCGGATCGACCTTGTCGGCGGCCAGCAAGGCATCGATGCCGGCCGCGTCGGCCAGCAACACGTCGGCCTCGGCACGATGCGTAGCGGCCCAGACCTCTGCCGCTGCGCGTTCCTGTTGCGGCCAGCGGCGCGGATCGGCGCCGTAGGCTTCGACGATCTGATGGAATCTTTCGGGCGTCATGACTTGTCCTTGCTAAGGCCGCTGCCGGCCAGTTGGGCGCGCAGATTGCGGCGCGCACGTGCCAGCAGACTTTCCAGCGCATCGACCGTGATGCCCATCAGGGCGGCAGCGTCGATGTTCGACATCTCCTGGTAGTAATTCAGCACCAGCGCCTCGCGCTGTCGTGCCGGCAATGCGGCGAGCGCCTCGCGAACGCGCTCGTCCTGGGCGCGCGCTTCAAGCGCGGCGTCGGGCAACGCAGCGGAGTCGATCTCATCGGGCATGTCGTCTTGCGGGACTTCGCGGCGGCCGCGCAGACGGTCATAGCAAAGATTGAGCGCGACACGATGGACCCAGGTATCGACCTTCGCCTCGCCTTCGCGCCAGCGCGAAGCCTGTTTCCAGATCCGCACGAAGACCTCCTGCGCCACGTCTTCCGCTTCCATGCGGTCTCCCAACATGCGCGTGGCGAGCGCGAGCAGACGCGGCAGCTTGCGCGCGACGAGCGAGCGGACGGCGGCCGGGTCTTGCCGGGCCACCCCCTCGAGCAATTCCGCATCGGGATCGCGTTCGCTCAAGGCATGCGGCTCCAAAGCGAGCCAAAGAGCACCATGGCGCTCAACGTTCAGGCCCAATGCCCTTCGACCCAACGCCAGTTAGGTCCGCGCTGCACCCAATGCCCCGGCACCCAGCGATAGCCGACACGCACCGGCTGCCAGTGGCCGGGCACCCACACATAACGGCCGTGCTCCCAACGCCAGCGGCCCTGATCCCAGACGTAACCCGAACGCGGCGCCGGCATCACTTCGACGCGCGGCGGTGGCGGCGCCATCGGCGCGACGATCACCGCCTGCGCGAAGGCAGGCGCCGCCGTCAAAGCGGCAGCGCACGTAATCGCTGCAGCGAGCACGGAAGTCAGAAGGCGGACCGGTTTGGTCGATGTCATGTTGGATTTCTCCCATAAGAGCCGAAGCCAGAAGCGGCTGCGTTTCTTCTTGAACGCCGCAGCCGGAAAAATCCGTCGTTCCCCGTCGCTCTGAATGGCGCTGAAAGAAACGCGCCGTTGCACGCGAATCATGGAGACCGCAACAGCCTTTCCATCCAGGGCCAGCGCAAGCGGAACGACAGCAAAAGTTATCGAAATGAATGGCAACCGATAGGTGACGTAATGTTCGCGCCCTCAAATCTTAATCAGCGGGTGTTTCAATGCGGCCAGTTTCTAGCGGTAAGACCCTCAGCTGTATTTCTAACAATATCCCCAGCGAACATCCACACGTGCATTACCTGGAAACGCTGAACGGCGAAGTCGAATCTGGAGCCAGTCACATGTTCCGTAGAACCCTCTTACCCATCCCGTTGGCCGCGATGCTTACGCTCGCTGCTTGCGGCAACAATAGCGTGAGTTCGACGGCGTCCGCGCCGCCGGCTGCATCGACACCGACAGTCACGGTGTCCGCGCAGGATGCCGTCACGACAGCCACGCCGATCAAACACGTGGTGGTGATCTTCGGCGAGAACGTCTCGTTCGACCACTACTTCGCAACCTACCCGCAGGCCAACAACCCGGTCGGCGAGCCGCAATTCACCGCAGCCGCAGGCACGCCGTCGGTCAACAACCTCAGCACCAACAACCTGATCACCGCGAACCCGAACGCGCTGTCGACCTCGCCGAACACGGCGGGCCGCACGGTGGGTTCCGTGACGATCGCGGGTCTCGGCCTGCCGGCCGCCGACCTGCTGCCGTTCCGTCTCGATCGTTCGCAAGCCAATACGTCGAGCCAGAACCACGCGTATGCCGCGGAACAGCTCGCGTATAACAACGGTGCGATGGACTCGTTCCCGCTGTTCACGGCGGCAGGTTCGACGATCGCCGGCAGCACCGGCGCGTTCGCCACGAAGGGCCAGGTGCTCGGTTACTTCGACGGCAACACGGTCACGGCGATGTGGAACTACGCTCAGAACTTTGCGATGAACCAGAATGCGTACACGGACACGTACGGTCCGTCGACGCCTGGCGCACTTGAAGTCGTCTCCGGCCAGAACAACGGTGTCGTGGTGACGGGCGGAACCTCGGCCAATGCGATTCCTGACTCGGCTGGCGGCTTCACGATGATCGGCGACCTGGATCCGACCGGCGACGTCTGCACGATCGCGGCAGGCAGCGCGGTGACGGGTGCGATGACGTCCAGGAACATCGGCGACCTGCTCAACGCGAAGGGCCTGACGTGGGGCGGCTTCATGGGCGGCTTCAACCTGACGACCACCAATGCCAACGGCACGACCGGTTGCGCACGCTCGACGTTCTCGCAAGTCCTGAACGCGACCAAGACCGACTACGTGCAGCATCACGCGTGGTTCCAGTACTACGCCAGCACGGCCAACCTGAAGCACACGCGTCCGACGTCGACGGCGCTGATCGGCGCGACCGACCCGCTCGACAACACGGCAACGCCGGTTCACCACCAGTACGACACCGACGACTTCTTCACTGCGGTGAAGGCGGGCAACTATCCGTCGGTGAGCTTCCTGAAGGCGCCGGCAGTCGGCGACGGCCACCCGGGCAACTCGGATCCGATCGACGAGCAGGCTTTCGTCACGAAGGTGATCAACTTCCTGCAGCAACAGCCTGACTGGAAGAACACCGCCGTGATCATCGCCTACGACGATTCGGACGGTTGGTACGACCACCGCTACAAGGCGCCGACGAGCGCGTCGTTCGACTCGACCACGGCGCAATCCGCTGGCGGTGCAACGATCGCCGGCAGCGACAACCTGAGCGGCACGGGTCAGTGCACGGCAACGGGCGCGGTGCAACCGCAGGGCGTGAATGGCGGCGCAGTGAACGGCCGTTGCGGCCCGGGTACGCGTACGCCGTTTATCGTGGTGTCGCCGTGGGCGAAGGTCAACTTCGTCGACGATACGCCGATCACCCAGGCGTCTGTGGTCAGGTTCATCGAAGACAACTGGCTCGGCGGTCAACGCATTGGCAGTGGTTCGTTTGATGCAACGGCAGGCAGCATCATGAACATGTTCAACTTCTCGGGCTCGGGCAACAATCCGACAGTGTTCCTGGACGAGAACCTGGGCACGAAGCTGTCGGCGGCGCCGGCTAGCTGACCCGCAAACGTGCGGACTGCCCTTCCGGTGCGACTGCCGTCACGTCATGTACGAGCGCGGCTCGTGCATGACGACGCGACACGCAGCACGAGGAAGAGCACGAAACACATCAAGCTGTAGTTGGGCGTCGAGCCAGTGCAAACGTGCTGGCTCGATTTGCTTTTTGGTCGCACCTGATCGAATCACTTGTCACTACCGCCATGAATCATCCTTCAGACGCCGTGCTGCCCCCGCATCTGCCTGCCGGCGGTGAGCCGGGTCCCGTCATTACCCGTCGCGCCTGGCTCAGGCTGCTCGTGTGGAGCGCCGTCGGCATCGTGCTCGCGCTCGCTGTGGTTTGCGCGTACGCGCTCATCTACCCGGAACGGATGCCGCCCGCAGTGGGTTCGATCGTCGAGGAAATCACCGGCGCGAATCCCAATCCGGTTCATTTGATGCGTCCGCAAGACGCGCCGCTAAGCGCGGTTGCGCTGCTCGGCAAACAGATTTTCTACGACCAGACGTTGTCGGCCTCGGGTACGCAGTCGTGTGCGTCGTGCCACTCGGCACAGCATTCGTACGCGCCGGATAACGCGTTTCCGGTTCAACTCGGCGGCGCGCACATGAATCAGGCCGGCTATCGGCCGCCGCCGTCGCTGACGTATCTGTACCGTCAGGCGCCATTCAGCATCGGGCCGGATCAGGGCGATACGGACGTGCCCGTCGATATGACACAACTGGCGACGCAGGCCGCCGGCGTACAGCGCGCACAGAAGACGGCGCTTGCCGCACCCGCCGCGCCGGCGATGGTGCCGCAGGGCGGCCTGTTCTGGGACGGCCGCGCCGATACGCTGCAAATCCAGGCAATCGGTCCGCTGATGAATCCAGTGGAGATGGCCAACGCGACGCAAGAGGATGTCGCGCGCAAGCTGCTGCAAACCAAATATCTGGACCAGTTCAAACAGATCTTCGGAGCGGGCATCGTCAACAATCCGAGCCTGCTGATCTCGGAAGCCATGTTCGCAGTGGGACGGTATCAAACCGAAGATCAGTCGTTTCATGCGTTTACCAGCAAGTACGATTACTGGCTCGAAGGTAAAGCGCGGCTGACCCACGCCGAATTGCACGGCTTGCAGTTGTTCAACGATAAGGACAAGGCTAATTGCGCGGGTTGCCACTTGAGCCAGCCCAGCAAGGATGGCTTGCCGCCGGTGTTCACCGACACGCAGTACGAGGCGCTTGGCGTGCCGCGGAATCCGGCCATTCCGGCCAACAAGGATCCGAAGTTCTTCGATATGGGCGTGTGCGGGCCGTTCCGTGACGACATGAAGAAGGAGACGCAGTACTGCGGGATGTTCCTGACGCCAACCCTGCGCAATGTTGCCGAGCGCAAGGTGTACTTCCACAACGGCGTGTATCACGACCTCAAGCAGGTCATGGACTTCTACAACCTGCGCAACACGGCGCCCGAGAAAATCTATCCGCGCGATGCTTCGGGCAAGGTACAGAAGTACAACGATCTGCCGGCGCAGTATCACGCCAATGTCGACGTTGCCGATGCGCCGTTCGATCGCAAGTTCGGGGATCAGCCGGCCATGACGGATCAGGACATTCAGGACATCATCGCGTTCATGAAAACGCTGAGTGACGGGTATAAGGCTGCAGGGTCCTGATTCCATTGGGGCCGTTGCGCAGCGTCGCGCGAGCCGGTGAGGTATCCTTGCCGGTTCCGCGACCACTTTCCGTACCCTGCCCGATGGCCGATTTCCCTTTCGACGCCGTACTTTTCGACTGCGACGGCGTGCTCGTCGACTCCGAACCCATCACTAGCCGCGTGCTCACCGAAATGCTCGGCGAGTTAGGCTGGCACTTGAGCGTTGAAGAGGCGATGCAAATTTTTGTCGGCAAGGCCGTCAGGGATGAAGCCGCACTCATCGAAGCGCGCACCGGCTTCGCGATTACAACGGAATGGCTCATGCAATTTCGTGCGCGCCGCAATGAGGCCCTAGACCGCGAGCTGGTGGCGATTGACGGCGCGGCGGCGGCAGTGCGCGCGCTTTATGCGTCGCTCAACGGACGCATTGCTGTCGCGTCCGGCGCCGATCGCATCAAAGTGGAATTGCAACTGGTGAAGGCCGGTATTCTCGACTGCTTCGAAGGGCGCATCTCCAGCGGTCACGAAACACCGCGCAACAAGCCGTATCCCGATGTCTATCTCGCCGCGGCCGCAAGCCTCGGCGTAGAACCGCAACGTTGCGCCGTGGTTGACGATACCGTCACGGGCGTCACGGCAGGCGTAGCCGCCGGCGCCACGGTGTTCGGCTATTGTCCGAAGGAACTGAGCCACAGCAGCGCCACCGCCTTGCATGGCGCGGGCGCGGTTCACGTCTTCCGCGACATGGCCGACCTGCCCGCGCTGCTCGCCGGATGGCGTCGCGTCCAGGGTCAAGCGCGGGATTAAGCGCACGCCGTTATTCGACGACCTTACTCGAAGGCGGGGTCGATCGGCACGCGATACCCCACCGCGAGGCGGTTGGTCTCGTTCGCCATACCGACCACCGCCAGCAGTTCGCCAAACATCTCATCGGTCATACCCGCGCGGCGGGCCGCAGCCGTATGGCTCGCGACGCAGTACCCGCAGTTGTTCGTCACGCTCACCGCGACGTAAAGCAATTCCTTGATCAGCGGATCGAGCGCCCCCGGCGCCATCACGTCCTTCAGACTGTCCCAGGTGCGCGCGAGCGTAGGCGGATGCTGGGCGATGTATTTCCAGAAGTTGTTGACGTCGTCGACCTGGCGGGTCTGCTTGATGTCGTCATAGACGGCTTTGACTTCAGGCGAAGCTGCGGAATATTCGATGGCTTTCTGCTGGCTCATACATCCTCCTTTGCTTGCTAATGGAAATCGGCGATTCGTGCGCGAGTGGCGCGAGGTTACTTATTGTGCCCGCAATTCCGGCGGGCGTAGCTGTTGGTAGTGCACCAACACCATAGCGTCACGAGTCGGTGTATCTCAACCATCTTGCGCGCGCGAGATCGGTTGATGTGGACGCCATGCCGCTTTGCGGCGGATGGCATGGTGTGTGCAAAGGGAATCAATGAGCGCGGCGATACCCGGGCTCACTGTTAATCCAACCCTACCGGAGATCCACCATGAAAACGCTAGTTCTCAAAGATTTGCCCCGCGTCGATGAACTCGACCGCTCGGCTTCGCAATCCGTCCGCGGCGGCATCGCCTACCTCACGCGGGAAGCACCGTCTGCTTGCCCCGGCGGGATGATGCCGCCCATTGTCGTTCGGCGCGGCTGGGAGTGTCCGCCGATTCATTGGGGCTGTGGGCCTGTCCATGTCCCATACGGCAAGCCGCCTTGCCACTCCGAGCCTGTCGTGGTGCCGCTTTAGGCATCGCGAGAAACCGCGTGAAGCGTGAGGATAGACGGGCCAGCATGGCGGCCCGTCTACTTCTCATTGCCACGCCAGGATATCGTTACTTCCCTGTATCGCGCGGACGCAGCACCTGCCCACCCGGACCGTCGTCCACGAGCCAGCCCTCGGCTCTTAATTGCTCACGCAGACGATCAGCCTCGCTCCAGTCCTTGGCCGCGCGGGCCTTGTCACGCGCATCGAAGAGAAGCGCGATATCGGCGGGAACATCAGGCACGTCTTCCTTCCAGTCGGCGAGCCGGAGTCCTAGCACGGTGTCGAATCGATCGACCGTCGCCCGTCGCGTTGCCGTCGGGAGATCGCTTCTCACCACATCCCACAGCACAGCGAGCGCGCGCGGCAGATTCAGATCCTGATCGATCTCAGCCTTGAAACGCTCGACGCTGTTCGCATCGGGCATGCCCCCTTCGGGCCATTGCACATAAGCTCGACGCAAACGGTCCAACGCAGATTGCGCGGCATCGAGCGCTTCGAGATTGAAGCGCAGCGTGCTGCGGTAATGCGCGCTGAGGCACAAGTAGCGATACGCGAGCGGATCGACGCATCGATCGATCAACGTCTGCAACCGCACGAAATCGCCGCCCGACTTCGACATCTTGCCGGCGTCCAGCGTGAGGAAATGGCCGTGCATCCAGAAGTTCGCGAGGCGGGTTCCATGGCGTGCCTGAGTCTGCGCGATTTCATTGCTGTGATGCACGGCGATGTGATCCTCTCCGCCGCAATGAATGTCGAACCACGGCCCGAGGTATTTCGCCGACATCGCCGAGCACTCGATATGCCAACCGGGAAAACCCCGGCCCCACGGGCTATCCCACTCCATTTGCCGCATGGTGTCCGGCGGACTGAATTTCCATAGCGCGAAATCCGTTGCGTGCTGTTTCTCTCCTAACGCCACACGCTTGCCGGCCTGCAGGCCGGCGACATCGAGACGTGCGAGAAAGCCGTAATCGTCCTGTTTGCTCGTGTCGAAGTAGACGCCGTCGGCCGTGCGGTACGTATAGCCGTTGCGTTCGAGGTCGGCAATGAAATCGATCTGCTCGACGATGTGATCGGTCGCGCGGCACCACAGGGCGGGCTCGAGCAGGTTCAACGCGTGCCAATCGCTCATGAAGGCTTTGGTATATCGCTCGGCGATCGTCCACGCCGATTCGCCGGTGCGCCTGCTGCCCTTCTCCATTTTGTCTTCGCCTTCGTCGGCATCGGAAACCAGATGACCGACGTCGGTGATATTGACGACGTGCCGCACGGTGTAGCCGTTCAATGTCAGCACGCGTCGCAGCACGTCTTCGAACACGTAGGTTCGAAGGTTGCCGATATGCGCGTGGTCGTACACGGTCGGACCGCAGCAATACAGCCCCACGTGGTCCGCTTGAATCGGCGTGAAAGCGCGTAAGGTGCGCGACCATGTGTCGTACAGGACGAGTGGCATGTGAATTCCTGTGGTGTTGAGCGCGTTAGTGAACGTAAGTGCGTGAGAGCGAAAACGGAAAGATCAAAACAAAAAGCCACCGGTCTTGTGACGGGTGGCCTCAGGGATACGGACGTGTACAGATCGACTCGCTAGACGCAAGCTCCCCTTGGCAGGCTGCAACAGCATGCGTGCAAAGAATGCGAACGGGAATGGATAGATGCGATCATGGAAACGATGCTAACGTGTGTTTCGAGGCCGGTCAATCTCGAATCGTGGCGCGGTGTCCGAATCGTGCGCCTTCGGAACTCATGAAGAAAGCCCCGCAAAGTTTTCACCTTGCGGGGCTTTTTCTCAAATGGCTACGTTTTCCGCCTAGCGGGACATCATATGCATGCTGACGTTATGCATGATCCACAATGACCCGACGATCAGAATCACAGCCGTAAGCACCGTGAAGCCGAACGCCATGACGTTCCAGCGCTGTGCCGACGACGCGTTCATGTGCAGGAAGAAAATCAGGTGCACGACGATCTGCACAAACGCGAGGCCTGCGATTGCGAGCAGAGCGTTCTCGCCGGTCAACGTCCCGTTGAGGACGAGACCGAAGGCCGCGGCAGTCAGAATGACGGAGAGAATGAAACCCACCGTATAGCTGCCGAAGCTGCCGTGACTTTCACCGCCGTGCCCTTCGTCCGGGTGCGCCAGGTGTGAGTGATGGCTATGGTCCATTTAGATCACGCTCGCAAGATAGACAAAGGTGAAGACGCCAATCCACACGACGTCCAGAAAGTGCCAGAACAGGCTCAGGCACGTTAGGCGAATCATGTCGCGTTCGGTCAGATCGCGATGACGCATCACCTGCACGGCGAGCACCACCATCCAGATCAGGCCGCAAGTAACGTGCAAACCGTGCGTGCCGACCAGCGTAAAGAACGACGACAGGAACGCGCTGCGGCTCGGGCCCGCACCCTGTGCGATCAGGTGCGAAAACTCGCGCATTTCCAGCACGAGGAACGCGAGACCCAGCAGGAAGGTCACGCCGAGCCAGAAGAGCAGCACGCCCTTCCGGTTCTTGTGCGCGCCCAGCATTGCGAAGCCGTACGTGATACTGCTCAGCAGCAGCATCGACGTTTCAAGCGCGACGCCCGGGATCTCGAACAGATCCTTAGCCGTAGGGCCACCCGCGAACTGGTGGCCCATCACCGCGAACACGGCGAAGAGCGCGGCAAAGATGATGCAGTCGGTCATCAGGTACAGCCAGAAACCGAATACCGATTGCGACGGCACATGGTCCGGCGCGAGATGCGGCTGAACCGCAATAGTCTTCTGTAGCATCAGTCCACCTCTACCGCAATGTGGGCACCAGCGCCGGAGCGTTTTTCTTCAATCAACGCGACCGTGTCGGCCGGGATGTAATAGCCGTCGTTGTCCTGGAAGCTATAGATGATCACCGTGCCGATTGCGCCGACCAGGCCGACGATCGCAAGCCACCAGATGTGCCACACACCGGCAAAACCGAGCGCCAGCGAGAACAGGCCAACCAGCAGACCCGCTGACGTATTCGACGGCATATGAATGTCGCGATACACCGGCTCTGCTTGCGGCGCTTTACGCGACTTCATGTCGGTGAACGCGTCCAGCTTGCGCACCGTCGGGATGATCGCGAAGTTGTACACCGGCGGCGGCGAGCTCATCGCCCATTCCAGCGTATGACCGTTCCACGGATCGCCCGAGACGTCGCGATTTTCCGGCAGATTACGGTCGCGGATACTGACGTAGAGCTGCGCCAGCTGGCAGGCAATGCCGATAGCGATCAGCCCTGCGCCGAACGCGGCGAGGATCAGCCACGGGTGCCATGCCGGATTGTCGTAATGGTTCAGACGACGCGTCATGCCCATGAAGCCGAGCACGTACAGCGGCATGAACGCGACATAGAAACCGACCAGCCAGAACCAGAACGCAGCCTTGCCGAGTTTCTCGTTCAGCTTGAAACCGAACGCTTTCGGGAACCAGTAGTTGAAACCGGCCAGATAACCGAACAGCACGCCACCGATGATCACATTGTGGAAGTGAGCGATCAGGAACAGACTGTTGTGCAGAACGAAGTCCGCGCCCGGGATCGCCATCATCACGCCGGTCATCCCGCCGATCGTGAACGTGATCATGAAGCCGATCGTCCACAGCACGGGCGTGGTGAATTCCAGACGGCCCTTGTAGATCGTGAACAACCAGTTGAACACCTTCACGCCGGTCGGAATCGCAATCACCATCGTCGCAATGCCGAAGAACGCATTGACGTCGGCGCCCGAACCCATCGTGAAGAAGTGGTGCAGCCACACGAGGAACGACAGCACCATGATCGCGCAGGTTGCCCACACCATCGTCTTGTAGCCGAACAGCGGCTTCTTGGCGAAGGTGGCCACAACTTCCGAGAAGATACCGAACGCCGGCAGGATCAGGATGTACACCTCCGGGTGACCCCATGCCCAGATCAGGTTCAGGTACAGCATGGCGTTGCCGCCGCCGTCGTTCGTGAAGAAGTGCATGCCGAGGTAGCGGTCCAGACCGAGCAACGCGAGCGTCACGGTCAGGATCGGGAACGAGGCCATGATCAGCACGTTGGTGCAGAGCGCGGTCCACGTGAACACCGGCATCTTCATCCAGGTCATGCCCGGGGCCCGCATCTTCACGATGGTCGCGAAGAAGTTCACGCCGGTGAGCAAGGTGCCGATACCGGAGAGCTGCAAACTCCACAGGTAATAGTCGACCCCGACACCCGGACTGAACTGCAACTCCGACAGCGGCGGATAAGCCAACCAACCTGTTTGCGCGAACTCACCGATCACCAGCGACACGTTGATCAGAATCGCGCTGACAGCGGTCATCCAGAAGCTCAACGAGTTGATGAAGGGGAACGCAACGTCGCGCGCGCCGATCTGCAGCGGCACGATCAGGTTCATCAGGCCGATCATGAATGCCATCGCCATGAAGAAAATCATGATGACGCCGTGGGCCGTGAACACCTGGTCATAGTGGTGCGGCGGCAGATAGCCTGGGCTCATGTAGCCGAGCGCCTGCTGCAGACGCATCATGATCGCGTCCGAGAAGCCGCGCAGCAGCATGATCATCGCCACGATGATGTACATGATGCCGAGCTTCTTATGGTCGACGGAGGTCAGCCATTCCGTCCACAGGTAGCGCCATTTGCCGAGATAGGTGACCGTGCCGAGCACGGCCAACCCGACGAGCGCCATGAAGATGCCCGCGCCCACGATGATTGGCTCGTGGTACGGAATCGCATCGAGCGTAAGTTTTCCGAACATGCGTTACCCCTTACCCTTTGGCGCGCAGTTAGCGTCGTTCATGTTGTCGAGGACGTTACCGTTGTTGTATCGGGCAATGATGTTGTGAAAGAGCTTCGGATCGACCGACGAAAAGTAGCGCACCGGCTCCTTCTCGGTAGGCGCCGACATCGCGTGATAGCGGTCCATGTCGAGACGGTCGGACGAGGCGCGTACCTTGGTGACCCACGCGTTGAACTCGTCGGGCGACGTGGCGAGCGCGCGGAACTTCATGTCCGAGAAGCCCTTGCCGCTGAAGTTCGCCGCGGTGCCTGCGTAGTTGCCGGCCTCGTCGGCAATCAGATGCAGACGCGTTTGCATACCCGCCATCGCGTAGATCTGGCCGCCGAGTTGCGGAATGAAGAAGGAGTTCATCACCGTGTCGGACGTGATGAGGAAGTTCACCGGCGTGCCGACCGGGAACGCCAGCTGGTTCACCGATGCAATGCCGAGGTCGGGATAGATGAAGAGCCACTTCCAGTCGAGTGCGACGACTTCGACGTTGATCGGCTTGACCTGAGACTCGAGCGGTTTATACGGATCGAGCTCGTGTGTGCTCTTCCACGTCAGCACGGCGAGGAACAGGATGATCAGCGTCGGAATCGTCCAGATGGCGATTTCGATGCCGGTGGAATGCACCCAGCCCGGCTTGTATTCGGCATTCCTGTTCGACGCGCGATAGCGCCATGCGAACAGCAGCGTGAGCGCGATAACCGGAACGACCACGATCAGCATGGCCCAGACCGACGTGGCAATCAGCTCACGTTCAGCCAGCCCCACACTCCCCTTCGGATTCAAAACATCGAGGTTGCTGCAACCCGAGAGCAACAACACAAGGCCGGCGGAAAGGAAACCTGCCGACCCTCGCAGCGTTTTTCCTTTCATATCCATTGCCTTTCTTCTACGACTTCAATGAACGTCATTCGACCGCTCTCCATTAGTAAGCGATCGCATAATAGGGGGTCGTCAAGGGGATATAAACACTCGTTTTCGCAACGATCTATTGCGCCGCAACACCGTGTGACATGTTGCCGCACTGCTGTGCACACGTGAGGGTTTGCAATGCGCTATTGCGAAGTGCCGGCGGGATCGCCGGATCACAAAAGTCCCTTCAAACAAGCATTAAAACGCAGCGTGACCTGAAGGTTACGCTGCGCCGGATGCTCGAAAAGGACGTGTGTATGGGTGCGAAAAAGCGCGCTCGCGCTGGCAGCATCCTGGCGACGGATGTTGCACCTGCGACACGCGCCTTGTTTCGATCAGCCCGGTGTGCGTGCCGCGACAGTAGCGGGCGCCGCAGCCTGCAGGTGCTCGCCACCGTCAGCCGGTACGGAGTCTGACGGATGCAGGCTACGTTCCGATTGCGCCAGCAGCGTGCCGACCGACGGGTCGATCGCATCGGTGAACGGCTTCGGATTGATGCCGATGGCCAGCACCAGCAAAGCCATCGCGCCGAGCAGCACGAACTCGCGCTTGCCGAGGTCCTGAAGCTTCGCGACGCGTGCATTGGCAATCGCGCCGAAAATCACGCGCTTGTACATCCACAGCGTGTAGGCCGCGCTCAGGACCAGCGTCGAGGCCGCGATGGCGCCGATCCAGAAATTGAAGCGGATCGCGCCCATCAACACCATGAACTCGCCGACAAAACCCGACGTGCCCGGCAGGCCGATATTGGCCATCGAGAACAGCATCACGAACGCAGCGAAGCGCGGCATGGTGTTGGCGACGCCGCCGTATTCAGCGATCGAAGCCGTCTTCGTGCGGTCGAAGAGCATGCCCGTGCACAGCAGCATCGCGCCGGACACCACGCCATACGACAGCATCTGCACGATCGCGCCGGCCTGGCCGATGCGGTTGAAGACGAACAGGCCGAGCGTCACGAGGCCCATGTGCGCGATCGTCGAATACGCGAGCAGGCGGCGCATGTCGGTCTGCACGAGTGCCAGCAGGCTCGAATAGATCACCGCGACCAGCGACAGCGTGATCATCATCGGCGCGAAGAAATGACTGGCTTGCGGGGCGATCGGCAACGCGAAACGCAGCAGACCGTAGCCGCCCAGCTTGAGCATGCCGATCATTACCGCGGCGCCGGTCGGGCCGTCGAGGTGGACGTCAGGCAGCCACGTGTGCAGCGGCCACATCGGCACCTTCACACCGAACGCAGCAAGGAAGCCGAGGAAGATCAGGACCTGCGGCCAGGTGCCGAGGCGAGTTTCACGCCACAGCGCGAGGTCGAAGCTGTGCGTCTGCGCATACAGGTACAGCATCGACATCAGCATCATCAGCGAGCCGAGGAACGAGACGAAGAAGAACTTCACCGCGGCATACGAGCGGTTCGAATTGCCCCATGTCCCGATCAGCAGGTACAGCGGAATCAGCGTCGCTTCGAACGAGATGAAGAACAGCATGCCGTCCATCGACGTGAACACGCCCTGCATGAAACCCGACAGCATCAGGAAGGCGCCGAAGTACTGCGCGGTGCGCTCGGTGATCGACTCCCACGAGGCGACCACGATGATGATCGTGGTCAGCGCGGTCAACGCGACGAGCCACAGCGAAATGCCATCCACCCCCACGTGCCACGCGATATCGAACGTGGGCGACCAGCGGACGTTCTCGACGAACTGCATCGACGTCACGTCGTTGCGGAAATTCGATACGAGCGGAATCACCGGCAGGAAACCCGCTATCGCGCCGATCAACGCGAGCCATCGCGTGCGGCCACGTGCCGCGTCCGATCCGGCACGCAAAACCACCAGGCCGGCGACAATAGGGATCCAGATGAGTAGGCTAAGAAGCGGAGGCAATGGCATGTGTTCTGTTGAAAACTTGAAATACAAAACGCCGCATCAATGCCTTCAAAAACGAAAGCATTGAAATGGATATGTAGGCTGGATTTCGCTGAAATCGACGTCGAAGCAGTGCTGCCTGCCTCACGTTTACCCGCAGTCGAATGACCAAGGGTGGGAGATTACCAAGATAAGAATACTTTTGCAGCGCAACAACGCTGCAACGCCGTTGGTAATGCTTTGTTGCCACGTCTGCCCTTGCGAAACGCCGAAAAATGTGCAGACGCACAAAGCAATTTCCCCAGGGTATACACCATGCTTTTTACATGAAGAAGAAAGCAATTGGCGGGCGATTAGCCGCTCTTGCATAGGCGCTTAGACGAGACGATCGCGCCGAAATAAATCATTCTGGTGCACGACACGCCATCAAAGCCGATTTCGAGCCGCCGGCGAAAATTTAGCGCGTCCGCGAGCAGAAAATTTTTTTGATCCGGCACTCTAAAGAAGCGTCGGCGCGAGCCCGAAAAGACCCTATCGATCGGGGTGGCGGTTCATTATCGGACAGGTATCGGGCTATGGCGGCGCTCGCCTGCGAGCCTTACAGAACCCGAATATACTTCGGCGGTTCAGGGGCCGACGCTCGTGCGTAGTACGGTAGTTCTTCGCACGCCTGGACGCCGCCCTCACCGGCCAGACTTATCGGATACCGCATGCTGCTTCGTGATGAAGGTGTCGTTCCCGCGCTCGAATGCCGCGGGCTTGGCAAGACGTATGGCGCCGGCCGCATCGTGCTGGCGCACCTCGATTTCACGCTCGCGCCGGGTGAATTCGTCGCGATCATGGGTGACTCCGGCGTCGGCAAATCGACGTTGCTCAATCTCATTGCCGGGCTCGACAGCGCGGATAGCGGCGACGTGATCATCGACGGCAGCGCCGTCTCGCGTCTGGATGACAACGCGGCGACGCGCTTGCGCCGGCAAAAACTGGGCTTCGTGTTTCAGGCGTTTCACGTGCTGCCTCATCTGACGCTTGCGCAGAATGTCGCGCTGCCTCTTCTGTTAAACGAGCTGCCCATGGCCGGCGCGCTCGATATGCTCGCGGCCGTGGGTTTGAGCGGCCGTGGCGATGATTTTCCGCGGCAGTTGTCGGGCGGCGAGTTGCAACGCGTCGCCATTGCGCGGGCACTCGTGCATCGTCCGAAACTGATTCTCGCCGACGAACCCACCGGCAACCTCGATCCCGATACCGCACACGAAGTACTCGGCCTGTTCCGCACGCAAAGCAAGGCAACCGGTGCGGCCACCATCATGGTCACGCACTCGGAGGCGGCCGCGGCAGTGGCGGACCGCATTCTGATTTTGAGCGACGGCGGTTTGCATGCTTCATTGGGGCGCAACGCCTTTTCCGGTTCGGCCCCCGACGCTCGATCCGCTGCGCGTTCAGCTGATGATGCACGCTGACCCGCGCCCACTGGAACGAATGCGAGGTCATCGCAGGCTCGCGCGTTGGCTGTTGGGCGCAGAGTGGCACAGTCATCGCGGACGCGCACTGGTTGCAATCGCAACGATCGCGCTCGGCGTCGCGCTTGGCTACGCCGTTCAACTGATCAATAGCGCAGCCTTCAATGAATTCTCGGCGGCGGCGCGCAGCCTGTCGGGCGAGGCCGATCTGCAGGTGCGCGGTGCGCAACCTTTATTCGACGAATCCATCTACCCGCGTTTGTCGGCTGAGCCTGGCGTGGCGCTGGCGAGTCCGGTACTCGCTCTCGATGTGACCGTACCGGATCAGAGCGCCGCATTGCCCGTACTCGGTATCGATGTCTTCAAGGCGAGCCGCATTGCCCCTGATCTGATCGGCGTGCCGTCGCCGGATCGGCCGTTCGATACCGTTGCGGCCGATACGATGTTTCTTTCGGCGGCGGCTCAACAATGGTTGAACGTGAAGATCGGCGATGACGTGGCACTGCAAAGCGGCACGTCGATCGTGCACTTTCGTGTGGCCGGCGGTCTCGTGAGAACAAGGCCGGGACAGCGGCTTGCGGTAATGGATATTGCCACCGCTCAGTGGAAGTTCGGCAAGGTGGGCAAGCTGTCGCGCATCGACGTGCAACTCGAACGCGGCTTCGATCGCGAACGCTTCAAACGTGATCTGCAAGCGCAACTCGGCAGCCGGTGGGTGATCTCCGAGACGCGCGACGCCGAAAGCCGCACCGATCGTTTGTCGCGCGCCTATCGAATCAATATGAACGTGCTCGCGCTGGTGGCGCTTTTCACTGGCGCGTTCCTCGTGTTTTCGACGCAGGCACTGGGCGTCGTGCGACGCCGTGCCCAGTTCGCAATGCTGCGCGTGCTTGGACTGACGCGCGGCCAGTTGCTGCGCCAGATTCTGATGGAAGGCGCACTGCTCGGCCTGCTCGGTTCGCTGTCCGGACTCGCGCTCGGCTATGCGATGGCGAGCGGCGCGTTGCGTTTTTTCGGCAGCGACCTGGGCGGCGGCTACTTTCCTGGCGTGCAACCGCGCGTCGGTTTCGAACCGCTCGCGACCGCACTATTTCTGGTGCTAGGCATCGCCGTGTCGGTATTAGGCAGTCTTGCCCCCGCCTTGGAGGCGGCACGTGCGCAGCCCGCGGCGGCGCTCAAAGCCGGCGCCGAAGAAGGCGCGTTGGCGCGGCTCGCTACGCCTTGGCCCGCGTTGACATGTCTGCTGGTTGCCGCCCTGCTCACTCAAGTTCCGCCGCTGTTCGATGCGCCTATTGGCGGCTATCTGGCTGTTGCGCTGTTGCTGGTCGGCGGGATCGCGCTGATGCCACGCGTGACGGCTTTGATCTTTGGCGCTGCAAGCCGTGCTATTGGCGCGCGGCGTCGGGCTGGCGCGGCGAGCACGTTGGCATTGGCGCGTCTCGCGAATGCGCCAGGCCATGCATCGATCGCAATGGGCGGCGTGCTGTCAAGCTTCGCGCTGATCGTCGCGATGGCGATCATGGTGGCGAGCTTCCGTGTTTCTGTCGAAGACTGGTTGGGCCACCTGCTCTCGGCCGATCTGTACGTTCGCGTGGCACCGAACGGCGACACCGGTGGCTTGCGCCCCGACGAACAGACTCTGCTGCGTACCGTGCCCGGCATCAAGACGGCAGCGTTCGCTCGCACCTCGCATCTCACGCTCGATCCTGCACGGCCGGACATCGCCGTGCTCGCCCGTGAAATCGACGCCGCTGATCCGGGCGCAAATCTGCAGATGACCGGGGCGGTGCTGCCTCCTTCCGAGTTGCATGAGGGCGAGACACCTGTTTGGGTATCCGAAGCAATGGTCGATCTGTATGGGTACAAGCTTGGTCAGCGCGTGCAGTTACCGCTTGGTGAGCGCGGCCACGTGTTCGTTGTAGCCGGTGTATGGCGTGATTACGTGCGGCAGACCGGTGCGATTCAGATACGGCTTGCGGATTATCGACGCCTAACCGCCGACACTGGCGCGACGGATGTGGCTGTCACCGTTCAACCGGGAACGAGCGTCGAACGCGTGATGGCCGGCCTGCGTGCGCTGCCCTTCGGCGCATCGCTGACCCTGTCGCAACCGGGCGAAATCCGCGCGCGTACGCTGGTTATTTTCGATCGAAGTTTTGCCGTCACTTATCTTCTCGAGGGAGTCGCGATCGTGATCGGCCTGTTCGGCGTCGCGGCGACGTTTTCCGCGCAGACACTCGCACGGGCCCGTGAGTTCGGCATGCTGCGGCATGTGGGCGTGACCCGCTCGCAGGTTCTCGCGATTCTTGCGCTCGAAGGCGGGATGCTCACCGCTTGCGGCATCGCGATGGGCTTCGTTCTTGGATTCGCGATCAGCCTGATCCTGGTGTTCGTCGTCAATCCGCAGTCGTTTCACTGGAGCATGTCGCTGCACGTTCCATGGACAGTGCTCGGCACGGTGGCGTTGGTGATGCTGGCTTCGTCGTGTTCGACTGCGGTGATTGCGGGACGAGGCGCGGTGTCGGTGGATGCGGTGCGCGCGGTGAAGGAGGATTGGTGATGGGTGGGTCGTCGCGGGAGGTGGTGCGGGAATCGATGTATGACGCGGCGTACGGATCGGCGTATCGAGCGATGTATCAAGTGGCGTGTCGAGTGACTACATGTTCCTGTCGAACTGGTCGCGTCCGCCTGGCGCACAGCGTTTCAGGCAGGTCATCGGCTGCGCCGCGGCGCCTGGCAAGTGCACGAAGGCTGAACGCTGCGATTCATGCGGCGTTGCTTTGCTTGGGTTTGGTGGCTACAGCATCTGCGGTGGCCGCGACACCGGAGTTCACAGCGGTCACGCCGGACCATTCGATCGTGCTGCCGCAAGATAGCGGCGCACACCCGGCTTTTCGCACCGAGTGGTGGTACGCAACAGGCTGGCTCACGACACCGGACAATCAGCCGCTCGGCTTCCAGATCACCTTCTTTCGCTCGGCAACTGGTCACGATCCAGCGGACCCGAGTGCGTTCGCACCATCGCAATTGATCATTGCCCACGCCGCGTTAAGCGATCCTGCGCTTGGTCATCTGACGCACGATCAGCGCATTGCCCGCCAAGGCTTCGGGTTGGCGTATGCGAAGTCGGACAATACCGACGTCAAACTCGATGCATGGAAAATCGTCCGTGCCGACGACGGTCACTACGACGTTACAGTGGACGCGAACGGATTCGCGCTGCGCCTCGCACTGACGCCGACGCAGGCTCCTTTGGTCCAGGGCGAACACGGCTACTCGCGCAAGGGTCCGCGGCCGGAACAGGCAAGCTATTACTACAGCGAGCCACAATTGCGCGTGACTGGCAGCGTAGTTCGACCGGTCTCGGCAGGCAGCAAATCGACGGGCGAAACGGCCGTTACCGGCGCGGCGTGGCTCGATCACGAATGGTCCAGCACGCTCCTCGATGCCGACGCGGTCGGATGGGATTGGCTCGGCGCCAATCTGACGGACGGTTCAGCCTTGATAGCTTTCAAGGTTCGCAGTCGCGATGGACACGCAATATGGGCACATGCCGCACTCAGAAATCGCGATGGTCAGGTGACGGCGTTCGGCCGCGATCAGGTCGATTTCACTCCAGTTCGCACATGGCGCTCGCCACGCACGAACACGTCGTATCCCGTGTCGATGACGGTCAAAACCGGCGCGCTTACGTGGCGCCTCGATCCGTTGATGGACGACCAGGAACTCGATTCCCGTCAGTCGACGGGTGCAGTGTATTGGGAGGGTGCAGTGCGGGTGAGCCGTGACGGCGCGGAAGTTGGACGTGCCTATCTGGAGCTGACGGGGTACGCGAACGCGCTGCGGATCGGGAAGGAGTGAGTGGCGTTGCTGACGGAATTTTCAGGGCCGTAAACGCAGAAACCCCACCTTTGCGGGGTGGGGTTTCTGGTCATGCTGGGGAGCCTGACGATTACCTACTTTCACACGGGAATCCGCACTATCATCGGCGTGGAGTCGTTTCACGGTCCTGTTCGGGATGGGAAGGGGTGGGACCGACTCGCTATGGTCATCAGGCATGACTTGTTGTCGTAGTGCTCGTGGAGCAGTACAACCAATCTGGAAGAAGTAGCTGAGAGGATGCCTCTCGGTATTACATTAGGCTGTGTTGTTTCAGGCACAACACTGATCTCAACCTGTGTGTCGCCCCCTGCGGGGGTTGTTTCGGCTAGGCGCTAAAGCGCAACCCGAAACGAAACACACCTGTTATAGGATCAAGCCTTACGGGCAATTAGTATCAGTTAGCTT
>NZ_JALPRI010000017.1:0-160895 GCF_030464785.1 Paraburkholderia sp. SEWSISQ10-3 4
CCCCGCACAGGGGCAACACTAATAGACCACTAACAATGCAAGGAAAGGCCAAAGCGCTAAGAACACGGAAAAAAGCGCCGCGAAGGCAAAAAACCCGCAAAAAAACCCAACCCCCGGAGGGGCATATAATGTCGAACGCCCTCGCCGTCCTCCCAAAAAATGCCCGATCTGCTAGCCAATCTAAACCCCGAACAACACGCCGCCGTCACGCTCCCCAACGAGCCCGCACTCATCCTTGCCGGCGCGGGCAGCGGCAAAACCCGCGTCCTCATCACCCGCATCGCGTGGCTCATCCAGCACGGTCTGGCGTCGCCCGCCACCATCCTGGCGGTGACCTTCACCAATAAGGCCGCCCGCGAAATGATGTCGCGTCTTTCGGCGCTCCTGCCGATCGACACCCGTGGCATGTGGATCGGCACCTTCCACGGCCTCTGTAACCGCATGCTCCGCGCGCATCATCGCGACGCGGGCCTGCCGGCCACCTTCCAGATCCTCGATACCGCGGACCAGCTCTCCGCGATCAAGCGTCTGATGAAGGGCCTCAACATCGACGATGAAAAGTACCCGGCGAAAAATCTCCAGTACTTCATCAACAATTCCAAAGAACAAGGCCTGCGCCCGAAAGACGTCGACGCGACCGACAACTTCAACCGCAAATTCGTCGAGCTCTACGAAGCCTACGACCAGCAATGCCAGCGCGAAGGCGTCGTCGACTTTCCGGAACTGCTGCTCCGCTGCTTCGAACTGCTCGCGCACAATCCGCCGCTGCGCGCCCACTATCAGGCGCGCTTCAGGCACATCCTCGTCGACGAGTTCCAGGACACCAACAAGCTGCAATACGCGTGGCTGAAAATGCTGGCCGGGCAGACCAACTCGATCTTCGCGGTCGGCGACGACGACCAGTCGATCTATGCCTTCCGCGGCGCGAACGTCGGTAACATGCGCGACTTCGAACACGAGTTCAACGTCCGACACATGATCAAGCTGGAGCAGAACTACCGCTCGCATGGCCATATTCTCGATGCGGCCAATCAGCTGATCGCCAATAACTCGCGGCGTCTGGGCAAGAATTTGCGGACCGATGCCGGTCACGGCGAACCGGTGCGCGTCTACGAGTCCGCCACCGATACGCAGGAAGCCGGCTGGATCGTCGAGGAAATCAAGGCGCTGATCAGCACCGGCACCTCGCGCAGCGAAATCGCCATCCTGTATCGCAGCAACGCACAGTCGCGCACGATCGAACACACGCTGGTCAATGCGGGTATCGCGTATCGCGTGTACGGCGGTCTGCGCTTTTTCGAGCGCCAGGAAGTCAAGCACGCGCTCGCCTATCTGCGCCTGATCGACAATCCGAACGACGACACCGCGTTCGCTCGCGTGGTCAATTTCCCCACGCGCGGCATCGGCGCGCGCTCGATCGAACAGCTTGCCGACGCGGCGCGTCTATACAACTGCTCGATGGCTGCGGCGATTCCGTATGTCGCGGGTAAGGCGGGGTCGAGCCTCGCGAGTTTCGCAAACCTGATCGGCAAGATGCGCGCCGAAACGCAACAAATGAGTCTGCCGGAAACCGTCGAATACGTGGTCCGCACGAGCGGTCTCACGGAGTTCTATCAGAACGAACGTGAAGGCCAGGACCGGCTGGAGAACTTGCAGGAACTGGTCAACGCGGCCGCTGCTTTCGTCAGCGAAGAAGGCTACGGCATGGATACGCCCGCGCGCTCGATTCCGCTGCGTCCAGGCGCGACCACGGCGCCTGAGCTGGCCGTCGCCACGGATGATCCGAATACCGTCGTGCTGGACGCGCCCGGCATCGCCGATCCGGCGCAAAACCCGGACACGATGACGCCGCTCGCCGGTTTCCTGTCGCACGCATCGCTGGAAGCAGGCGACAACCAGGCGCAAGCCGGTCAGGAAGCCGTGCAGTTGATGACGGTGCACGCGGCCAAGGGTCTCGAGTTCACGGCGGTGTTCATCACCGGGCTCGAAGAAGGGCTGTTCCCGCATGAAAACAGTGCGATGGAATCGGACGGCCTGGAAGAAGAGCGTCGTCTGATGTACGTGGCGATCACGCGGGCCAAGGAGCGTTTGTATCTGTCGTTCGCGCAGAGCCGGATGCTGCACGGCCAGACGCGCTACAACATCCGCTCGCGCTTCTTCGACGAACTGCCGCAGGAAACGCTCAAGTGGCTCACGCCGAAGGTCGAGGCGGGCGCGCGCTGGGGCGGGCGTTCGGATAACGCCGGTTACGGTCGCGACTGGTTCGCGCGGCCGGGTTACACGGGCGCGGTGTCGTCGACGCCGGCGCCGTTGCCGGCCTTTGCGAACGAACAGCGCGCAGCTGAAACGGGTTTCCGCGTCGGCCAGCAGGTGTTCCACACCAAGTTCGGGGAAGGCACGATCACCGCACTGGAAGGCGGTGGCACGGATGCCAAGGCCCAGGTCAAATTCAAGCGGCACGGCGAGAAGTGGCTGGCGCTTGCGGTCGCTAAATTGCAGGCGGTCGAATGAGCGCGGGCGGCATCGATCCAAACCGCGGCGGTGCGCCGGTTTCGCATCGTCCGCTAGGCATTCTGGCGGCCTTGCCGCAGGAACTCGGCGATCTGATCGAAGCGATGCGCGCCGAATCCGGCGTGCGCACCATCACTCACGGTCAGCGTGACTATCACCTCGGCACCGTGCATGGCGCGCCTTGCGTCGTGACGCTGGCGCGCGTCGGCAAGGTCGCGGCGGCAGCCACGGTCAGCGCCCTGATCCATGCGTTCGATGTCGAAGCGGTCGTGTTCACCGGCGTGGCGGGAGGCGTGGGGACTGAGGTGCGGGTCGGCGACATCGTCGTCGCCAACGTGCTGATGCAGCACGATCTCGACGCGTCGCCCCTGTTTCCACGCTTCGAAGTGCCGTTGCTCGGCGTGTCGCGCTTTGCAGCCGATGCGGTGCTTGCCGATCAACTGGCCGCTGCGTGTGAGCGTTTTGTTGCTGAAGAGGGCGCTGCGTCGGCTGCGCGCTTCGGCACGCGCGAGCCGCGCGTACATCGCGGGTTGATTATCAGCGGCGATCAGTTCGTCGCGAGTGCAACGGGCGTCAAAGCCTTGCGCGATGCGCTGCCGGATGCGCTTGCGGTGGAGATGGAAGGCGCGGCGATCGCACAGGTCTGTTACGAGTACGGTGTGCCGTGCGCGGTAGTGCGGACCATCTCCGACACCGCCGACGATCACGCACCGCAATCGTTCGTGTCGTTTCTCACGGCGATTGCCGGGACGTATTCGAATGCGATTCTGAAGCGGTTTCTGGAGGCGCGTCGGGTGGCGTGACATGTTCGCCGTTGGTACGCGCAGGGCGCTGATCAGCCGGCAGTCACACGAATGAGCGGCGCATGACTGCGTCGCCCTTTCACCGCACGATCAGCCTCGCCGCTCGCTAGTGCTTCGTTGAATCCCCCAGCGCCTCCCGCACCTGCTGCAAAGCCGCCGGATCCTCGATCGTCGGCAGATCACCGGGTTCGCGTCCCTCGGCCAGCGCCGCAATCGCGCGGCGTAGCAGCTTGCCCGAGCGTGTCTTCGGCAGCATCGACACCACCACCACGCGCGCCGGCCGCGCGATCGCGCCGAGTTGGCGGTCCACCGTCGCGGTGAGTTCGGCTTCCAGCTTCGCTCGTGCCTTCTCGCTCGCGTAGGCTTGCGCGTCGCGCAGCACCACGAAGGCCATCGCCGTCTGACCCTTCAGCGCATCCGTCACGCCGACCACCGCCACTTCCGCGACCGCCGCGTGGCTCGACAACGCTTCCTCGATTTCGCGCGTGCCGAGCCGATGGCCGGCCACATTGATCACGTCGTCGGTGCGGCCGAGGATCGTCACGTACCCGTCTTCATCCTGAATGCCCCAGTCGAAGGTCGAGTAGGCCTGCTGATTCGGAATGCTCGACCAGTAGGTGCTGACAAAGCGCTTGTCATCGCCCCATACCGTCGACATACAGCCGGGCGGCAGCGGATAGCCCAGCGTGAGCACGCCTTTTTCGCCGGGCGGGCAGGGCTCGCCCGTCAGTTCGTTACGCAAGGTCAGATTGAAGCCGGCCGACGGCACACCTGGCGAGCCGAGCTTGGTGGGTAGGGCTTCGACGCCGCGCGGAATCGCCAGCATCGGCCAGCCGGTTTCGGTCTGCCAGTAGTTGTCGATCACGGGCTTGCCGAGCGCGTCGGCGATCCATGCGGCGGTCGGCTCGTCGAGCGGCTCGCCGGCGAGGAACAGCGCGCGCAGGCTCGATAGATCGGATTTTTTCAGCAGCGCCGGGTCCTGCTTTTTCAGCACGCGTAACGCAGTCGGCGCAGTGAACATCAGATTGATCTTGTGCTGTTCGACGAGGCGCCACCAGATGCCGCCGTCCGGACGAATCGGCGTGCCTTCGTACATCACGGTAGTCAGGCCCGCGATCAGCGGTGCATAGACGATGTAGCTGTGGCCGACCACCCAGCCCACGTCCGACGCGGTGAACATCGTGTCGCCGGGCTTGCCCTGAAAGATGTGTTCCATCGATGCCGCCAGCGCCACCGCATAGCCGCCGACATCGCGCTGCACGCCCTTCGGCTTGCCGGTGGTGCCAGACGTGTACAGCACATACGAGGGTTCGTTCGATTCAAGCCATTCGCACGGCACGTGGGCGTCGAAAAATTTCTCGCGCAGCGGCTCGTAGGCGACGAGGTAGCTCGCGTTGAGGCGCTCGGGCGCGAGTTGCCGGTCGATCAACAGCACGTGCGGCGTCTTGTGGGTCGCGCGCGCCAGTGCTTCGTCCACCAGCGGCGTGTAGTCGATCACTTTGCCGCCACGCGCGCCGGCGTCGGCGGTGACGATCAGGACAGGTTTCGCATCGTCGATGCGGGCCGCCAGATTGGGGGCCGCGAAGCCGCCGAACACCACCGAGTGAATCGCGCCGAGCCGCGCGCACGCAAGCATCGCGAACAGCGCTTCGGGGATCATCGGCAGATAGAGCAGCACGACGTCGCCGCGCTTCACACCCAGCGAGCGCATCACCGCGGCCATGCGGTTGATTTCCGCGTACAGCTCGGCGTAGGTGTAGCGCCGCTCGATACCGGTTTCCGTCGACACGTACACGAGCGCGTTCTGCTGCGGGCGCTCGGCCATATGCCGGTCCACCGCGTTATGGCACAGGTTCGTGCGGCCGCCGACGAACCAGCGCGCGAACGGCGGATTCGAGCGGTCGAGCACGGTATCGAACGGCGTTTGCCAATGAATCCGCTGCGCCTCGTCACGCCAGAATTCCTCGGGCTGCTCGATCGAACGGCGGTGGAAGTCGCGGTAGGTGGTCATCGGCGGCGATCCTTCTGCTGCGTGAGTGAACGGATGTCGAGTCGTACGGCTCGGGGCGGCTGCCGGGCGCGGCGAGAGGGCAGCAGTGCGTACATCCGCACAAGCATAGAGCAGGCGTTACCTTGCGGACAACGCGGGT
The DNA here is from genome assembly GCF_030464785.1 of Paraburkholderia sp. SEWSISQ10-3 4. NCBI lineage: Bacteria > Pseudomonadati > Pseudomonadota > Betaproteobacteria > Burkholderiales > Burkholderiaceae > Paraburkholderia > Paraburkholderia sp. SEWSISQ10-3 4. The sequence goes on from NZ_JALPRI010000017.1 coordinate 5,465, forward strand.
TCACCATGAGGGGGCGGCCCAACGGAAAAAGGCGCCGTAGCGCCTTTTTCTTCAAGCAACCAGAAGAGATCCCATCACGCTTTTGCGCGCTTGCCTTCGACATCCGGCAGAAACACCGTCAACAGGCCGATCAGCGGCAGGAACGAGCAGACCTTATACACATAGGTGATGCTGGTGGCGTCGGCCAACTGCCCGAGCACGGCAGCGCCGATCCCGCCCATGCCGAACGCGAGACCGAAGAAGAGGCCCGCGATCATCCCCACCTTGCCGGGGACCAGTTCCTGCGCATAGACGAGGATCGCCGAGAACGCGGAAGCCAGCACGATACCGATGATCACCGTCAGCACGCCGGTCCAGAACAGGTTGGCATACGGCAGCAGCAGCGTGAACGGCGCGACGCCGAGGATCGACACCCAGATCACGTACTTGCGGCCGATCCGGTCGCCGATCGGACCACCGATCACCGTGCCCGCCGCAACTGCCGCGAGGAACACGAACAGGTGGACCTGGGCGGCCTGCACCGGCAGATGGAACTTGTCGATCAGATAGAACGTGAAGTAGCTGTTGATGCTGGCGAGGTAGAAGTACTTCGAAAACACCAGCAGCATCAGTACGCCCATTGCGAACATGACCTGGTTGCGCGACAGGGTTGCGTGACCGGTCTGGCTGCGCGCCTTCTTCACGGCCGGATGCTGCTTGTACCAGCGGCCGATCTGCGTGAGCACGACGATTGCGACCAGCGCCGCCACCGAGAACCACGCGATGCTGCGCTGGCCGTGCGGAATCACGATCAACGCGGCGAGCAGCGGCCCGAGCGACGAACCTGCATTGCCGCCAACCTGGAACAGCGACTGCGCCAGACCGTGGCGGCCGCCCGAGGCCATGCGCGCCACCCGCGACGATTCCGGATGGAACACCGACGAGCCGCAGCCGACCAGCGCCGCCGCGACCAGCAGCACGCCAAAACTCGGCGCGACCGACATCAGCAACAGGCCGGCGAGCGTGAAGCCCATGCCGACGGGCAGCGAATACGGCTTCGGATGCTTGTCGGTATAGCTGCCGACCAGCGGCTGCAGCAGCGACGCGGTGATCTGGTAAGTCAGCGTAATCAGGCCGATCTGCCCGAACGATAGCGAAAAGTTGTCTTTCAGCATCGGGTAGATCGCCAGGATCAACGACTGGATCATGTCGTTGAGCAGGTGCGAAAAGCTGATCGCACCCAGCACGGAATAGACCGTGCGCTGGACCTTGGCAGCCGGCTGCGCGCCAGCGGGGGAGGCTGAAGCGCCGGCGAGGGTGCTTTTATCGAGGCTCGTTTCCATACGCTAGATGAGAGAGGAGAAAGGGTGTGCGGTCATGATTTCAGGCTGCCGGCGCGTCGCGATCTCAGGCGTTCGCATGCCTGTGCGTGACCTGCCGGGTTGCCGCGGCATTTCGACGCGGTGCCGGGCCTTGTCAGCTATTTGTCGAAGTTTAATGTGGCTCGCACGAATTGTAAGGACAAGTTTTGTCGAGAATCGGACACGTATTACGCTTCCCATGCGTCATGGATGTGCCGAAACCCAAACGCGGTGCACTGTGGTGGTGCCTGTGTCAAGTGTGTTGCGCAGGGCGACGTGTGGGCGGCACGTCGTCTGATAAATGCGATTCGTGGATTTTTGGCCATGTATAAAACGGTCGCGGGCGCGAAGCTTACAAGGCGACGCGTCGAGGACCGGGCGCGACAATCGGCATGAGACGAGCGGCGTTAAAGATCGCAGACGTTTGTGCCGTAGACCCGGAGAGATAAGTATTAATGCCGGAACCGACCTTTCCGGCAGTTCGAAACGTGGGGACGAGGAATATGAAAGCAGTTTCGCTGGGTGGCCAGACGGGCGCGGGGTTCGTACCGGAAGGAGAAGCGGCGGGCAAGCCGTCGCCATCGCGTGGCCAGGGCAACCGCTCGCGGGCCGTGCGGCTCAAGGGCTTGTCGGTGAAGGCGACGTTGCGGCTGGCGTTTGCCGTGCTGCTGATCGGCACACTCGCGATCGGCGTGTTTTCGCTGACCCAGATCAGCCGCCTGAATGCTTCCGCACAATCGATCTACGACCAGGGCCACGTCGCGAGCCGCGCCGCCGAAGAGGCGCGTGGCCACATGCTGCGCGCAAGCCGCGCGCAAAAGATGCTGCTGACCGCGACCACCGCCAAGGAACGCGACGAACTCGGCGCCGACATCGACAAGGGCTTGAGCGGCCTCGCCAAGGAGCTCGGCACGCTGCAACAGTACGTCGATACATCCGACGCCAAGGCCGTCGACCAGCAGAAAAAATTCGCCGCAGCCGTCGCGGTATGGAGTGGCCACTTGCGCGACTTCGTGACCCTCGTAAAAGCGCAACCGCTCGATCTTTCGCAGATGAACTGGCAGGTCGGCACCCAGGACGTTTCCTTACTGGTCGAGACCGGCAAGCTCGAAAAACTGGTCGACGAACTCGTAGCCCAGCGCGGCACAGCCGCCAAGGCGACCATCGAAGCATCGGGATTTATCTTCCACTCATCGTTCGTGATGCTCGCGGCGATGACAGTCGCGCTGATCGTACTGGCGTTCGGCATTAGCGAGTGGGTAATCCGACGCCTCGCCGGCCAACTCGGCGGCGAGCCGGCATACGCAAAGGAAATCGCGAGCCGGATTGCCGCGGGCGACCTATCGAACCAGATCGCATTGGGCCGCAAGGACAAGTCGAGCATGCTCTACGCGCTACACGACATGCAAAGCGGCCTCGCGACGACGGTGTCCGACATCGCATCCAGCGCGGACGCGATCGCAACCGCATCGGGCGAAATCTCGATGGGCAACCTCGACCTGTCACAGCGCACCGAACAACAGGCAATGGCGCTCGAGCGAACCGCGAGCAGCATGGAACAGTTGACGTCGACGGTTCGTCAGAACGCCGACAACGCCAAGCAGGCGAGCACGCTAGCCAACAACGCCTCGGAGATTGCGGAGAAGGGTGGCGACGTAGTAAGCCGCGTGGTGGCGACGATGAACGAGATCAACGACAGCGCGCGAAGCATTGGCGACATCATCGGCGTGATCGAGGGGATTGCATTCCAGACCAACATTCTGGCGTTGAACGCCGCGGTGGAAGCCGCACGAGCGGGCGAAGAAGGCCGAGGATTTTCAGTCGTCGCCGCCGAAGTGCGCAACCTTGCTCAACGCAGCGCGGCAGCCGCCAAGGAGATCAAGGGTTTGATCAGCACATCGGTGGAGCGAGTGAGCAACGGCTCGACGTTGGCGCAGGATGCCGGACAAACGATGGACGAAGTGGTGAAGGCGGTGAAGCGCGTAACCGACATCATGGGCGAGATTTCGGCGGCATCATCGGAACAGAGCGCGGGAATTGAAGAGATCAATCTTGCGGTAACACAGATGGATTCCGGCACACAACAAAACGCGGCACTAGTAGAACAAGCCACGGCAGCCGCCCGATCCCTGGACGACCAGGCCCGCGGCCTGAAGCAGATGGTTGGAAAGTTCAGGCTATAGAGCAGCGCAGCACCGCAACAGAAGAAACGATATTGAGGTACCGCCTCGGCGCGCGCCGCGCCGCCGAGGCGAAGCCGATGGTTCCCGCTGCGCAAAAGCGAAGCCCGTGGTTTCCCATGCAGACCCGTCCGCGACGCACGCAGTGCGGAGTGGGAGCTGATGAGTCCTTTGTCACTAACGCTGAATGTGAGAGAACACGGATTCCAGTCGCACCACTACCCGCAGCAGACCACGGTGCCCGCTTAGCATTAGCGGTTTGAGCCGCTTTCTTTGCTTATCTTTCTTTGCGGCGGCAAAGAAAGTAAGTGCCGCCCCGCACAGGGGCAACACTAATAGACCACTAACAAATCAAGGAAAGGCCAAAGCCCTAAGAACACAGACAACAAGCGCCGCGAAGGCAAAAAAACCTTAGCTTGGCTTAACAACAACAGTACAAGTAATCCCCGCAGCAAGCACAACCCCATCAGGCACAGAATCAATCCTCACCCGCACAGGCACACGCTGTGCAAGCCGAACCCAATTAAAAGTCGGATTAACATCAGCGAGCAGCTCACGGCTTTCCGGATTATCCCGATCATAGATCCCACGAGAGATGCTCTCGACATGCCCCTGCAGGGTCCCCCCACTCATCAACCGAACTTCAGCCTTATCCCCAACACGCACATGAGGCAACTTAGTCTCTTCGAAGTAGCCATAAACCCAAAAAGAATGACTATCAACAATAGCCAACTTAGCTGACCCAGCAGTAGCATAATCCCCACGAAACACATTCAGGTTAGTGACATAACCGTCCACCGGCGCAACAACCCGAGTGCGTTCAAGATTCAGCTTAGCCGCATCAAGCGCAGCCAAAGCCTGCTGATAAGAAGCCTCAGCAGCCGAAGCAGTATGAGTCGCATTCTCGCGACTCTCTTTGGAGACAACCAAAGCATCCATATCAGCCCGCCGCTGCGCATCATCCCGCCTCATCTGCAACTCAGCTTTACGCGCAGCAACAGCAGCCTCAGCCTGCTCAACAGCAATCTGATAATGCGAAGGATCGACCTGCATCAACAGATCCCCCTTCTTAACCAGTTGATTGTCTTTAACAGGCAAATCCACAACAGCGCCAGAAACATCGGGCGCCACATTCACAATTTCAGCGCGCACGCGCCCATCACGTGTCCATGGCTCATCCATGTAATGAACCCACAACACGCGCCCAATCAAAACCGCGACGATAAAAATAACGGCTGTCGCGACGAAGCCCACAACATTTCGGATGGTCATGTTTCGACTCTGATCAACGATAAACGGCGAGACCCAGCACGCCGCACACACACACGAGCAAGCTGGCCCGGAACAAGGACGGATGCCACACCACGCGATACAGGCCCGTATAGGCGATCACGCGGTCCAGCACCCAGGTAAGCGCGGCGCCCGCGACAAACAGCAGCACAATGGCCGGCACGTAGGCGTCGAAAACGGCGATATCACGTGGCATGACGAACTCCTTCTGACGCGTCGGCACGTCCGCTCATCAGCGGTTCAAGCGGCGATTGCGGATCGAGCAGCGCGGTACGAATGAAATGCAGTTGACTCAGAATGCGTTGCAGCCGATGCCGATCCTCACGCGGCGGCGTGAAGGTGGCGAGCATCAGTTGGACTGCGGCAATCGCATCGGTGGTGGCGGCGAGCGCGCGGTCGAAGCGGTCCGCACGCGGTCGCTCGAACAGCGCGGTCACCGCATCGCGCATCGCACGCAATGTGACGCGCCACGGCATCGACTTCGCGTAGCGCGCGTCGCGGGGCAGCGCCGCCACTTCGCCGCGCAGGTCGATCATCGCGTTGCCCACTTCGAGCACCGCGAAGAGCCAGCGCAAGGTGTCGCGTTTGACCTCGGGTTCGTTCTGCGCGAGCGCGTTGATCTGGGACATCAGATCGCGTGCGCCGCTCTCGAAGCGTGAACGCACCCGGCGCATGCCCACGCGGCTCGCCAGCGCCACCTGACGGCGCAAGTCGATCAAGAGGCGGTTGCGCAGCCAGGGCGTCGAGGGCGGCAGCAGCACGGCAAAGGCCACCGCACACACCAGCATCGACAGCACCAGCGCAATCGCATCGTTAATGGTGCCGCTCGGGTCGTAGTGAATCAGGTTGTCCGGGCCGGCCAGGAAACAGAAGAAGATGCAGTAGCCGACGCCGTAGCCGGCCAGCGCGGGCCGCGTCGTCATGAACACGCCGAGCAGCAGGAACGGCGTGAGCGCGGCACACAGCAGCGGAAAGCCGTCGATGTGCGGATACACGCCGTACACCGCGATCATCCCCATCACTGAGGCGACCAGCGTGCCGGCGGCCATCTGGAACGCCGTGCGCTTCGGATCCGGCGACGCTGACGCCAGCGCGCAGACCGCCGCGGCGTCCAGCGTCAAGGTCGAGCCGCTCGGCCACGCGGTCGCGATCCAGAACGCGCCGAGCACCACCATGACGATGGCCGCGCGCAAGCCGGCGACGCCCGCGGCAATTCCATTCGTCTTGGGTTCGTAACGCTCGATCCAGCGCTCGCGCTCGTGTATGTCGACGGCAAGCGATGCATAGGTGGCCGCGTACGCGTGCAGATCGTCGATGAAGCGATACAGCAGTTCGGCGCCGGTGTCGAAGTCGAGCAGCGGTGCGTCCGGCTGCGTTTCCAGTGCTGCGCGTGTCTCGCGCACCCGCTTGGGCAGCTCTGCTTTGTACGCGTCGAGCTGCGCGGCGGCGTGGGCGGCATCCGTGGCGCTCAATACCGGTTCGCCGGATTTCGCGAGCAACGGGGCGATTTCCTTGAAGTACGGTTCGAGCGCGTCGACCGCGACCATCGCGCCGCTAGTCTGCGAGTCGCGCAGCCGGTTCATCAACTGATGCAGTGCGTGAAAGCGCGTCGAGGCGGTCATGAACTCGCTGTTCAGACGCGCGAGACGCCCGCCGCGCATTCGTGAATCGGGACCTTCGAACACGGCGACACTGCGCGCGGCTTCAAAACCGACGATGTCGGCGACAAATCTCGCATTGGTCGCTTCGATCTGCGCGCGATCGTTGCGGCCGGCCAACGAGGCCGACACATACTCGACGAACGCCGAGAAACGCGCACGCACGGTGCTGCGCATCTGCAAGCCGGCGAACTGCGGAAACACGAGGCCGCTGACGGCGCCCGCGCAGATGATGCCGACTACCACTTCAGCCACCCGCGTGAGCGCGCTGAGGAACGCGCCATCCGGATGCTGTGAAGCAGGAATGCCGATCAGTGCGGCGGTGTAGCCGGCCAGCACGAAACCGTACGACTTGAAGTTGCGATTACGCGCAGCGCCTGCAGTGCAGATGCCGACCCAGATCGCGGTGGTGACGATGAACAGTTCCGGCTGCTGCGCGAACAGGCCGATCAACGCGAGCATCACGACGAGGCCGACCAGCGTGCCGCAGATCCGGTAAAAGCTCTTGGCGAACACCATCCCGCTTTGCGGCTGCATCACGATGAACACGGTGGTCATCGCGGTGCGCGGCTGCGGCAGGTCGAGTTTCATCGCGATGCCGAGCGCGAGGAAGCAGGCGGCGAGCGCTTTGAACAGATAGACCCACGTGAGACCGTCGGTGCGGGCCCAGTCGGCGGCGGCTGAGTAGAGCGCGGCGAACGACGACGGGCGTGAGGGAGAAGGGGTGGCTGACATGGTCGGCTTCTTCACTCAGCCGCGCCGGCGTTGACGCTGGCGGAAGCGTGGTTCGTACTTGCCGCGGCATTATCCGCATGGCCGGCGGAGCCGGTTTGCGCCGGCGCGGCCGACGGTTTGGCCGCGGTGTTCGAACTGGCTGGCGCGGCGTTGCCCTTACCCTTTCCATGCGCCGGCAGCGTCTCGTTCGCCTGCGGACCATTGGCCGGTTCGTCGAGTCCGCCACCCAACGCCGTGACCAGCGACGCATGCGCGCCCAGCCGCTCGGCCTGAATCTTCGCGACGCCTTCCTGCGCGTGCAGCAACTGGCTTTGCGCGATCAGTACGTTCAGATAGTCGGTCAAGCCGCGCCGATAGCCTTCGCGGGCGAGGTCGTAGTTCTTACGCGCCGCTGCGACCGAACGGTCTGCGTCTTGCGCCTGGGTCGCGAGCGAACGGATCCGGATCACCTGATCGGAGATGTCCTTCAGCGCGCCGACGATCGACTGGTTATAGCGATCGACCGCCTCGTCGTACCCAGCCGACGCCGCGCCGAGCTGCGAGCGCAGACGGCCGCCGTCGAAGATCGGCAACGACAGTGCCGGACCCGCGCTCCAGCTATGCGACGGGTCCTTCAGGAACTGGAACAGCGGGCCCATTGCGGCATAGCCGCCGATCGACGCCAGCAGGTTGATGTCCGGATAGAAGCTGGCCTTGGCGACGTCGATGCCGCGCGCTTGCGCCGCGACCGTCCAGCGCGCCGCAACCACGTCGGGCCGGTGGCCGATCAGATCCGCGGGCAGTGCGCTCGGCAGAGCGGCGGGCGAATTGTCGAGCGAGAGCGTCGGACGCTGGATCGCATCGCCCGCGCCCGGCCCCTTGCCGGCCAGCGCGGCCAATTGATTGCGGCCGAGCGCGATCTTTTCCTCGATCTCATCGATCTGGCGTTCGTATTCCGGCATCGGCGTTTCGGCCTGGCTCACTTCGAGCTGGGTGCCGATGCCGCCTTTCAGACGCCGGTTCGCCAGGTCGACGATCTGCTGCTGTTGCTGCAGCGTGGACTTGGCGATATCGAGCAGCGCGTAGTTCAGCGACAGCTCGATGTACGTGCGCACCACGTTGCCTTCCAGTTCGAGCTGGGCGGCGCGGAAGTCCGCCGCGCTTGCATGGGCTGCGTCGAGCGCGCTCTCGGCGGCGTTCTTGTCCTTGCCCCAGAGATCGAGGTTGTATGAGAGACCCAGCGTGCCGGTGTTGTTCCATGACTGCTGGCCTGCGAGCGGGCCCGGGCCGTAGTAGAGGTTGTCGGCCCATTTCTGACGCTGGATCGACAGGCTGCCGTTCACTTGCGGCGATAACGCCGAACGGGCGACACCCGCCATCGACATGGCCTCGCGCACGCGCGCCTGGGCGACAGCGAGACTCGGGTTGCTCGTCTGCGCGGCTTCGATCCACTCATTGAGCTGCGGGTCGTTATAGGCGCGCCACCAGTCAGCGGCAGGCCATTGGGCGTCCGCGTTGGCGGCCCGGATGGCGTTGCCCACGTCGAGCGAGGAGGGCTCCATTCCGCGATCCTGCGGCGCGATGCCTCCGGTACTGGCACAGCCGGCGATTGTTAATAGGATCGTAAGAACCGCGGCTGCGGCGACCCCTTTCTGTACCGGAGACTGCACGATTTCCTCCAAAATTGGCTATAGAAGCATGTGCGTCATTATATTTTTTGATTGATTGGGGAATAACCGGTAAAGATGCAAGGCATTTTTACGCGATATGAGATAATCGCCTTTGCGAATCGTGTAACAATCGCAGCGGATTACTAGGGAAAAGTATGGATACGCTTCAAAACATGCGCGTATTTGTCCGCGTCGTCGAAGCGGGCAGTTTCACGGGTGCCGCGCAACACCTCAACACGACCACGGCGTACGCGTCGCGCGCGGTTTCCGACCTGGAAGCGCACCTGCGCACGCGGCTGTTGAACCGCACCACGCGCCGTATCGCGCTGACCGAGGCGGGTGAGCGCTATCTGCAGCGCTGCGAGCAGATCCTCGCGTACGTGGACCAGGCGGAAGCGGAGGCCGGCGACGCCCACGCGCGCCCGTCCGGCAAGCTCAAGGTCCACGCGATGACAAGCTTCGGCCAGCACTACGTGGTGCCGGCGGTGGGCCGCTATCAGCAACGCTACCCGGATGTGAGCATCGAGCTGACGCTCGCGCAGCGCATGCCTGATCTTCTCGACGAAGGTTTTGACGTGTCGCTGACATTGGCAATCGGTCTGCCGGATTCGGGGCTCGTGTCGCAGCGACTGTGCAGCGCGTTCAGCATCGCGTGCGCGTCGCCGGCTTATCTGGAGCGGCACGGCGTGCCCGAAAAACCCTCAGACCTTGCGCGCCACACTTGTCTGCAAATGGTGACGCCGATATTCCCGACCGACAAATGGATCTTCGACGGCCCGAACGGTGAAGAAACCATCAACCTCGGCCCGACCACTTTTCAGGTGAATGTCGCCGAAGCGATGGCGGTCGCGGTGAGCAGCGGCATGGGGGTTGGACTGATTCCGATCTACTCGGCGATTAGCGGTCTGCGCAGCGGTGACCTCGTCTGGCTGTTGCCGGAATACACGTCGCAGGAAATGAATCTGTATGCGCTGTATCCGTCACGGCAGTATCTGGACGCGAAAATTCGCACCTGGGTCGAATTTTTGCGCGACGAACTGCCCGCCACGCTGGCCGTCGACCAGGAAGAGTTGCGCCAGTTCGCGCGCAGCTGAAGCGGCGCTACGCGAGCGGTTGACCATTGTTGACGGTTCCAGGCGGCGGTGGCGTGACAGACTGTTACATAAGTGCCGCGTCGCAACATTTCCTTACTTCTGCGCCGGGGTCGATTTGCTAACGTGTGGTTCATGCGCTGCCGGCATCCTGCCGGACGCGTTCAATTAGCCGCTGTTCGGCAAATCGCAAGATCCGCAACAATCGAAGGAAGAGGGATTCATGGATACGCATCTGATGATCGGCGTGGCCGTCATGCTGGGACTGATCGGAATCGCCGCATCGCGCGATCTGCTGCGCCGCCTGCGTGACCAGCAGCCGCAACTGGTGCCGATCAAGGTCGAGCGCCCCGATTTGCAAGGACAGCAGCGCGATCGTTGAAGCTGGCCAGTGCGCCAGGTTGCTGGGCGCGCGGCAATTGAGCTTGCTTTTGTACCTTTTCGGTGTGCCTTGCGCGTGCGTTGCCGCGCCGTTGCGGTCCGGCCGCAGACTAGTTTCGATCCGCGCTCCGCACGTTCAGTGCAGCGCTTCAATCAGGCCCGGCTCGTCATTGAGCGTGCGGTCTACCTCCGCGCTCACCCGGTGCCAGCGGAACCGGGCAGCGGGCAGGCAGGCGCTGCGAGCGAGCTGTTCGAGTTCGTCGAATTGCAGGGCCGGATCCAGCCATCTGCGCGCCGCCTCCGGTGCGAACACCAGCGGGCGGCGGCCGTGTACGTCGATCAGACCCTTGTCGGCGGTGGCCGTCACGATCACCAGTCCCATGCCTTCCGTTTGCAGTTCCGTGCCGCGTACGCTCGATAGCGCCGCGAGGTACATCGGCGCGTCGCTTTTCAGGTGCACGAAGTAGGGTTGGCGGACCGTCGCGTCGGCTTCCGCCGCGTCATCCCCGTGCGGTGTTCCGGGCGCCGCTTCCATGCGCCATTCGAACCAGCCGTCCGCCGGCACCAATACTCGCCCGGTTTTCCACAGATCTTTGAAGTAGCGCGTATGCGGCGCGGTTTCGGCGCGCGCGTTGATGGTCTGCGGCAGATGCTGCTCGCGAGCCCAATCCGGGCAATAACCCCAATGGATCGCGTGCAGCGTCTGGTCCGGGTAGATCGCGAGCGGGTGAGTGCCCGGCGCGAGGTTGTAGCCGGGGCGGCGGTCGGCGTCGTCGAATAGCATGAGCGGATCGGCGAGGCCGAGCTGCCGTGCGTACAGATGCGGATCGCGGTACTGGCTGATTCGACCACACATGAGCGACCTCCGGAGATGACCGGGCTGGCGGGTTTGGCCGAGTCGAAGACCCGAATCCCACGACAACAACAGCGTAGTGCGTGGCGCCTGGCCGCGCTACCCAGATCGGCCCCAAGCCGACGCTATATCTCGACGACTTTGTCCCACGCGAATTGAGGATTTTCCCACTGGCGGGTGCGCCGGTCGAAATAGCCGCGCGGATTGCAGACCACGCGCGTGCCGTTCACCGTGTAATCGAACGGCGTATGCGTATGTCCGTGAATCCACAGGGTAACGGGCGAGCGCACCAGTTCCGGCAAATGATTGACGAAACCGGCCGAGACGCGGTCCTCCGCGTAGCGCTCGGCCAGACTCTGCCGATGCGGCGCGTGATGGGTGACGACGATCGTCTTGCCCTCGAACGGCTTCGCCAGCTCGCTTTCGAGCCAGGCGCGCGCCCGCCGGTGCAGCGCAAGGGAATCGTCTGGGGTGAAGTCGCGCGGCGAATCCTGCGTGTCGTGCGGCCAGTTCATCTGGATCAGGCCGCGGAAGTCGAGCATCACCCGGCGCGATGCATCGATGGACTCGGCGAGCGTGTCCGGATCCGCGCCGTATAACGCGAAGTCGGTCCATAAGGTGGTGCCGAGCACGCGCCAGCGGCCTTGCGGGTCGACCAGTGCGGCATTGTTCAGCACGTGCACGTTGTCGACCTGGGCCGCTGCGTCGTACAGCGCCGTGTCGAGCGCGCTGAATTCGCCGTCGTAGTACTCGTGATTGCCGGGCACATAGACCACCGGCACGGCGCCGTCGAAAGTCTGCGCGGCCCAGCGCGGACCCGCCGCGTGATTGTGGATGTCGCCGGCCAGCACGATCAGATCCGCTTCGGCGTGCGGGACCAGTTCGGGCTCGTCGTTTTCCAGATGCAGATCGGACAACACTCGAATCTTCACGACAGCGACTCCTGCAATTAGCCTCGCACCAGACGGCGAAGGCTTCAAACCCTAGCGTAGCACCTTGCCCGGATTCATCAGGTTCAGCGGATCCAGCGCGCGTTTGACGGCGCGCATCAATTGCACCTCGACGTCCTGCTTGTAATGCATCGCCTCGTCGATCTTCAACTGGCCGAGGCCGTGTTCCGCACTGATGCTGCCGCGATGCCGGTGCACACTGTCGTACACGATCTGGTTGATCGGGCTTTGCCAGGTGTTAAGGAATGCCTTTGCGTCGACGCCCTCAGGCGCCTGCACGTTGTAGTGCAGATTGCCGTCGCCAAGATGCCCGAACGTGACCATGCGTACGCCCGGCACGGCTTGCGCGATTGCCGCGTCGGTTTCCTTGATGAAGTGGCCGATGCGCGAAATCGGTACCGCGATATCGTGCTTGATGTTCAGGCCTTCCTCAGCTTGCGCGAGCGGGATATGTTCGCGCAGATTCCAGAATGCCCGCGACTGCGCGAGGTTTTCCGCGACTACCGCGTCTTCGACCAGACCGTCTTCGAGCGCGGTTTCCATCAGTCGCTCGAATAGTCCGCGTGCGTGTTCCTCGCTCTCGCTGTCCGACAGCTCCAACAGCACGACTTGCGCATGCGATTCGGCGAACGGATAGCGCATCTGCTCGAAGTGCCGGCCCACTAGCCGCAGACAGAAATCCGACATCAGTTCGAAGCCGGTCAGCAGCGGCCCGGCGACGCGTTGCGTGAGCGAGAGGAAATCGAGCGCCGCATGCGGCGACGCGAGCGCGGCGAGCGCCGTGACGCGCGCGGCCGGCTGCGGATGCAGCTTGAGCACGGCGGCGGTGATGATGCCGAGCGTGCCTTCCGCGCCGATGAACAGATCGCGCAGGTCGTAACCGGTGTTGTCCTTGCGCAGTCCTCGCAGGCCGTCCCACAGTTCGCCTTGCGCGGTGACCACTTCGAGGCCCAGGCACAGCTCGCGCGTGTTGCCGTAGCGCAGTACGCCGGTGCCGCCCGCGTTGGTGGCGAGATTGCCGCCGATCGTGCAACTGCCTTCTGCGGCGAGGCTCAGGGGAAACAGGCGGCCGGCTTCTTCGGCGTGCTTCTGTACTTCGGCAAGGATGACGCCCGCTTCGACGGTGATCGTGTTGTTGTACGGATCGATGTCGCGCACGCGATTCAGACGCCGCAGACTGATCACCGCCTGCGCGCCGCTTGCGTCCGGCGTGGCGCCGCCGGCCAGACCGGTGTTGCCGCCTTGCGGCACCAGCGCGATGCGATGTTCGACGGCAAGTTTGACGAGCGCCGCGACTTCGTCAGGCGTGGCCGGGCAGAGCACCGTACAGGCTGCGCCGGTGTAGCGGCGGCGCCAGTCGGTGAGGTAGGGGGCGGTGTCGTGCGGATCGGTCAGCACCTGGGCGGCGCCGATGACGTCGCGGCAAGCAGTGAGGAAAGCGGCTTGGGTCATGTTGGTCGGTCAGTATGTTCGGCGGCGGATAGATTACGCGGGAGATGAGGCGAAAAGGGACGTAAAAAGCGACGCGAAAAGCGCTGTTCTCATCGTGTGCTTCCCTCGGCCTGGCCGCTGTTCTGCTGTGCGTTTTCTTGTGCGGCCTGCTTTGCCGCCAGCTTCGCTGCCCGTTTTGCCGCGCGCTTGAACGGCGCGACATAGGCGAGCGTGCAGACGAAGAAAACCACGGAGAGCGCGGTTTCGAGCCAGCCGAGGCGGGCGCTCAGGCCCCGGTCGCTCCAGCCGCGCACGATGCCCTCGGCAAAATACAGCAGGATCAGCATGGACGCCCATTGCAGCGTGTAAAGCCGGTGCCGCCACACGCCGGGCAGGGCGAGCAGCAGTGGCACGGCTTTGAGCACCAGCGCCGAGCCGCCCGGGCGCAGCGGCGCGAGCCACCATTCCCACGCGACTGACAAAACGATCAGCGCGAGCAAGGCGGCGGTGGCGCCGAAAGCGGCGGCGCGTTTTTGCTGCACCGGCAGGGCGGCTGTATTCACGGCCGCTCGCTCATGGAGGCCGCCGTGCGGGCAACGCGGGCGCCGAGGGCAATCGCGAGCGTTTTTTCGTCGCCGGAGATGCCCTGTTCGGCTGTGCCCGCGCGTGCAAAGTGCGACGCGCCGTAGGGCGTGCCGCCGGTTTGCGTAGTGGAGAGCGCGCTCTCGGTGTACGGAATGCCGACGATCAGCATGCCGTGGTGCAGAAGCGGCAGCATCATGGACAGCAGCGTGGACTCCTGGCCGCCGTGCAAGCTGCCGGTGGACGTAAACACGCAGGCCGGTTTGCCGGACAGCGCGCCCGACAGCCACTGCGGCGTGGTGCCGTCGAGAAAATATTTCAGCGACGCCGCCATGTTGCCGAAGCGGGTGGGCGAGCCGAGCGCGAGACCGGCGCATTCTTCGAGGTCGCGCAGTTCGACGTAGGGTGGCCCTTCAGCGGGAATGTCCGGCTGGGTTGCTTCGCAGACGGTGGAAACCGCCGGCACGGTGCGCACACGCGCCTGCATGCCGGGGATGCTGTCGACGCCGTGCGCGATCGCCAGCGCAAGCTCGCGCGTGGCGCCGTGACGGCTGTAATAGAGCACGAGAATGTCTTTCATAGGCCTCATCGGTGAACGGGTATTATAGGGGCTGGGTCCGCTGCACAGGCCATCCATAGCCATTCGGCCAGGCCTCGGGCACGGTCCTGAAACACCGTTTTATGAAGCAAGGAGGTGGGTTTGTTGTCCAGGGTGCGTTTCGATCTCGACACGCTCAAACGGCTCGCGCAGTTTGCGGCGAAGCGCAGTAGCGAAGACCGCATTCCGCAGGTGGCCGGCAGCCTCACGTTCACCACCATGCTCTCGCTAGTGCCGCTCGCCACGGTCGCGTTTGCGCTGTTCACGGCGTTTCCGATTTTCAGCTCGTTTCAGATGTCGCTGCAGATTTTCCTCGCCGACCATCTGATGCCTGCGCAGCTCAACAGTCAGATTTTCGATTATCTGAATCAGTTCGCGTCGAAGGCCAAGGGCCTTACGACCATCGGCATGATTTTTCTGTTCGTCACCGCCGTGATGACGATGATGACCGTGGAATCCGCGTTCAACGTGATCTGGCGGGTGCGTAAAGCGCGCCCGATCGCGCAGCGCATCCTGGTCTACTGGGCGATCATTACGCTCGGCCCGATTCTGATTGGCGTGAGCCTGTCGATTTCTTCCTATCTGTTCACCCGGTCCATGGCGGTCACGGCCGTCCAGCATATTCCGTCGGTGATCGACTGGGCGCTGACCGGCGCCGCGCTGCCGTTGACGGCACTCGCCTTCACGATGCTTTACGTATTTCTGCCGAACTGCCGGGTGGAGTGGCGCGACGCGGTGATCGGCGGGATTACTGCCGCGATCGCCTTCGAACTCGCCAAGCGCGGCTTTGGCTACTACGTGCGCCGAATTCCCACCTACACCGCGGTGTACGGTGCGTTTGCCGCTGTGCCGCTATTCCTGCTGTGGATGTACCTGTGCTGGTTCATTGCGCTGGCCGGCGCGATGATCGCGTCGGCGTTGCCGGCGATCCGCATAGGCCAGTTTCACCGGCCGACTTTCGAGGGCAGCGATCTGTTCGATTCGCTTGAACTCCTCGCGCGGCTCTCGGAAGCGCGCGATGCCGGTAAGCGCGGCTACACGATGCCGGAGATCTCGCGAATGCTTCGCCGCGACATGGATACCACGGTCAGGCTGCTGCTAAAACTCGAGGAGATCGAGTGGATCGCGCGCTTGCAGGACGACGACACGCGTCCGCACTTCCTGCTGCTGGCGAATCCCGCGCAGATCACCGTCGAGCGTCTGTTCGACCTGTTCGTGATCGATCGGGCGGAACTCGAATATCAGCTTGAACTGAACTCTACGCGCGTGGATGGCCAGACACTTCTTGCGGCGTTGGAAAACGACAAGCTGAAAGTGACGCTCGCAGTACTGCTGGCGGCGCGTGCTGCCGCGCGGGCAGCGCGTGCGCAGGAAAGTGAGCAGGGTACTTCTTCAATGCCGCATCAGGCTGCATGAGCAGGCCGCCTGAAGCGGCGGCAATCCTACAGCGAAATCTTCCCCACGCAGATGTCCTTGAACATCACCCAATCGCCCATCAGGCTATAAAACGGATGCCGGAAGGTAGCCGGCCGGTTCTTCTCGAAGAAGAAATGCCCGACCCAGGCAAAGCCATAGCCGCAGATCACGGCAGCCGGCAGCCATAGCCAGTCACCAGTGGCGAGCGCCATGGCGAGGCACCCGATCACGCCGAGCGACCCCACGAAATGCAGCCGCCGCGATACCGTGTTGCGATGCTCGCTCAGGTAGTACGGGTAGAACTCCGCGAAACTCGCGAAGTGATCGGTGTGCGCGGTTTGAGCCATCACGGCCTCCGAAGGTCGACGCTACTCGATTCCGTGCCCGTCGCTCCCAGGTTGCTTCGCCGCGCGCGGGCATGCTCGGAACGCGCTCGAAATAGGACAGGCTTGGCCCATTGTGCGGCTATCGGACTATGCGCGCAACTAGGCCATTCGGCCGATGGCGCGTCTCCACGTGCCCGGTTATCGTGACGACTCGCAGCGACTATCGAACGCCGGTTGCGACCGCGCCGGCAGCCGTCGAGGCGAAGCTGAACAGCGCGTCGAGCGTGGCATCGGGCTGTTCGGCCATCAAGGCATGGCCGGCCTCGAGCGTGACGGTGTCGACCGGTACGCCGGCCTGGGAGAGCGCGGCGGCGAGCGCTTTGGCCGCACGCGGCGGCGTCATCGCATCGCGTCGGCCCACGATCAGGCGCGTCGGGCAACGGACCTCGGTGGCGCGTGTGAGGCCGTCCGCGTAGCTATTGCAGGCCGTGAAGTCGGTGTGGAACAGCTGCGGCTCGCCACTCGCCGAGACACGCTCCATCAGCCGCTGGTTCATGCCGTGCAGCCAGAAGCCCGGGCCGGGGCACGACGGCTTGGCGGCGAGCGTCGAATGCGACCATTGATTGACCATGTCGATTGCATCGGGCTCGCGATGCAGGGCGGCGTCGAGCAAGGCGTCGGAGACAGCCATCGGCACGGCGGTGGCGAGCAGCGCGAGGTGCGTCGCGCGTTCCGGATAGCGGCCGGCGAAGTCGAGGGCGATCAGCGAGCCCATGCTGTGGCCGGCCACGAAGGCGCGTTGCACACCGGCGGCGTCGAGCAGGGCGGCCAGCCAGTCGGCCATTGCGGTCACGGTGGTGAGCGCCGGGCCGGCGCTGCGGCAGTGACCGGGTAGATCGACCGCCAGTACGCTGAAGCCGTGATGCGCGAAGTAACGCGTTTGCAATGCCCACACGCTATGGTCATGCTCGGCGCCGTGGATGAACACCGCCGTCGGCAGGCTGGGGTCGAAGGGTTTGCCGCCGGTGTACGCGTAGGCGGGCTTGCCTTGAACGGTGAGGATCATGCGGACTCCGGGCGGGGTTTGGCGGCATCGGCAGGCGAGGCGGAGGCGGATGGGTTGCCGGTTGCTGGAGCAGCGGATGAACTGGCGGGGTCGGTTTTTGCCGCGCTGGACGGACTGGATGTTCCACTCCCCGCGCTCGTCCCACTCGCCTTCTGCGCCGCTTTCAGTGCGCGTTTGAGGTCGTCGATCAGATCGTCGGGGTCTTCAAGACCGATAGACAGGCGGATCGTGCCTTCGGCGATGCCGGCTGCGGCGAGCGCGGCGGCGTCCATGCGGAAGTGCGTCGTCGATGCCGGATGGATGACCAGCGAGCGTGCGTCGCCGACGTTCGCGAGATGCGAGAACAGCGAAAGCGCTTCGATGAAGCTGCGCCCGGCGGCGCGGTCGCCGCGCAGATTGAAGCTGAACACCGCGCCCGCGCCGCGCGGCAGCAGACGCTTCGCGAGCGCATGGTCCGGATGCGTCGGCAGTTCCGGGTAGGCGACGGCTTCGACGGCAGGGTGTGCGCTCAGGAATTCGACCACCTTGCGGGTATTCGCGACGTGCCGTTCCATGCGCAGCGGCAGCGTCTCGATGCCTTGCAGCAGTTGCCAGGCGGCCTGGGGATGCAGGCACGCGCCGAAGTCGCGCAAGCCCTCGCGGCGTGCGCGCAGAAGGAACGGCGCGACGGTGCTTTCCTCGGCGAACACCATGCCGTGAAAGCCCTCGTACGGCTCGGTGAATTCGGGGAAACGGCCGGAAGCGTTGAAATCGAACGTGCCGCCGTCCACGAGTACGCCGCCGATCGTGGTGCCGTGGCCGCCGAGGAATTTGGTCGCCGAGTGATAGACGAAGTCCGCTCCGTGCTCGAAGGGCTTGAGCAGGTAGGGCGTCGTGAAGGTCGAATCGACCAGCAGCGGCACGCGGTGCTCATGCGCGAGTTGCGCCACCGCGGCGATATCGAGCACGTCGAGGCCCGGGTTGCCAAGCGTCTCGCCGAACAGCAGGCGTGTGTTCGGGCGCAGCGCGGCGCGCCATGCGTCGATGTCACCGGGTTTGACGAAGGTCGTCTCGATGCCGAAGCGCCGCAACGTGTAGTGCAGCAGGTTGTGCGAGCCGCCGTACAGTGCGCTGGAGGCGACGATATGGGAGCCGGCGCCCATCAGCGTGGCGATCGCCAGATGCAGCGCGGCCTGGCCGCTGGCCGTGCCGATCGCGCCCGCGCCGTTTTCCAGCGCGGCAACGCGTTCCTCGAAAACGGCCACGGTCGGATTCGAGATGCGCGAATAGACGTGGCCGGCGCGCTCCATATTGAAGAGCGCCGCGGCGTGGTCCGAGTCGCGGAACGAAAACGAGGTAGTCTGGTAAATAGGCGTGGCGCGCGCGCCGGTTGTCGGGTCGGGCGCGGCGCCGGCGTGCAGCGCAAGCGTATCGAAACGGTTGGCGGACATCCTGGGCGGCGAGGCCACGGACGGCCTCGCGAAAGGTGAAAGTGGCGGCCATCCTATCACCGGCATGGATCGCTTCAAGCGCGGTTTTCCCGCGGGTCGGACAATGTGGGCGCGCTGAACGGCGCCGGGCCGACCTTGCAAACGCCCGTTGCGCCTTGGTGGGCGGGCCGCTTTCCTTTTATGGACCTTTCCGCTAGGATCGAAAGTCATTCAGGCACTATCAGCCTAGCGGGTATCACGGAGACAGATTATGCGAGTCAGCGACATTCTTAAAGTCAAAGGCAACACCCTTTTCACGGTCACGCCGGATACCACGCTGCACGACGCAGTCAATACCATGGCCGAGCACGATATCGGCTCGCTGGTCGTGATGGAATACGGCGACCTCGTCGGCATGCTGACGTTTCGCGAAATTATCCTGACCTTGAGCAAGCACGGCGGCAGCCTCGGTACCTCCACGATCCGCAAGTTGATGGACGACCATCCGCTCACCTGTACGCCTGAAACGGACGTCAACGAGGTTCGCCGCATGATGCTCGAGCACCACGTGCGCTATTTGCCGGTGCTGGAAAGCCGCACGCTGATGGGCGTGATCTCGTTCTACGACGTCGCCAAGGCGGTGGTCGAAGAGCAGGGCTTCGAAAACCGCATGCTCAAGGCCTATATCCGCGACTGGCCGGAAGAACCGCAGGATCAACAACCGGCGCCGCGTTAACTCACGCGCGGTGGCTCACCGCGGCGCTCGCGCCGTTGCTGTGAGTATGAAAATGCGATCAAGGCGCGCGCGAAAGCGTGCGCTTTTTTTGTGTCCGGCCCTTTCCCCTTTGCTGCTCTATTAGCCTGTTCTCCGAACCTCATGAGCGATCGTCCGATACCTGCCGCCCGCCGTGCCGCCCGCTCCCACGAGACGCACGAGTCCCAGTTCCGCCTGCTGAGCCAGCGCCGCTTCGCGCCGTTTTTCTGGACCCAGTTTCTCGGTGCGATGAACGACAACGTCTTCAAGATCGGCTTCACGTCGCTCGTCACGTACCAGGCGGCGCGCTTTTCAGGCGTCGATCCGAAAACCGCGGCGTTCCTGATCTCGGCGATCTTCATTCTGCCGTTCGTGCTGCTGTCGGCCACCTCCGGCCAGATCGCGGACAAGTACGACAAGGCGATGCTCACGCGCTTCGTTAAGAGCTTCGAAATCGTCGTGATGCTGATCGGCGGCACGGGTTTCTGGATGCACAGCGCGCCCTTGCTGTATCTGTGCACGTTTCTGATGGGCGTCCATTCGACCGTATTCGGACCAGTCAAGTATTCGTATCTGCCGCAGCATCTGTCGAAGTCGGAACTGGTCGGCGGCAACGGCATGGTCGAGATGGGCACCTTTGTCGCGATTCTGATCGGTACGATCGTCGGCGGCGTGGGTGCGGGTTTCGTCGAGCATGGCGCGGTGGTGCTGGCCTGCGCCTGTGTCGGGATTGCTCTGGTGGGGCGGCTGGTGTCGAACTTTGTGCCTGTCACGGCGGCGCCGCAGCCCGATCTGCGCGTCAACTGGAATCCGGTCAGTGAAACGTGGCGCAACCTGAAGCTCGCGCGCGAAAACCGCACGGTGTTTCTGAGCCTGCTGGGGATTTCCTGGCTGTGGTTCGTTGGCGCGACTTTTCTGTCTTCGTTTTTCAGCTTTGCGAAAAACGTGCTGTCCGCCGATCCGGACGTGGTGACCGTGCTGCTCGGCACGTTCTCGATCGGTATCGGCCTAGGTTCGCTGATGTGCGAAAAGCTCTCGAAGCGGCGCATCGAAATCGGCCTCGTGCCGCTCGGCTCGATCGGCATGAGCGTGTTCGCGATCGATCTGTTCTTCGCGAGCCATGCGTTGCCGGCCGCCGGGCATCTGTTGAGCGTCGGCGAATTTCTCGTGCGGCCCGCCCATTGGCGCGTGCTGGCCGATCTGTTCCTGCTGGCCATGTTCGGCGGCTTCTATAGCGTGCCGCTCTATGCGCTGATCCAGAGCCGCAGCCAGCCGACCCACCGCGCGCGCATCATCGCCGCGAACAATATTCTGAATTCGCTGTTCATGATCGTCTCGGCGTTGATGGCGATGGGGCTGACCGCGGCGGGCTTCAGTATTCCGGCGATTTTCCTCGTCACCGCGCTGCTGAACATTGTCGTCGCGACATATATTTATTCGCTCGTGCCTGAGTTCTTGCTGCGCTTTATCGCCTGGGTGCTGGTGCATACGTTCTACCGGATTCGCCTCGTGCATGCCGAACGGATTCCGGAAGAGGGCGCGGCCGTGCTGGTGTGCAACCACGTGAGCTTCGTCGACGCGATCGTCATCATGGCCGAGAGTCCGCGGCCGATCCGCTTCGTGATGGACCATCAGATTTTCAAGTCGCCGTTCGCCGGCTGGGTGTTCCGCCATGCGAAGGCGATTCCGATTGCGCCAGCCCATCAGGACCCGGAGCTGCTGACGCGCGCCTATGAGCGCTGCGCAGAGGCGCTCGCCGAGGGCGATCTGGTCTGCATCTTCCCGGAAGGCAAATTGACGAAGACTGGCGAGATGAATCCGTTCCGCCATGGCGTGACTGAGATCATCCGCCGCACGCCGGCGCCGGTGATACCGATGGCGCTGCGCGGGCTGTGGGGGAGCGTGTTTTCACGCGCCAACGACGCGCGCTGGCCGCGACCGATCCAGAAGGGCGTAATGAGCCGGCTGACGCTGGCGGTGGGTGAGCCGATCGATCCGGCCGAGGCGACGCCTGAGGTGCTGCAGAAGATCGTCACCGAGTTGCGCGGGGCGCGGAAGTAGGGCGGCCGGGACTTAGCCCCTGTAGGGCTGGCATAATGGTGCTTTCCCCGCATTTCTTTGGACGACGCCCATGTCCGGCAACACGCTCGGTACGCTTTTCACTGTCACGACCTTCGGCGAATCGCACGGCCCCGCTATCGGCTGCGTGATCGACGGCTGCCCGCCGGGTATGGCGCTTAGCGAAGCCGACATCCAGCTCGAACTTGACCGCCGCAAACCCGGCACGTCGCGCCATGTCACGCAGCGCCAGGAAGAAGACAAGGTCGAGATCCTGTCGGGCGTGTTCGAAGGCCAGACCACCGGCGCGCCGATCGCGTTGCTGATCCGCAATACAGACCAGCGCAGCAAAGACTACGGCAACATCGCCGACACCTTCCGTCCCGGTCACGCCGACTACACCTACTGGCAGAAATACGGCATTCGCGACTATCGCGGCGGCGGCCGTTCGTCGGCCCGTCTGACCGCACCGACGGTAGCGGCCGGTGCGGTTGCGAAGAAATGGCTGCGTGAAAAGTTCGGTGTTGAGATCCGCGGCTACATGGCGGCGCTCGGAGAAATCGACGTGCCGTTCGTCGACTGGTCGCATGTGCGTGAGAACCCGTTCTTCGTGCCGAACGCGGAGATCGTGCCGGAGCTGGAAGCGTATATGGACGCCTTGCGTAAAGACGGCGACTCGATCGGCGCACGCATTAACGTCGTGGCTTCCGGCGTGCCGGTTGGGCTGGGCGAGCCGCTGTTCGACCGGCTCGACGCGGACATTGCGCACGCCATGATGGGCATCAATGCGGTGAAGGGCGTCGAAATCGGCGCGGGCTTCGCCAGCGTCGCGCAACGCGGTTCGGTCCACGGCGACGAATTGACGCCGGAAGGCTTCGTCGGCAATCACGCGGGTGGTGTGCTCGGCGGTATTGCGACCGGCCAGGACATCACGGTGTCGATCGCGATCAAGCCGACTTCGAGCATCCGTACGCCGCGCCGCTCGATCGACAAGGCGGGGCAGCCCGTTGTTGTCGAAACGTTCGGGCGTCACGACCCGTGCGTCGGCATCCGCGCCACGCCGATCGCCGAATCCATGCTCGCGCTGGTGCTGATCGACCATGCGTTGCGCCACCGTGCGCAATGCGGCGACGTCGCCGTCAGCACGCCGAAGATCGCGGCGAGCGCGCCGTAAAGGGCACTCTCTGAGTGTCTTCGTAGTGCGCGCAGCCTCGTCTCAATGACCGATACGAACACCGAGCCGGCAGATAGCCAACTCGCGAACCTGCGCGCGCGTGCCGCCGCGCCGCACGCTGGCGCCGCGGACTGTCTTGCGTTCGGACATTTCTTGCTGGAGCGCGCCGGCCGCGACAAGGCCCTTCGGCGCGAGGCGCTCGCGGCGCTGGTGCGCGCTTACCAGCTTGATCCCTCCTGCGAACCTACGCTCCTTCACACCATTGCGCAGACGGCCTTCATCGTGCGCGACTGGTCGCTCGTCGACTCCGCCACGACGCTGTTGCTCGCGCAAAACGCCGAAGATGCCAACGCGCTGATCTGGCGTGCGGCGGCCGTGCAACAACGCAACGACTTCGACATGGCCGAGCGGCTATTGCGCGAAGCGGTGCGCATCGTACCCGGCAACCCGGTGGCGCTTCACAAGCTCGCTTTGTGCATCAAGGAGCAGGCGCGGCTGGCCGAAGCGGAGGTCTTGCTCAGGCAAGTGCTGGCCTTGTCGCCGGACAATATGCATGCGCTATTCGATCTGTCGGAACTCGAAATCCGCACGGGACGTTTCGCCGAAGGCTGGGCGCATTACGAATCACGCGTCGCGTTCGGCGACGATCTGAATAACGCGCAGCATGCGCTCGCTTCGATCAGCGCGCATTGGCAAGGCGAATCGCTGCAAGGCAAAACGCTGGTCGTGTACGGCGAGCAAGGTAACGGCGACTGCCTTTGGGCGGTGCGCTTTCTGCCGCTCCTGGCCGAGCGGGCGCGACGCGAAGGCGGCCGGGTGATTTTCGGTCACGACGGACCGTTGCGGCATCTATTCGAACGGATGCTACCTGGTGACTTGCCGCTCGAAACGAGCCTTGAAACGCGGCCGGATTTCCATTGCGGGTTGATGAGCTTGCCGCTGCGGCTTGGCGTCTTCGATGCAACGGGGTGGGGTGCGCCGTATCTGAGCGCCGAGCCCGTGCGCGTGCAGGCATGGCGCGAGCGGGTTCATGCGCACACGGCCGGCAAGCCGGGCAATCGCAACGTCGGTTTAGTGTGGAACGGTAATCCCGAGCATATCCGCGATACGCGGCGGTCGGTGCCTGTCGAGCAACTCGAGCCGTTATTGAGCGTGCCGGGCGTGACCTGGTTTGCGTTGTCGCCTGGGCGCAGCGAGACAGTCGCGCAGTGGCGCGCCAAGGGGCTCGATGTCGTCGACCTGACCCACCATTTTCAGTCCGGATTCGACGATGTCGCTGCGTTGCTGGCGAATCTGGATCTGGTCGTCACGATTGATAGCGGGCCCGCGCATCTGGCGGGGGCGCTCGGCGTGCCGACATGTTTGATGATCGATCATGTGTCGGCATGGTTTTGGGGCGACGAATCGGGCACCACGGCCTGGTACGATTCTATTGAGCTCTTTCGGCAGCCTGAGATTGGCGCGTGGGCGCCGGTGCTGGCTAAAGTGCGGGAGCGGATTGAAATGATGCGGTGAGTTTGAGCTTGTTGCTTTGCGGCGACGTTGGCAGCACGTCTGCAATGGATGCCGCTTTGTTTTTACCTGCGTGGAGCTTGCCTGCATGCGGTGCGCGGACAAACAAGCTCCGCGCACGGCAAACAAACACCGAATCACATATTCGGATAGTTCGGACCGCCGCCACCCTCAGGCGTCACCCAGACGATATTCTGGGTCGGGTCCTTGATATCGCAGGTCTTGCAATGCACGCAGTTCTGCGCGTTGATCACGAGACGCTCGCTGCCGTCGTCGTTCTTCACGAACTCATACACCGCGGCGGGGCAGTAGCGTGACTCCGGACCGGCATACGTCTGCCAGTTCACATTCACCGGCACCGAAGGGTCTTTCAGCGTCAGGTGAGCCGGCTGATTCTCTTCGTGGTTGGTGTTCGAAATGAACACGGAAGACAGACGGTCGAACGTCAGCTTGCCATCCGGCTTCGGATAAGTGATCTGCTTGCATTGCGACGCCGGTTTCAGCATCTCGTGATCGGAATGCTGGTGATGCAGCGTCCAGGGCACGTTGCCGCCCAGCAGCTTCTGCTCGATGCCGACCATCAGGGTGCCGAGGTACAGGCCCTTGCTCATCCACTGCTTGAAATTACGCGCACGATGCAGTTCCGTGTGCAGCCACGAAGTCTTGAACGACTCCGGATAACCCGTCAGCTCGTCGCTGGTGCGGCCAGCCTGGACAGCCTCAAAAGCAGCCTCAGCCGCCAGCATGCCGGTCTTGATCGCCGCATGCGAACCCTTGATCCGCGACGCGTTCAGGAAGCCTGCATCGTCACCCACCAGCGCGCCACCCGGGAAAACGAGCTTCGGCAGCGACAACAGACCGCCCGCAGTAATCGCCCGCGCGCCATACGACACGCGCTTGCCGCCTTCCAGAATTGCGCGGATTGCCGGATGCGTCTTGTAGCGCTGGAATTCCTCGAACGGCGACAGGTACGGATTCGTGTAGCCCAGACCGACCACGAAGCCCACCACCACCTGGTTGTTGTCCATGTGATAAAGGAACGAGCCGCCGTACGTGTCGTTCTCCAGCGGCCAGCCGGCGGTATGCATCACCAGACCCGGCTTGTGCTTCGCCGGATCGATTTCCCACAATTCCTTGATACCGATACCGTAGACCTGCGGATCGACACCGTCGCGCAGCTTGAACTTGTCGTTCAGTTGACGGCCGAGATGCCCACGCGCGCCTTCGCAGAAGAGCGTGTACTTTGCGTGCAGCTCCATGCCGAGCTGGAAGTTCTCAGTCGGCTCGCCGTCCTTGCCGATACCGAGATTGCCGGTGGCGACGCCTTTAACCGAGCCATCGTCGTTATACAGAATCTCAGCCGCCGGAAAGCCCGGGAAAATCTCCACACCGAGCGCCTCAGCCTGCTGACCCAGCCAGCGCGTGACGTTCGCGAGGCTGACCACATAATTGCCGTGGTTCTTGAAGTTGTCGGGCAGCGCCCAGGTCGGCACGCTCTTCGAACCGGTTTCCGTCAGGAACAGGAACTTGTCTTCGGTCACGTCCACGGTCAGCGGCGCGCCTTTTTCCTTCCAGTCCGGGATCAGTTCGGTGATGGCGCGCGGATCCATCACCGCGCCCGACAGGATATGAGCCCCGATCTCCGAACCTTTTTCCAGTACGCACACGCCAAGCTCGACGCCTTTTTCCGCCGCCAGCTGCTTCAGGCGGATCGCTGCGGACAGGCCTGCCGGGCCGCCGCCGACGATCACAACGTCGTATTCCATCGACTCGCGTGGACCGTATTGCTCAATGAGGCTTGCGGGGGTCATTGATGCTCCTCTTCTTACCGTTAGAATGCTTTTTTCGGGATCGTATTGTGGGCGATGGTCTCCGCCACTGCAACCAGATGAGCAGAGATTAGCACGATCGTTCTATTTCTGTGATACGGTATGACCCGCAGCGACGGTCCTACCGCACCTGTCAACCGCGTCTGTAACAACAACCGAACAAGGAACGACAATGGGCCGTTCGATCAATCTGGAAGGCAAGGTCGCGCTGATCACCGGCGCCTCGAGCGGGTTGGGGAAGCGCTTTGCTCAAGTATTGTCGCAGGCTGGCGCCAAGGTCGTGTTGGCAAGCCGCCGCACCGAGCGCCTGAAGGAGTTGCGCGCCGAGATCGAAGCCTCCGGGGGCGCGGCGCACGTCGTCTCACTCGACGTCACGGATTATCAAAGCATCAAGTCGGCGGTCGCCCACGCGGAAACCGAGGCGGGCACGATCGACATTCTGGTGAACAATTCAGGCGTGTCGACCACGCAGAAGCTCTCGGAAGTCACGCCGGCCGACTTCGAATACGTGTTCGACACTAACACGCGCGGCGCCTTCTTCGTTGCGCAGGAAGTCGCCAAGCGCATGATCATGCGCGGCAATAGCGCGCAGAAGCCGTCATACCGGATCATCAATATCGCGTCGATGGCGGGCCTGCGGGTGTTGCCGCAGATCGGCCTGTACTCGATGAGCAAGGCCGCCGTCGTCCATATGACGAAAGCCATGGCGCTGGAGTGGGGCAAGCACGGCATCAACGTGAACGCCATCTGCCCGGGCTATATCGATACCGAGATCAACCACCATCACTGGTCGACCGAGCAGGGGCAGAAGCTGGTCTCGCTGCTGCCGCGTCATCGTGTCGGCAAGCCGGAAGATCTGGACGGGCTGTTGCTGCTGCTGGCGGCCGACGAATCGCAATTCATCAACGGCTCGGTGATTGCCGCCGACGATGGCTTCGGTCTCGCCTGAACGTAGCTTTGCGCCGCCGTTCGTTGTTTGTCATGTTTGCCCCGGCCCGCGTGCCGGTTTCACCCTCGTTTCAACCCGTTAAAGAAGTACGATGAGCGATTTTCACGCAGTTTTTGAGATGTCTATGCCGATTCGGTGGGGCGATATGGACGCATTCGGCCATGTGAACAACACGGTCTATTTCCGTTACATGGAGCAGGTGCGGATTTCCTGGTTCGAGCAACTGGGTCTGGCCGGCAGCAACGCCGACGGGCAGGGGCCGGTGATCGTCAACGCGTCGATGGAATTTCTCAAGCAGTTGCACTATCCGGGCGATGTGATCGGCCGGATGTCCGTGGCCACGCCCGGGCGCAGCAGTTTCGACACGGCGTTCGAACTCGTGCGCGCCGATGATCCGAACACCGTCTACGCTCGCGGTGCTGCGCGTTGCGTGTGGATCGACTATGCCGCGGGCAAGTCGGTACCGGTTCCGGATATGCTGCGCGCGACCATCGAGAGCGCGGCGCTGGTCAAGGCGGCTTGATAGCTCCCAGCGCTGCCAGCACCTCCTCGGCGCCTCTCAATGCCCGAGCAAGCGCTGCAACAGCTCGGTCGCATTCCCCGTATCGTATTTGCGCATCAGCCGCGCGCGGTAGACATCGACCGTGCGCGGGCTGATATCCAGCGCCCGTCCGATCTGCTTGCTGGTTTTGCCCGTCACCAGTTGCGCGGCGATTTCCCGCTCGCGCGGCGTTAGCTCGACCGCCACGCGCCGTGTCGCGCTCAAATCCTCGAAAGTCCACACACCCGCTGCGTGCGGGTCCATGCGTTGCTGCGCACGGCCCGTCACGTGGCACCAGAACAATTCCCCGTTGGCCCGCTTCATGATCCGGTCGTCCGCGTAGCTGCCTTGCGCGGTCATGATCGGCGGAATCCGCGCGCCGATCCGCTCGAATTCGTCCGTTGACGGATATAGCACCTGGAACGACTGGCCGAGCAGCGCCTCGCGGGTGCAGCCGAATATCGACGCCAGCTCGTCGTTGCAGTCTTCTATGATGCGTTCGCGTGACAGCACGAGTCCGATCGGGGCGAGGTGAAACGCGGTTTGGTAATCCAGTGCAGGCATGGGCTGGCGGCAAGTACTTATGTATTTTTGCGTATTGTGCCGCATGGCGCGCCCAGCGTACTCTTTCGGGCACATGACAACGCGGCGAAATGTTTGCAGCAGGCATTTGCGTGAGGCAGGGTAACCTGAGCGCAGAACAGGCCGCGGATGACTAGAATGACGTGTCGGGCGCTTGCCCGCTAAGCGTCATATCGAAGTCGCAACGATCCGAATTCCGTTTTCGGGTTTCCATAAAGGAAGGGACATACTGATGAACAAGGTCTATCCAGGCGCCGCCGAGGCGCTGAAAGACATCGTCAAGGACGGGCAGACGTTCGCCGTCGGCGGTTTCGGGCTGTGCGGCATTCCTGAGGCGCTGATCGCGGCACTGCGCGATTCGAAGGTGCAGGGCATCACCTGCATCAGCAACAATGCGGGCGTCGACGGTTTCGGCCTCGGTCTGCTGCTCGAAACGCGCCAGGTCAAGAAGATGATTTCTTCGTACGTGGGCGAGAACAAGGAGTTCGAACGCCAATATCTGGCCGGCGAACTCGAGCTCGAATTCACGCCGCAAGGCACGCTCGCCGAGAAGCTGCGCGCCGGCGGCTCGGGCATCCCGGCCTTCTTCACGAACACCGGCTACGGCACGCTGATCGCCGAAGGCAAGGAAACCCGCCAGTTCGGCGAAAACCATTACGTGCTCGAACATTCGCTGACGGCCGACGTCGCGTTGGTCAAGGCGTGGAAAGCCGATAAATCGGGCAACCTGATCTATCGCCGCACCGCGCGCAACTTCAACCCGATGTGCGCGATGGCCGGCAAGATCACGGTCGCGGAAGTCGAGGAAATCGTTGAAGTGGGCGAACTCGATCCGGATGCGATCCACACGCCGGGCATTTTCGTGCAGCGCATTGTGCTCAATGCGAATCCGGAAAAACGCATTGAACAACGCATCGTCCGCGCGAAAGGAGACTGATCATGGCATGGACTCGTGACGAAATGGCCGCACGCGCGGCGAAGGAATTGCAGGACGGCTTCTACGTAAACCTCGGCATCGGCTTGCCGACGCTGGTGGCGAACCACGTGCCGGCCGGCGTCGAAGTGTGGCTGCAGTCGGAAAACGGCCTGCTCGGCATCGGCCCGTCGCCGACCGAAGAAGAAGTGGATGCCGACCTGATCAACGCCGGCAAGCAGACGGTGACCACGCTGCCGGGTTCGTCGATTTTCTCGTCGGCGGATTCGTTCGCGATGATTCGCGGCGGCCACATTAATCTGGCTATTCTGGGCGCGATGCAGATCAGCAAGAAGGGCGATCTGGCCAACTGGATGATCCCGGGCAAGATGATCAAGGGCATGGGCGGCGCGATGGATCTGGTCGCGGGCGTCAAGCGCGTGGTCGTGTTGATGGAACACGTCGCGAAGGGCGACCAGCACAAGATCCTCGAAGAATGCACGCTGCCGTTGACGGGCGTGGGCGTGGTCGATCAGATCATCACCGACCTCGGCGTGATCGAAATAACGGAAGACGGTCTGAAGGTGACCGAACTGGCGCCGGGTGTGAGCGTCGAGGAAATCCAGACGAAGACGGGCGCGCCGCTGGATGTGAGCGCGGTGAGCTGAGTGGTGGTATGAGCCGCCTGCTTTGGTCCTTGTGACGGAAGGTGGTGGCAACGCGAGTTGCCTTGTAGGTCTTGGGGTGGCTTGCGAAGCGAATTGAATTGACGCGAGGTTGTAGGCGGGCGAGGCGTGAGTCTCGCCCGTTTTTTTTGGTGCCGTCTTTTCGTGCCGTTTTGCGCTGCCTCCGTCGGCGCGCCGGCGCTGCGGCTTTACGCTGGAGCATCCTGCTGCGGCTTAGGCCATTCGGCCGATCCTTGCCGCGCGGCAAAGCGGTTTACAATCGTTTGAAGATTCGACATTCATTTCCCGCCGCTTGGTCTGCGTCGAGCCCATGGAGCTTTTGCAAGGAACCCAGATGACCGAGACGTCTGCATCCACCGCCGAGCGGCCCGCGCCGCGCCAACGTTATGTGCAGTGCGCGAGCGCCGGTGGCCTGCACCGGATCGCCTACACCGAGTGGGGCGACCCCGCTAATCCACGTGTGCTGCTGTGCGTGCACGGTTTGACGCGCTCGGGGCGCGATTTCGACCGCCTTGCTGCGGAATTCGCCGGCACTTACCGCGTGGTATGTCCGGATGTAGCGGGGCGGGGCTTGTCTTCCTGGCTCGCCAACCCCAACTTCTATAGCGTGCCGCAGTACGTCGCCGATATGGTCACGCTGATCGCGCGCCTGAACGTCGAAACGGTCGACTGGTTCGGTACCTCGATGGGCGGTTTGATCGGACTCGCGCTGGCCGGCCTGCCGGAAACGCCGATTCGTAAAATGCTGTTGAACGACGTCGGACCGCATCTGGAGCCGGTGGCCGTGCAGCGCATCGGCGACTACCTCGGCAAGCCCGTGCGTTTCGAAACCCTGCAGCAGGGCATCGATTACGCGGCGTTGCTTGCGCAAACCTTCGGTCCGCTCACGCCAGAGGAGTGGCGCGAGATCAATACGCCGCTTTTGCACGAGCAGGACGGCGCATGGTTGTTCCGTTACGACCCGCGAATCGCACAGCCGTTTACCGCGACCACTGAAGAAGCGGCCAAACTCGGCGAGGCCGCGTTGTGGCATTCGCTGGCTGCGTTTCAGGGGCCTGTGTTAGTGGTGCGCGGCGAGCAATCGGATCTGCTCTCGCGCGAGACGGTCGCGAAGATGGTTGACACCGGGCGTGCTGTATCCAGCGCCGAAATCGCGGGGGTAGGGCATGCGCCGGCGTTTCTGTCGGCCGATCAGATCGACATCGCGAGGCAGTTCTTTATCGGGCCGGCCGCTGACGCGTCATAATATCGAGTTCCGCGCGGCGTCCTTTATTGGCCACCCGTGGATGCGATGCGTAGGTGCAATGCGGAACGCATCTGCGATCAATTTTCAACCAACCTCAGGATTCTTCATGGCAGTCATTCGTCACCACGTCGGCAAGCGCCTCTCGGAAACCGCTGTGTACAACGGCACCGTGTACCTCGCCGGCCAGATCGCCGAAGACGCGGATCAGGACATCACGGGTCAGACGCGCGAAGTGCTCGGCCACATCGACCGTCTGCTGGAAGAAGTCAACAGCGACAAGTCGCACTTGCTGTCCGTGCAGATTTATATCTCGGACATGGTGCACTTCGCCGGTATGAACGCAGTATGGGACGAGTGGGTCGCACAAGGCGCCACGCCGCCGCGCGCTACCGTCGAAGCGAAGCTCGCTAACCCGAAGTGCCTCGTCGAAATCGTCGTGGTTGCGGCGCAGCGCGATTGAGCGTGGCTGAGCCCGGTTTTAGCGTCGTCTCGCAGTTGTTGTTGAAAATCCGTTGATCCGTCTGGCCCGGTGGGCCGTCGCACTATGACTACCGAAATCGTTACGAGCACGCCGACCCCCATCCCTTCCTTCGACGAAGCGATGGCGTTCGTGCGCGAACATGCGGGCGAAGTGCGGCTCTCATCGGGCGAGTTGCTGGCGGATCACGCGGCGGGTACGGCGTCGATCATGCGCACGCTCAACGTCGATCCGTCGGCTGTGCTGGCGGCGGCCTTGTTTGCGCTAACGCCGCATCTGCAAGACCCGGAACGCGTGATCGCCGATAACTTCGGCGAAGAAGTCGCGCAACTGGTCGGCGACGTGCGCAAGTTGCTGCGCCTCGGTACGGTGAGCTTGCGCGCCGCGCAGAATGCGATGCCCGAAGCCGGGCGCGATGCGCAGGCCGCGCGCCGCGCGCAGGTCGAGGCGCTGCGCAAGATGCTGCTCGCGTTTGCGCAGGACATTCGCGTCGTGCTGATACGGCTCGCGTCGCGCTTGCAATCGCTGCGCTATTACGCGGCGGCGAAAATCACGCCGTCGCCTGATGTGGCGCGTGAAACGCTCGATATTTACGCGCCGCTCGCCAACCGGCTCGGCATCTGGCAACTGAAGTGGGAGCTCGAGGATCTCGCGCTCCGCTTCGAAGAGCCGGTCACTTACAAGCGCATCGCCAAGCTGCTCGACGAGAAGCGCGTTGAGCGCGAGAGCTATGTTGCGCAGGCAATCGAGCGGCTGCAGCAGGAACTGGCGGCGGCGCATGTGCAGGCTGAAGTCAGCGGCCGGCCAAAACATATTTACAGCATCTGGCGCAAGATGCACGGCAAGGAGCTGGATTTCGCCGAACTGTACGACGTGCGCGCGTTTCGCGTGATCGTGCAGGACATCAAGGATTGCTACACCGTGCTCGGCATCGTGCACAACCTGTGGCAACCGGTGCCGAAAGAGTTCGACGACTACATCTCGCGGCCGAAGCCGAACGGCTATAAGTCGCTGCACACGGTCGTGATCGGCGACGACGGCCGCGCGTTCGAAGTACAGATCCGCACGCAGGAAATGCATCAGTTCGCCGAGTATGGCGTGGCGGCGCACTGGCGTTATAAGGAAGCCGGCACGCGTGGTTACGGCGGGCAGTTCAGCGCCAATGAGAAATACGATGAGAAGATTGCGTGGTTGCGTCAATTGCTCGCGTGGAAAGACGATGTCTCCGAAGGCGAGCACGGCGAGAAGCGCGCCGCGCAGCCGTGGGAGCAACTGCGGCAGGCTACGCTTGACGACGACCACATCTACGTGCTCACGCCGCAAGCACGCGTGATTCCGCTGCCGCACGGTGCGACACCGGTGGACTTCGCGTATCACCTGCATAGCGAACTGGGGCATCGCTGCCGTGGCGCGCGTGTCGATGGCGCGATGGTGCCGCTCAATACGGCGTTGCAGAACGGCCAGACGGTCGAGATCGTCGCGGTGAAAGAGGGTGGTCCGTCGCGTGACTGGCTCAACCCGCAACTCGGGTATCTGCAGAGCCATCGGGCGCGGCAGAAAGTGCGCGCGTGGTTCAACGCGGTCGAAGTGCAGGAGCACATCTCGAGCGGCCGTGCGATGGTCGAAAAGACCCTGCAGCGCGAGGGCAAGACGTCGGTCAATCTCGATCAGCTCGCCGCCAAGCTCGGCTTCAAGACCACCGACGATCTGTTCTCAGTGGTCGGCAAAGAGGAGTTCAGTCTGCGGCTCGTCGAGCAGGCGCTGCACGATGCGCCGCCGCCCGAGCCTGTAGTCGAAGCGCCTGAGCAGTTCGAGAAGCGCAGCAGCGGCGCGAGCGTCGCCCGCGGGGCTTCGACGGGTGTGCTCGTGGTCGGCGTCGACGCGTTGCTTACGCAACTCGCGCGCTGTTGCCGTCCCGCACCGCCCGACGACATCAGCGGCTTTGTCACGCGCGGCAAGGGCATGTCGATTCACCGCAGCGATTGCCCGACCTTCATCCGCATGGCCGATCGCGCGCCGGAGCGTGTGTTGCAAACCGCGTGGTCGGCAGATGTCATGAGCGGCCGCGGGCAGTCGGTCTATCCTGTCGATCTCAGCATCGAGGCCACGGATAGGCAAGGTCTGCTGCGCGATATCTCCGAAGTTTTCGCGCGCGAGAAGATGAATGTGATCGGCGTGAAGACGCAGTCGCGTCGCAACGCTGCGTTCATGCAATTTACTGTCGAGGTGTCGAGCGCCGCGCAAATTCAGCGCGCGTGTACGTTGCTCGGTGAAGTAGTCGGCGTGGTGCGCGCTTCACGCAAGAGTTGATGCGCGGACGAGGCGGCGGGTGCCAGCAGGTGCCCGGCAGGCATCGGTTCGATGCGCCCGCGCGCATGAGTAGAAATTTAAAGTCGGTGCATAAAAGTACTTGCCAAGCGGTGTGGGGCTTCATATAATCTCGTTTCTTCAGGCTCGTAGCTCAGCTGGTTAGAGCACCACCTTGACATGGTGGGGGTCGTTGGTTCGAGTCCAATCGAGCCTACCAACGAAAGAGAAATTCCGGTTTTGCCGGGGTTTCGCAAACTGCAGTAAGCGCTTCGGCGCAAAAGGCAAATACGGTTATGGCACCGCGAACGTTGACCGAAACTACTTCGGAGCGACGCTAGTCGAGGACCACTTTCGCCACTGTAGTTAGCAGGAAATGTGAATGCGGCCCCTCGAAAGCGGGGCCGCATTTTTTTTGGTTTTTGACCTGGTTGTATGTGCCGCCGCCGGTCGGCACCACGGAGAACGCAATGGTTTCGATACGTCTGCCTGACGGTTCTGTTCGACAGTACGAGCATCCGGTGACCGTCGCCGAAGTGGCCGCCTCGATCGGCCCCGGCCTCGCGAAAGCTGCGCTCGGCGGCAAGATCGACGGTGAACTCGTCGATACGTCCGCGCTGATCGATCATGACGTGGCGCTTGCCATCATCACCGAGAAAGACGCCGACGGCCTCGACATCATTCGTCACTCCACGGCGCACTTGCTCGCATACGCGGTGAAGGATCTGTTCCCGGAAGCGCAGGTTACGATCGGCCCGGTGATCGACAACGGTTTTTACTACGACTTCGCGTATAGCCGTCCCTTCACGCCGGAAGATCTCGAGAAGATCGAAAAGCGCATGCAGGAACTCGCGAAGAAAGACGAGCCGGTTTCGCGCCGTGTGGTTTCGCGCGACGAGGCCGTGGACTACTTCAAGAGCATCGGCGAAAAGTACAAGGCCGAGATCATCGAATCGATTCCGGCTACCGACGAAATCAAGCTGTACTCGCATGGCGGCTTCACGGATCTGTGCCGCGGCCCGCACGTGCCGTCTACTGGCAAGCTGAAGGTCTTCAAGCTGATGAAGCTCGCGGGCGCCTACTGGCGCGGCGACTCGAAAAACGAGCAACTGCAGCGTATCTATGGCACGGCCTGGACGAAGAAGGAAGACCAGGAAGCGTATCTGCACATGCTTGAAGAGGCGGAAAAGCGCGATCACCGCAAGCTCGGCAAGCAACTGGACCTGTTCCATATGCAGGACGAGTCGCCGGGCATGGTGTTCTGGCATCCGCGCGGCTGGACGCTTTGGCAGCAGGTCGAGCAGTACATGCGCCGCCGCGTGAACGATGCCGGCTACCTCGAAATCAAGACACCGATGATCATGGACCGCTCGCTCTGGGAAGCGTCGGGCCACTGGCAGAACTATCGTGAAAACATGTTCACGACGGAATCGGAAAAGCGCGACTACGCGATCAAGCCGATGAACTGCCCTGGTCACGTGCAGGTGTTCAACCACGGCTTGCGCTCGTATCGCGATTTGCCGCTGCGTTACGCGGAATTCGGCTCGTGCCACCGCAATGAATCGTCGGGCGCATTGCACGGCCTGATGCGCGTGCGTGGCTTCGTGCAGGACGACGCCCACATTTTCTGTACCGAAGACCAGTTCATCAGCGAATCGATCGCCTTCAACACGCTGGCGATGAGCGTCTACAAGGACTTCGGCTTCGACAATGTCGAGATCAAGCTGTCGCTGCGCCCGGACGCGCGCGCCGGCACGGACGAGACATGGGACCGTGCCGAGCAGGGCCTGCGCGAGGCGCTGACGGCCTGCGGCGTGACGTGGGAAGAGTTGCCGGGCGAGGGCGCGTTCTACGGCCCGAAGGTCGAGTACCACATCAAGGACGCGCTCGGCCGTTCGTGGCAGTGCGGCACGTTGCAGCTTGATATGGTGCTGCCGGAGCGTCTGGGCGCGGAATACGTCGCCGAAGACAACAGCCGCCGCCGCCCGATCATGCTGCACCGGGCAATCGTCGGATCAATGGAGCGTTTCCTCGGCATTCTGATCGAGCACCATGCTGGTGCAATGCCGTCGTGGCTCGCGCCGATGCAGGTTGTGGTGATGAATATCGCGGAAAGTCAGGCCGAATATGCGCAGTCGCTAGCTCAATCGTTGCAAAAACAAGGGGTTAGAGTAGAGGCCGATTTGCGCAACGAGAAGATTAGCTATAAAATACGGGAGCACACGCTGGAAAAGGTGCCGTACCTGCTTGTGGTCGGCGACAAAGAGCGTGAAGCCCAAACGGTAGCCGTGCGTGCCCGTGGTGGTGTCGATCTGGGCGTGATGCCTCTCGATACCTTCATTGAGCGTCTGCGCCAGGATGTGCAGTCGTTCAACTGAGCCACTTGGCAGCCCGGCTCGTTTTTTTAATTTTTAGAGGAAACGTAACATCGCTACTGATAAGTCTGCGCACCGCATCAACGGTGAAATTACAGCACCCGAGGTGCGTCTGGTCGGAGTCGAGAACGAACCGCTCGGCATCGTGAAACTCGCTGATGCGTTCCGCATGTCGGAACAGCAGGATGTGGATCTGGTTGAAATCGCTCCGCAAGCGGTTCCTCCGGTCTGCCGTTTGATGGACTACGGCAAGTTCAAGTACTCGGAAGCGAAGAAGCAACACGAGGCCAAGCTCAAGCAGAAGATCGTCCAGGTCAAGGAAGTTAAATTCCGCCCGGGCACTGATGACGGCGACTACAACGTCAAGCTGCGCAACCTCATCCGCTTCCTCGACGACGGCGACAAGACGAAAATCACGTTGCGTTTCCGTGGCCGCGAAATGGCTCACCAGGAAATCGGTATGCGCATGCTCGAGCGCCTGCGCACGGACCTCGACGAAGTTGGTCAGGTCGAGCAGATGCCGAAAATGGAAGGGCGCCAGATGATCATGGTGCTCGCGCCGAAGAAAAAGAAGTAAGCCGCTGGAGCAGCGGCGCACCGTGTGGTGCGCGCTCCGGTTGTGAAAGATTGAAACGATGCTGTGCCGGGTGTCCGGTGCGGGATCGGCAGGTTTCGGAACGGCGCATGTGTAAATGTGCGCCGCTTCCTGAAAAGCGGCTGCCGGCAGTAACGGCGGTTTGCATACCAAGTGGAATGGGTTTCGAAGGGCGGGTAATGGCCATCTGGCCGACCGCACACCCATATCCATCTAATAATGGAGTTGTCATGCCGAAGATGAAGACCAAGAAGAGTGCTGCAAAGCGCTTCGTGGTGCGTCCGGGCGGTACCGTCAAGCGCGGTCAAGCCTTCAAGCGCCACATTCTTACCAAGAAGACCACCAAGAACAAACGCCATTTGCGCGGTTCGACGGCAGTTCATGAAGCAGATATGAACTCCGTGCGCGCAATGCTGCCGTTCGCTTAACCCTTAACCGACACTCATAGGAGCAAGACATGCCTCGAGTAAAACGTGGGGTTACCGCACGGGCCCGTCACAAGAAGATCATCAAGCTGGCCAAGGGTTACCGCGGCCGTCGCAATAACGTCTATCGCATCGCCAAGCAGGCGGTCATGCGCGCAGGCCAATACGCCTACCGCGATCGCCGCAACAAGAAGCGTGTGTTCCGTGCATTGTGGATCACGCGTATCAACGCGGCGGTGCGTCAGCACGACATGACGTACAGCGTGTTCATCAACGGCCTGAAGAAGGCTTCGATCGAACTCGACCGCAAGGTGCTGGCCGACATGGCTGTGTTCGACAAGGCTGCTTTTGCTGCGATCGTTCAGCAGGTGAAAGCCGCCGTTGCAGCCTGATTGCGCTTTGGGCAATTAAACTGCGTGGTTCGTTGCAGCGAACATCCGGTAGTCTCGGTGACGCTGCAGCAAAAACGGGGCTCCTCACCGAGCCCCGTTTTTGTTGGTAGAACCGGATTTGCTTCGATAGAACACTGACGTTGAAATGATGGGATCAATGGATCTGGACCAGATTGTCGCCGACGCGCAAAAAGCCTTCGCAGAAGCCTCCGACGTCACCACCCTCGAGAACGAGAAAGCGCGCTTTCTCGGCAAATCGGGTGCGTTGACCGAGCTATTGAAGGGCCTTGGCAAACTCGATCCCGAAACGCGCAAGACCGAAGGCGCACGGATCAACCTCGTCAAGCAACAAGTGGAGGCCGCGTTGACGGCCCGCCGTCAGGCGCTCGCCGACGCGTTGCTGAACCAGCGCCTCGCCGCTGAAGCCATTGACGTCACGTTGCCCGGCCGCGGCACCGGCGCAGGTAGTCTGCACCCGGTGATGCGCACGTGGGAACGCGTCGAACAGATTTTCCGTACGATCGGATTCGACGTGGCCGACGGTCCCGAAATCGAAACCGACTGGTACAACTTCACCTCGCTGAACAGCCCGGAGAACCACCCGGCGCGTTCGATGCAGGACACCTTCTACGTCGACGGCAAAGATGCCGACGGCCGTCAACTGCTGCTGCGCACGCACACCAGCCCGATGCAGGTGCGCTACGCCCGTACCAATACGCCGCCGATCAAGGTGATCGTGCCGGGCCGCACGTATCGTGTGGATAGCGACGCAACGCATTCGCCGATGTTCAACCAGGTCGAAGGCCTGTGGATCGACGAGAACATCAGCTTCGCGGATCTGAAGGGCGTCTACTCAGACTTCCTCAAGAAATTCTTCGAGCGCGACGATATTCAGGTGCGCTTCCGTCCGTCGTACTTTCCGTTTACCGAACCGTCGGCTGAAATCGACATGCTGTTCGAAACGGGCAAGAACGCCGGCAAGTGGCTCGAAATTTCGGGTTCCGGCCAGGTTCACCCCACGGTGATCCGCAATATGGGCCTCGACCCTGAGCGCTACATCGGTTTTGCTTTCGGCAGCGGCCTCGAGCGGCTCACGATGTTGCGCTACGGCGTGCAAGACCTGCGTCTGTTCTTCGAAAACGACCTGCGTTTCCTGCGTCAATTCGCGTGAACTGGCGCGTACGAACGCGACAAGCATAGAGCGCGGCACTGCACGCAGTGCCGCAGCAGCGTCCCCGGCAGAGCCCAGTGAATCAATGGGCCGCCTGCCGGACCTGGACCTAACCTGATCAGAACGACCACAGAACCATGCAATTCCCGGAATCCTGGCTGAGAACCTTTGTCGATCCGCAACTGACGACCGATGAGCTGTCGCACGCGTTGACGATGGCGGGTCTCGAAGTCGAAGACCTGCGGCCGGCCGCGCCGCCGACCTCGAAGATCGTCGTCGGCCAGGTGCTGGAAGTCGTCAAGCACCCGGACGCGGACAAGCTCAACGTGTGCCAGGTCGACGCCGGCACGGGCGCGACGCTGAATATCGTATGCGGTGCGCCGAATGTCGCGCCGGGCATCAAGGTGCCGGTCGCGCTGGTTGGCGCGCAATTGCCGCCGGCCGAAGAGGGCGGCACGCCGTTCGCAATCAAGCTCTCGAAGCTGCGCGGCGTGGAAAGCCAGGGCATGCTGTGCTCGGCACGCGAACTGAAGCTCTCGGAAGATCATAGTGGCCTGATGATCCTGCCGGAAGCTACGCCGATCGGCCAGGACATCCGCGAAACGCTCAATCTCGACGACACGGTTTTCGAAATCAAGCTGACGCCGAACAAGGCGGACTGCTTGTCGGTGTTCGGCGTGGCGCGCGAAACATCGGCCATCACCGGCGCGCCGCTGCGTCCGCTCGAGATCAAGCCGGTCGAAGTCAAGTTAAACGAAACGTTGCCCGTCAAAATCTCGGCGCCCGATTTGTGCGGCCGCTTCTCGGGTCGCGTGATTCGCGGCGTGAATGCGCGCGCGAAGTCGCCGCAATGGATGGTGCAGCGTCTCGAGCGTTCGGGTCAGCGCAGCATTTCCGCACTCGTCGACATCTCGAACTATGTGATGCTCGAACTGGGCCGTCCGTCGCACGTGTTCGATCTGGACAAGATCCACGGCGGCATGGACGTGCGTTGGGGCCGTAAGGGCGAAACGCTCAAGCTGCTGAACGGCAACACCGTCGAACTCGATGAAACCGTCGGCGTGATCGCCGATGAACAACACATCGAAAGCCTCGCCGGCATCATGGGCGGCGACAGCACGGCCGTTACGCTCGACACCACGAACATCTATCTCGAAGCCGCGTTCTGGTGGCCGGATAGCATTCGTGGCCGCTCGCGCAAGTACAACTTCTCGACTGATGCGGGCCATCGTTTCGAGCGCGGCGTCGATTACGCGACCACCGTCGAACAGATCGAACGCATCACGCAACTGATCCTCGATATCTGCGGTGGCGAAGCCGGACCGGTCGACGATCAGATCGTCAACGTGCCGAAGCGCGAGCCGGTGAAGATGCGTGTCTCGCGTGCGAACCGCATCATCGGCATCAAGATCGACGTGGACGAAATTGCGCAGATCTTCACGCGCCTCGGCCTCACGTTCGAACGCGACGGCGATACGTTCTCGGTGATCCCGCCGTCGTACCGCTTCGATATCGAAATCGAAGAAGACCTGATCGAAGAAGTCGCGCGTATCTACGGCTTCGAAAAGATCCCTGCACGTCCGCCGGTCGCGACCAGCGAGATGCTGCCGACCAACGAAACGCAGCGCTCGATTCACGTGATCCGTCATGCACTCGCCGCACGCGATTACGCAGAAACAGTCAACTTCAGCTTTGTGGATGCCGAGTGGGAGTCGGACTTCGCCGGCAACGACAAGCCTGTTCGTCTGTTGAATCCGATTGCGAGCCAGTTGTCGGTCATGCGCACCACGCTGTTCGGCAGCCTGATCGAGGTCCTGCGCACGAACCTGAACCGTCGCGCGGCCGATCGCGTGCGCGTGTTCGAAGCCGGCCGCGTGTTCCTGCACGATCCGTCGATCAAGGCAGGTGAATTGACCGTCGAGGGTTTCGCGCAGCCGAAGATGATCGGCGGCCTGGCCTACGGTCCCGTGCTCGAAGAGCAGTGGGGCGCGCAAACGCGCACAGTCGACTACTTCGACGTGAAGGGCGATCTGGAAGCCGTGCTCGCGCCGGCAGTGGCGCGCTTCGTGAAAGCGGAGCATCCGGCATTGCATCCGGGCCGCAGCGCGCGTATTGAACTGAATGGCCGCGCAGTGGGCTGGATTGGTGAATTGCATCCGCGCTGGATGCAGAAATATGATTTGCCGCATGCGCCGATTCTGTTTGAAATCGAATCGGAAGCATTAATGCAGCGCGTATTGCCGACTCCGGCGGATGTGTCTAAATTCCCGCCGGTGCGTCGCGATATCGCGGTGGTTGTCGATCAGAAAATCGAGGTGCAGGCGCTGCTGGACGAGCTCCAGAAGGCTCAGTCCGAAGAGGCCTGCAAGACTGTTCAGAAGGTTGTGCTTTTCGACGAATTCCGTCCAAAATCAAACACTTCCGGTGGCTTGGCTGCTCACGAGAAAAGCCTTGCGTTCCGTGTGACCTTGCAAGATACTGGCGGGACCCTTCAGGATGAAACGGTCGATCTGGCCATTCAAACTCTGGTGGAACGTCTGGCTCGAGTATATGGCGCACGGTTGCGTGGATAACCCGCATTTAACATTTGCACGGCATTTTTTCGCAACCTCCGTTTCTGCTTGGCGCGCCATTTGATAGATATGAATGAAATGAACTCGAGTGATTTCGAAGCCCTTCTTACGGCGCAACGCAGCGCCATGATTCGCGATATTCCGACATCACCCGCGGCCGTTTCCTCCGAAACGCCGACGCTTACCAAGGCTGAACTTGCCGAGTTGCTGTTCGACAATGTCGGGCTCAACAAGCGGGAAGCGAAAGACATGGTCGAAGCATTCTTCGAGGTGATCCGCGATGCGCTGGAGAGTGGCGATAGCGTGAAGCTGTCGGGGTTCGGCAACTTCCAGTTGCGCGACAAACCCCAGCGTCCCGGCAGAAACCCGAAGACCGGCGAGGCGATTCCGATCGCCGCGCGCCGCGTTGTGACGTTCCATGCAAGTCAAAAGCTGAAAGCGTTGGTCGAGAACGGCGCTGAAGCGAGCTTCGCGCGCTGATCGACTGGCGCGTCCCTGCGCAACCCACCACGACGGCTAACTGACGATGACAGCGACGATCGAAAAAGTCGTCTTGCCTCCGATTCCGGCGAAGCGCTACTTCACGATTGGTGAGGTCAGCGAACTATGCGGCGTGAAACCGCATGTGCTGCGCTATTGGGAACAGGAGTTCACGCAGTTGAGGCCGGTCAAACGGCGCGGCAATCGTCGGTACTATCAGCATCATGAGGTGCTGTTGATCCGGCGGATTCGTGAGTTGCTGTACGAGCAGGGCTTCA
The DNA here is from genome assembly GCF_030464785.1 of Paraburkholderia sp. SEWSISQ10-3 4. Lineage (NCBI taxonomy): Bacteria > Pseudomonadati > Pseudomonadota > Betaproteobacteria > Burkholderiales > Burkholderiaceae > Paraburkholderia > Paraburkholderia sp. SEWSISQ10-3 4. The sequence goes on from NZ_JALPRI010000017.1 coordinate 47,738, forward strand.
CGATCAACGGTGCACGCAATCGGCTCGATTCGCATGGCGGCGGTGCGCAGGGTGGACCGGCTGACCTGGTCGAGGAAAGCGAGGGCGCGGCGGTTCCGGCCGCAGCAACGGCTGCGGTAGACGTGGAGCAGTTGCGCAAGGAATTGCTGCACGTGATCGACCTGTTGGGTCACTAGTTTTCTTTGTTAGCGCAGAGCGGTTCTAATCGATTGAAGTGTCTGTTATAATTTTTAGCTGTTCGGGGCGTAGCGCAGCCTGGTAGCGTACCTGCATGGGGTGCAGGTGGTCGGAGGTTCAAATCCTCTCGCCCCGACCAAAGAAATCAAGGCCTTACAAGCAACGCTTGTGAGGCCTTTTTCGTTTTGGGGTGGATTTTGCCCCCACGGTTGCTCTCACACCACGGTCGGCTCTTACGTGCCCGCACCAACAACCTGACGGTTCCTCTGGACTCGCTCGCCTAGCCATTCTTATCGTGAAGCAACCGCGACCAGCGCCGATGGCAAACCACGCAGGTCACTGAGAGGCGCAACCCGGCGTCGGCCGAATAGCGCTTTCGCATCCTCAAGCGTCTGCGGATCAAGAGCCAGACACCCGCATTCGATCCCGCGCACAGCGAGCTCGTTCAATGCCCGCCGCGTGTCTTCGCGCAAATAGCGAGGATCGAAGACATCGATATCAAACGGAACGCAATCGGACACGGTCAACAAGCTGGCCCTGGACAAGCCTATACGCGCGGCTTCGTGGCTCACCCGCGCACCGGCATGCCGAAGCGCAGCACCAAAGCGGGTGGAAAGCCCTGGACGAATCCGCGCAATATAGGCCTCGGTCGACGCGCTCCACGCCTCGTCGAAATCCTTGAACACGTGAAAGCGCACCCGTTGCCGCCCCTCGGAATGAAAGCCGTACATCGCATAAGGTCGATCGCCCGTGCGCAGCGCTTGCCCAAGTACGCGCGCGACGTCCAGCACGGTATCGATGCGCCCGTCGAACGCGTTCGATGCCGAGAGGTCGAGCAGTATCGCGAGCGGCACACCGCGCGCCTCGCGGCGGGGCGCCACGAAGCCTTTGAAGCGGTCCCGCTCGCCGTGCAGGGCATCAATGCGACCCGCGATACATGCATCGAGATCAAGCAGATCGCCTTCGAACTCGCGCGTCCTGCCCGTGACGGCGTGCTGCCGTGTCGTATTGAGCACCGCCCTGACGCGCCGTGCCGGCGCGGCGTAATCGTGAAGGGCAGGGCAGTCTGGCAAAGCGGTATCCAGACTCAGTGACTCGACGCTGCACCAGTCGCCGCGATAGCGTCGAATCACGTAGTCCCACTCCGGATAGCGGTGCAAAGATACGACGCGTGTGGTCAGTTCTTCATCGTGTGGGGCAGCGGCTGCCGGCGTGTCTCCGGGTCTATCCGCAATCCGCCTGGGCGGCGTTGGCTGATCTGGTGGAATCTCGCCGGCTCCCTCGCTTTCCTGTGGTGCAACATTGCGCTCGGGCGCGACATCGCCGGGTACCGGCGCGACCGCTGTCGGCGGCAATTCCCACAATCCGCTGTTGTCGTCACGATAGATGGCGGCTGGGGTGTAAGTCTTCGCGTTGAACTGGATCCGCATCTGCCCGAGGTCGTTGCCCAGCAAGTTGCCCAGATGGCGTGAGATACCCGCGTCCGTACCAGCGGTTCTGCTGAACGCCGCTTCGAATAGCGTGCGACCCTTTATGACCCAACCGTCGCGATCGACATAGCCAGGGTCGAGCAGACCGCGTGCAAGTCTCGCGATCAAAGCGGCCGCGGTGCCGCTGCTTTCTGAGCCCGTTCGATGAAACGGCAGCCACCAGCGCCGCAGTCCCGGATAGCGCGCAATCGCGAGCCGTTCGACCCGTGCGTCCTCGATTACACCAACCAGCGTCAACTGCAGCGGCCGCAGTCTGGCGGGATCGAAACGCACTGTCGAATAAGTCAGATGGGCTGCCGCATGTGCCGCACACGCCAGGTAGAAGCGGCGCGCGTCGTCCGGACCATCGGCCTCATACTCACGCGGCAACATCAGCGCGGTGCCCGTCACGATCGGACATGGTCGTGCGGCGACTGTCTGTTCGCTGCGCGCGAGCGCCTGCACGGGAGTGCTTATTTGCCACGCCGCGCGCAGATACAAACCGAGCGTCCGCTCGAAGCGCGTGAACGGAAAGACCTCACGCGTTGCGATCGCACAGGGTGCCTCGTCGATGCCGAGGCTGGCCGCTACCGCCGTACCTGCGTTCATCCGAACACGCCACTGGCGATTGCCGTCAGCGCGGCGCACAGATCGGCGTCGTCGCTGAGCGGCTGGATGATGCCGATCCGGCACGCGGCCAGTGCATCCATTCCGTGTGCAATCAACGTCGCAGCGTAGATCAGCATGCGCGTCGAAGCCCCCTCCGGCAAGGCGGGATCGTCGAGTACGCGGGTCCGCGCCGCAATTGTCACGAGCTTTTCAGCCACTTCGTGCGGCACATTGCCTTCATGCGCGACGATTGCGGCTTCCGTCTGCGCACCCGGCCAGCCGAGGTCGAGCGCGACAAAGCGCTGACGTGTCGACGGTTTCAGATTTTTCGACACATGCTGATAGTGCGGATTGAACGAAATCACCAGGGTGAAATCCGGATGCGCGGTAATCAGCTCGCCGCTTTTGTCGATCGGCAGAATGCGGCGCGAATCGGTGAGCGGATGGATGACCACGGTCGTATCCTGACGGGCTTCGACCACTTCATCGAGGTAGCAGATCGCGCCATGCCTGACGGCGTTCGTGAGCGGACCGTCTTGCCAGTAGGTACCGTTGCCGTCGAGCAGGTAGCGCCCGACGAGATCGCCTGCGTTCATGTCCTCGTGACAGGCAATGGTCACGAGCGGGCGTTTCAGCCGCCATGCCATGTGTTCGACCAGGCGCGTCTTGCCGCAGCCGGTCGGTCCTTTGAGCATGATCGGCAGCCGCGCATGGTAAGCCGCTTCGAACCACGCCAGTTCATGGTCGACCGGTTCATACCAGGGTTCCTGCGCGACGCGCCACGCGTCCAGCGGTGCGCCGGCCGGCGCGAGTTGCGGTCTCGTCATGCGCCCCCCTGCTCGTAGGCATGCGCAGCCCGTAGTACGGTGGCATCGGCGAAATGCCGCCCCGTGATCATCAGACCCACGGGCAAACCATCCACCGCTTTGCATGGCACCGAAATCGAAGGATGACCCGTCAGATCGAACGCGGCTGTATTTGCGCACATGTTGAGCGCTTGCCTCACAAAGGTCTTGCGATCGGTCTCCTGACCGGCAAGCCGCGCATGCGCCGTCTGCGGCGTAGTCGGCATGACGACGAGATCGTACGTACCGAACACGCGCTCGTACGCAGCGTTCAGTTGGCGCGCCAGATTGCGGGCACGCGCATAAAACACGCCATGGTAGTAGTCCGTCATGTATGCGGCGACGAGGACACCCATCTTGGCCGTCGGCGAGAAGTCGCCACCGTGAGTCTTGATGCCGCGTGCCATCGCCGACATCAGGCGTGGGTCGTAGAGCCCTTTGTTCTGATAGGCGTGATGCCCCGCATAGAAATTGGCGACGCCTCCCTCGATTGCGACCGCGTTCCACACCGGCACGACCATCCGGTGTTCCGGCACGGAGATCGTGTCGACCGTCGCGCCGAGATGCATCAGCGCCTGTACCGCAACGCGGACGGCTTCGTCGACTTCAGGCAGGGATTCCTCCGAGCCGAATCCTTCCGACACGACCGCGATCTTCAGGCCATGAATGCTGCCCGTCAGCGCACGCGTGTAGTCGCACTTTTCAACGGGTTTCGTCTGACGCGGGTCGGCGTCGGCATCGTCGGGCCCGGCGATGACCGAGAGCAGCAGGGCGGCATCGCTGACGGTACGCGTCATCGGACCGATATGGTCGATCGTCAGGTCGAAGCCGACGATGCCTGTATACGGCACGAGGCCGTGCGTCGGTTTGTGGCCGACGGTGCCCGACCACGACGACGGAATCCGGATCGAGCCACCCTGATCGCCGCCGATCGCGAGATCGACCAGACCGCTGGCAACCGCCGCGGCCGAGCCGCATGACGAGCCGCCCGCGAGATGCGCCGGGTTCGCTGCGTTGAGAGTAGGGCCGTAAGTGCTCGTGTGGCCGCCGCCCGAAAACGCGAAGTCGTCGGTGTTGAGAATCGCGGTGATGTGTGTGCCGTCGGCGAGCAGCCGCTTCACGATGGTTGCGTCACGCTCGGGCACGTAGTCGTACAGCAGGCGCGACGCGCACGACATTGGAATGCCGGCGACGCTGATCGTATCCTTGAGCCCGACGGTTTTCCCGGAGAGCCGCCCCTGCGCGCCGGGCAGATGCACCGAGCAGTTGCGCACCACTGCGTTGAGCGGATCGTCGTGCGGGGCCGGACGCGTGCCCGCGACACGCACCGCCGGCAAGACGTCGAATGCAGGTTCGGGATACTGATCGAGCGTGTCGTAAAGCGACAGGTTTTCGCAGACGAGTTCGTAGTACTCGTCGAGTTCGACCTCGGTCAGAGACAGATGGCGGGCTCGGCTGATTTCAATCAGATCGGTTTTGGACGGACGGCGCAGTGTCACGGGCATACCTCTCGGTTGCGGTTTTGGGACGAATGGGACGCGCGCGGCGCCCCTTCGTGGACACCGTCGAGCGTCCGATGGACAGCCTCGACGGCGGTGGAAAAGATCGCGCGCAACGCGACGCTGTCGGCGGCCAGCATCCTGACGAACGTGCCGCATGCGCCCGGCAGCACACCGGCTGCGGCATAGGCCGTTGAGAGGGGCATGTCGAGTGTCTGAAGGGCCGCGTTGATGGCGTGCGCCACTGCTTCGCTGCCCGCATCGCCGTCGTCGAGCCTGAGCACGAGCAGGCCGCCGTGCGCGCCATACATCTGGCGCACGCCGGAGAGCGAACCGCGTGACACGCCAGGCGCGAGGCGAAAGCGGTCGCGCGCCAGCAGTTGTGCGTCGGCGTTGCGTATGTTGATGGTCGCATCCAGCATGCCGAAGCTCGCGGCGCGACGCGTGGGGTCGTGAGTGAGCCACGTATCGGCGATGAGAACCGTCGCGCCGCCATGCAACACGACATCGATGGTGCTCACCAGCCGGGCGGCGGGAAACAGGATGGTCGGCTGCGGCAGATAGTCGAATCGCGATTGCGGATGCGCTTCAATGGCGACCCGCGAATGCGCGATGCCGTGTGTCATCGTATGCACGATGGTTGCTGCCGCTGTGCGAATGGCAGCTTGCGCGCGCGGCATCGCCACGAAGCGCTGAAACACGCGGTCGCCCTCGAACAGGCCGCCCGATGAAGACTGCACGATCACTTCCGCCGTCGCATCGGAGGCCGGCGCACGATCGATACACCGTGTTACCGGCAAGATACGGCCGACATGGAACGGATAACCGTTGCGTTGCCGCGAGAGCCACGTCTTGCCGGACGGTGCGCGTTCGAAACACAGATCGAGTTGGGCGGCATCCGCATGGCCGTGGACCGCAGCAAGGGCGCCAGGAGCGCACAAGCCGGCATCCATGCAGGACGCTGTGCAAGCGCCCGCGCCGGCGTGACCGGGCAGTGTTTCAGAGCGCATCGAAGAGCACGTTCTCGGCAATGGCATCGGCCACCGCATCGACCCCGTCGCCTGTTGCGCAGTTGGTCAACAGCACGGGCCGCTCGCCGCGCACTTCGCGCGCCTCGCGGACCATCCGTTGCAGATCGACACCCACGTGAGGCGCAAGGTCGAACTTGTTGATCACGAGCAGATCGCAGGACAGCACACCGAGGCCGCGTTTGCGTGGGATGTCGTCACCGGCCGCGACGTCGATGACGAAGATCCAGTAGTCGACCAGATCGAGCGAGAACGACGACGCGAGATTGTCACCGCCCGATTCGATCAGTACCAGCCGCAAGCCGGGGTAGCGCGCGTCCAGTTCGTCGGCCGCCTGCAGGTTGAGGGTCGGGTCTTCGCGGATCGCAGTGTGCGGGCACGCGCCCGTTTCGACGGCCAGCACGCGTGCTGGATCGATCAGGCCGCTGCGACGCACGCGTTCGGCGTCTTCGCGCGTGACGAGATCGTTGGTGATCACCGCGAGGTCGATCCCGCGTGCGGCGAAACGCGGAATCAACTGCTCGAGCAGGCGCGTTTTGCCCGATCCCACTGGACCGCCTATGCCGACGCGGGCCGCACGTGCGGCATGCACAGTAGACCGCGCGGCGTTCTCAAAGGGATTCGTTGCAAGCTGCATGCCGCCGGATAAATCAGAATCGGTGCTCATCGAAAACACTCCTCTATCGCGTCCGATGCCGCTAACGCAACATGTAACGCCGGCTAAGCGGCACTTCGCGTGCGGGGTCGCAGCGGATCACCTGGCCGTCCACCGACACTTCGAACGTCTGCGCATTGACGGAGATGGACGGACACGCGTCGTTATGCAGCATGTCGCGCTTGCTAAGGCTTCGTGTGCCATGTGCGCCGACCAGCCTGCGCGTGATGCCTAGCCGGCCGTGCAAATCGGCGCCGAGCGCAAGCGGATTCACGAAGTTGACCGCGAGCGAGGCGGGCGCGCGTCCGAACGCTCCCCATTGCGGACGCATCGCAAGCGGCTCACAGGTCATGAGCGATGCTGCCGAATCACCCATCGCCCCCCACGCAATGAAGCCACCCTTGATCACGACCTCGGGCTTGATGCCGAAGAACGCGGGCCGCCACAGCACGATGTCGGCGAGCTTGCCGTCTTCGAGCGATCCGACCGTGTCGGCAATACCGAAGGTGCGCGCGGCGTTGATCGTGTACTTTGCGATGTAGCGCTTGATCCGCTCGTTGTCGCCGCGCGCCGTGCGCTCGCTTGAAAGACGCCCGCGTTGGTCCTTCATCTTCGAGGCCAGCTGCCAGGTCCGGCAGATCACCTCATTGATACGCCCCATCCCCTGGCTGTCCGAACCGAGCATCGAGATCGCCCCGAGATCGTGCAATACGTCTTCGGCGGAAATCGTCTGCGCGCGGATGCGCGATTCAGCGAACGCGACGTCTTCCGGCACCGCCGGATTCAGGTGATGGCACACCATGATCATGTCGAGGTGCTCATCGAAGGTGTTCACGGTGTACGGATTGGTCGGATTGGTTGACGAGGGCAGGCAGTTCATACGTCCCGCCACCGCGATGATGTCGGGCGCATGGCCGCCGCCCGCGCCTTCGGTGTGGTACATGTGGATCGTGCGGTCCTTCATCGCTGCAACGGTGTCTTCGAGAAAGCCGGACTCGTTCAACGTGTCGCTATGCAGTTGCACCTGAAAATCGTATTCATCGGCGACCGTCAGACACGTGTCGATCACCGCGGGCATGGCGCCCCAGTCTTCGTGAATCTTCAGCCCGAGGCAGCCGCCCCGCAGCTGGCCGATGAGCGAACCCGGCTTGCTCGAGTTGCCGCGCCCGAGAAAACCGAAGTTGAGTGGCCACTGCTCGGAGGCCTGCATCATGCGCCCCACGTTCCACTCGCCGCCGCAATCGATGCCGACCGTGATGGGGCCAAGCGAACCGCCAATCAACGTGGTGAGGCCGGAGGCGAGCGCGTGTTCGCAGAGCTGCGCCGAATCGAAATGCACGTGGACGTCGATACCGCCTGGGGTGGCGATCAGCCCCTCGGCGTCCTTGACGGTCGTTGCGACGCCGCACACGAGGCGCGGATCGACGCCGTCCATCACCTGTGGATTGCCCGCCTTGCCGATCGCCACGATCCGGCCGTCCTTGACACCAATGTCGCCTTTCACGATGCCGAGCACCGGATCGATGATCGTCGCGTTGCAGATCAGCATGTCGAGTGCGCCGTCTGCGCTGTCGTGCCCGGCCTTCAGGCCCATGCCGTCGCGCAGCGTCTTGCCGCCCCCGTGCAGGCATTCGTCACCCGGCACCGCATAGTCGTGCTCGATCTCGGCGAGAAGCGACGTGTCGCCTAGCCGCACTGCGTCGCCGGTGGTCGGGCCGAACATCTCGGCGTAGGCCTTGCGTGTCATCGTAACCATTCAGGCTCCTTCGAAGCCGCGCTGTGCGGCGCGTGCGATGGCCGCCTCGCGGCGGCTGGGGTCGTCGAGCGCACCGTCGGTCAAACCATTGAGACCGAAAATCTCCTGTGTGCCACCGAAGGCGACCAGCGTTACGTCCTTCGCATCGCCGGGCTCGAAGCGCACGGCCGTGCCTGCCGGGATATCGAGCCGCATGCCGAACGCGGTGGCACGGTCGAAGCGCAGCGCACGATTGACTTCGAAGAAGTGGAAATGACTGCCCACCTGAATGGGCCGGTCGCCCGTGTTGACGGCACGCACGGTTGTGCGAACGCGGCCTGCGTTCAGTTCGATCTCGCCTTCCGCGGCGAGGATTTCGCCGGGGACCACGGCGTCGGCGGCGCTTGCGTGCATGCCGGGCCGGATCGGTTGATGCACGGTGACGAGCTTGGTGCCATCGGGAAACGAGCCTTCCACCTGCAGCATCGGTACCAGATCGGCGACGCCGGGCAGTACATCGTCCTCGCAAAGCAGCGTCGATCCGTACGCGATCAGATCGGCCACGCTGCGGCCTTCGCGCGCGCCCTCCAGAATCTCATCGGCGATCAGCGCGACGGCTTCCGGATGATTGAGCTTCAGGCCCTTGTCGCGATGACGGCGGGCGAGTTGCGCGGCGGTGAAGAGTGTCAGGCGCTCGTATTCGGTCGGGGTCAGCAGCATCGCGGTCTTCCTTCCTGTCAGTTGGCAAAGAGCCGCGCATCGTGGGTCTGGCTGCGCAGCGCGGCAATGTCGGCCGCGAAGGTGGTGGCATGCAGGTCGTCGAGAGGCGGCGCCGGCTGAGCGAGGACTTGTGCAAGCGGCGCGCGCAGGAGCGCGAGCACACGCTGCGCGTCGAGATGCCCGACGATGCCGAGGCGCACGGCTGAACTCACCGCGCCGGTACAGGTCATGTGCGCGGAGATGGCGCGCGCCTCGTTCTCAGTGATGTGCAGGCTTCGCCATATGGCACCTTGAACAGCGGCGAGATGGCCACGCGTGCGGCCATCCACGATGGCCTCGCGGATCCGGCTCGCGGTTTCCGAGCCGAGCCGCGCGTGCACATCGGCGAGCGTGCGCCCGAGCCGACGCGAGCCATTGCGCAGGGCCGGCGGCAAGGCGGTAGCCTCGGCGAGGGCATCGACCTCACGCCATGCGTCGAATGAATCCCCGGCACGCCAGGCGGCGCACACAAGTCCCTGATCCAGACTGGCCCAGCGCGACAGTGCCTGCGACTCGACGAATGCAAACAGCGTTGCAGCGTCGGTGACAAGCGCGTCACGCATGAGGCCTTCGAGACCCCACGAGAAAGCCATCGTGCCGCCCGGAAAGAAGCTGTCCGACTGTTGCAAGCTGGCAAGCAGGCTGACGGGGCACGCCGTGATGCCATGGTTTGCGCCGGTTGCCCGGGCGGAGGACAGGTCAGACATGGTGATGCTCCCTGCCGTCAGACACGTCGTTCGCGAGGCGAATACGTTGATCCGCCAGCATCGGCGCGAGCCTTTGCAGATAGTCGTCGAGCGCGCCTTTCACCGCGATTTCCAGTGCGCCTCGATCGAAGCGCACCTTCCAGTGCATATTGCCCGCGAAGTAGCCGAGTTCGAGCGCCGCCGCCGCGTCGCGTGGCGCAAGCCGCAGCCAGCGCGTGTCCTCGGTGCGCACGACAAGCGCCGCGTCGCGGTCGAGCCGCAGCACCGCGCCGTCGAACAGATGCATATCGCGATCGAGCGCGATGCCGCACTCATCGCCGCGCTGAGTGCGCGCGCGCAGGCGATGCCGCTTGATATCGTCGGCGGCGAGCGTCACATAATCCACCCGCCCGTGATGCTCGAGCGAGTGCAACAGATCGGCAATGCGCGGTTCGGCCGCACTGCCTATGATCGACGTGTAGGTAATCATCGCGTGTCGCTCCCGCCGGCCGGTTTAGCGGTGTGCCAGATCGGACGGGTTAGGAATGCCGGGGATCGGACATTCCTCTGTGCCTGGCGTGCCGCGCGTCAGTGCCTCGACCATCTTGCGGGTGCCTTCCGGATCGGTAATCCACTTCGAGTAGAAGTCGTACGGACAGTCGGCCACTCCGTCGGCGTCCTCGCGCGAATTGATCTTGCCGGTGTAGCCGCGATGCAGCAGCTTGTACAGATGGTTCTCCGACTGCATGTTCTTGCGCGCATCGCGGATCAGACTCTTCGAGAGCGCGCCGTACTGGATGCCGAATTCCTCCTCACCGCATTCGCCCAGCGTGCGGCCGTCGAAGCCGATGATTGCCGAGTGGCCGAAGTAGGAGTAGACGCCATCGAAGCCGGCGGCGTTGGCGACGGCCACGTAGACGTTGTTTGCCCACGCCATCGATTTCGCCATGAGCACCTGTTGCTCCTTGGCGGGGTACATGTAGCCCTGACAGCGTACGATCAGCTCGGCGCCTTTCATCGCGCAGTCGCGCCAGATCTCCGGGTAGTTACCGTCGTCGCAGATGATCAGACTGATTTTCAGTCCCTTCGGACCATCGGACACATACGTGCAGTTGCCGGGATACCAGCCCTCGATCGGCACCCACGGCATGATCTTGCGGTACCTCTGCACGATCTCGCCTTTGTCGTTCATCAGGATCAGCGTGTTATACGGGGCCTTGTGCGGATGCTCCTCGTGCCGCTCGCCCGTGAGCGAAAACACGCCCCACACGCCGGCGCTGCGGCATGCTTCGGCGAAAATTTCCGTTTCCTCGCCGGGCACGGCCGCCGCGGTGTCGTACATCTCCTGCTGGTCGTACATGATGCCGTGCGTACTGTATTCGGGGAAAATCACGAGATCCATGCCGGGCAAGCCGATCTTCATGCCCTTGACCATCTCGGCGATCTTGCGCGCGTTCGCGAGCACCTCCGCCCTGGTGTGAAGACGGGGCATCTTGTAGTTGACCACCGCTACGCCAACCGTGTCGAGACTGCTTGAAATGTCGCCGTGTAACATAAGTACTCCTTTTGGGTAAGGATGAACTCCCGTGCGGGAGCGTCATGAATCCAGTTGGTCGACTCAGATGGTCAGATAGCGCATGATCCGTTCCGCGTCGACGTTCTCACGCCGGTCGGCATGCACGAAGCGCCCCTTCTCGATGATGAGGAAGCGATCGGCGATTTCGAGCGTGAAGGTCAACACCTGCTCCGATACGATCAGGGCGAAGTTGCGTTCCTTCTTCAGGCGGTTGAGCGCGCGGGCGATGTCCTTGATGATCGACGGCTGGATGCCTTCCGTCGGCTCGTCGAGGATCAGCACCTTGGGTTCGGAGACGAGGGCGCGGGCAATCGCAAGCTGCTGTTGCTGGCCACCGGAGAGATTGCCGCCGCGCCGGTTGCGCATTTCCGCGAGCACCGGAAACGAGTCGTAGATGTACTCGGGAATCTTCGGCTTGCGCATCCGGTCCATGCCCGTGAGGATATTTTCTTCCACGCTGAGATAAGGGAAGATCATCCGTCCCTGTGGCACATAGCCGAAGCCCGCGGCAACCCGCTCGTAGCTTTTGGTGCCCGCGAGATCGCGCCCGCCCAGACGTATTTCGCCGCTGCGCGACGGAATCATGCCGATCAGCGACTTCAGCAAGGTGGTCTTGCCCATACCGTTGCGGCCCATCACGGCGATCGTTTCGCCCGCCGTCAGCTCGAAACTGAGATCGTGAAGAATATGGCTTTCGCCGTAGAACACGTTGAGGTTCTGGATAGCGAGCATGTTCAGTGTCCCAGATAGACTTCGATGACGCGCGGGTCGTTCTGCACCTGGTCCATCGTGCCTTCGGCGAGCTTTTTGCCCTGGTGCAGAACGGTGACCTTGTGTGCGACGGCTTTGACGAATTCCATGTCGTGCTCGATGACCACGACTGAGCGCCCCTTTGCAATCTCGCGCAACAGCGCGCCGGTCTGTTCGCGCTCCTTCGCGCTCATGCCGGCAACAGGCTCGTCGAGCAGCAGCAGTTCGGGATCCTGCATCAGCAACATGCCGATTTCGAGCCACTGCTTCTGGCCGTGCGATAACTGTGCCGCCTTGCGGTCGAGTTGATCGGCGAGGAAAATCATTTGCGCGACCCGGTCGATTTCGTTGCGCACGGTATCGTCGCGGTGAAAGAACAGGCAGCCGATCACATCGCGTTTCTTCGGGTAGGAAATTTCCAGATTCTCGGCCACGGTCAGATCTTCGTAGACGAGCGGGTTCTGGAATTTTCGGCCGACGCCCGCACGGGTGATCTGATATTCGAGCAAGCGTTCGAGGTTCAAGCCCTTAAACGCAATCGTTCCGTAGGTGGGTTTCGTTTTGCCGCAGATCATGTCGAGCAGCGTCGTCTTGCCGGCGCCGTTTGGGCCAATCACGACGTGCAACTCGTTTTCTTCGACGTAGAAATTCAGATCGTCGACCGCCTTGAAGCCGTCGAACGACACGGTCAGGTTCTCGACCGAAAGGATCATCTGACTCATTGGGCCGCTCCCTGGCGCTCGCGCAGCCATTCGATGACGCCGGCGAGTCCCTTGGGCAGGAACATCGGCACGAAGATAAAGAGGGCGCCGATCAGGTACAGCCAGAAGCCGACAAAGTTCTCGGACAGGAAACTCTTGGCGGCACCGACGAGGATCGCGCCATAAACCGCGCCGACCAGCGATAGCCGTCCACCCACCGCTGCGTAGATCACCATTTCGATCGACGGCACGATGCCGCAGACCGAGGGCGACGCGAAGCCGACCTGCAGCGTGAACATCGCGCCGCCGATCGCCGAGAACAACGCTGCCACGGCGAAGATGAAGCCCTTGAAGAGGGCGGGGTCATAGCCCGAGAAACGGATGCGGTCCTCGCGGTCGCGGATCGCGATCAACACCTTGCCGAGGCGGCTTTTCAGAATGAACCGGCCGGCAAGGATCGCGGCCAGCAACAGGCACGCGCTCACGTAGTACAGCACGTAGACGGCGGTGTCGCTCTGCACGCTGTAACCCATGAAGGTGGGCAGATTCGTGATGCCGTTGATGCCACCCGTGTAGCCTTGTTGCCCGATGATCACGATCGACATGATCGATGCGAGCGCCAGTGTCACGATCGAAAAATACACACCGCCCACGCGCTTGCGAAAATTCGCGTAGGCCAGGATGAAGGCGAGCAGCGTCGGCAGGATCACGATGGCGGGCAGGGCAAACCACGCGTGCTCGAAGGGCGCCCACCACCAGGGCAGCTTGTCGATGCTGTTCCAGGTCATGAAGTCGGGCACAGGCGGCCCGCCATTGCCGAACACGGCCGCCGCCGGATCGGCGGAGGTCGCCTCGAGCTTCATGTACATCGCCATCATGTAGCTGCCGAGGCCGAAGAAAATGCCTTGTCCGAGACTCAGAATGCCGCCGTAGCCCCAGGTGAGCACGAGCCCCGCCGCGCAGAACGCGAAGCTCAGATACTTCGCGAACAGGCCGAGGCGGAACGAGCCGGACACCGCCGGAATGGCGACCAGCAGAAGCAGCGCGAGGATCACCACGGAATAGCGTTCGAGCAGCAGCGTGGCACGCAATCCAGCGCTATGCGCCGACGCGGCGGGACTCGAAGCACGCGGCGATGAAATAGGGAGGTCTTTCATGGTTAGCGGCGAACCTTGAGTGCGAAGAGCCCATTGGGCCGGAAGTACAGTGCGACGATCACCAGCAGCAGAATGGCTGCCTTCGCCATCGAACCGCTCAGCACCAGCTCGAACATCGATTGCAACTGTCCGATCGAAAACGCCGAGAGGAATGTGCCGACGAGACTCTCGACGCCGCCGAACACGACAACGATGAAGGTGTCGACAATGTATTGCTGCCCGGTTACCGGTCCGGTCGAGGCCAGCATCGTGAGGGCGCTGCCTGCAATTCCGGCGAGGCCGCAGCCCACTGCGAAGGTCACTGCGTCCACGCGCTCGGTATTGATGCCGGCGGCGCCTGCCATCGCGCGGTTCTGCATCACCGAGCGGATGCGCAGCCCCCAGCGGCTGCGAAACAGAAAGAGATACACCGCGAGCGCCACCGCCAGCGTGAGACCAATGATGAAGATGCGGGAGAGCGGAATCGCGATCCCAGGCGTCGGATTCCATGCACCCTGCAACCATGTCACGGTGGGCACACTCACATCGATCGGTCCGAATAGTTGACGGTAGAGCTGCTGCAACACCAGCGACAACCCCCAGGTTGCCAGCATCGTGTCGAGTGGCCGGTGGTAGAGAAAGCGGATCATCGAGCGTTCCAATACGAAACCGACTGCCCCCGTTACCACGAACGCCACCACGATACCGACGAGGAAATACGCGCCCATCAGCGAAGGCAGATAGCGGGCGAACACGAGCGAGGTGAGATAAGTCATATACGCGCCGAGCGCCATCAATTCGCCGTGCGCCATGTTGATGACGCCCATCAGGCCGAACACGATCGCAAGACCGATGGCCATCAGCGCCAGCACCGTGAAGAGCGATAAGCCGTTGAAGACCTGGGTCAGAAAAGTATCGAGAGTCATCGCAGTTCTTTTGCCGGAAAGGATGCCTGGAAAACAAGGCGCGATAGGCAGGGGCGACCCATCGGCGCCGGGTATGACATGAGAATTCGCTCAGCCGAGTTTCGGGAACGGATTCGGTTCGATGAGCGGCGATTCGTACAGAATGTCGACCTGTCCGTCCGGTTTGAAGGCGCCGATCCGCGCGTGCTTCCACAGGTGATGGTTGCTGACGTGGAAATGGATCTGTCCTTCCGGTGCGTCCCAGCTGAGATTCGACGACGCCGCTACCACCTTCTCCACGGCGAAGCTTTTGGCCTTTTCCGCCGCCAGCTTCCACAGATAGACGGACGTGTAGGCCGCTTCCATCGTGTCGCCAATCACGCGGTCGGCGCCGTACTTTGCCTTGAACGCAGGAACGAACTTCGCGTTCACCGGGTTCTGCACGCTCTGGAAGTAGCCCATGCACGAGAGCACGCCGGTCAGGTTGTCGCGGCCGATGCCGATGGCTTCCTCTTCGGTCACCGCGAGCGCCATGATCGGCTGATTCTGGCCGGTGATGCCGACCGAGTTCAGTTGCTTGTAGAACGCCACATTCGAGCCGCCCACGATCGTCGAAAGAATCACGTCGGGCTTGGCGGCCTTGATCTTGTTGATGACCGAGGAGAACTCGACGGTGCCGAGCGGGAAGTAGTCTTCGCCGACAACAGTGCCGCCTGCTTTCGCAATGGTCGGGTGCGCGATGCGGTTGGTCGTGCGCGGCCAGATGTAGTCCGAACCGATCAGGTAGAACTTCTTGCCCTTGTTTTTGGCCAGCCAGTTGACGGCCGGGATCACCGATTGTGTGGCTTCCTGACCCGTGTACATGATGTTCTTCGACATCTCGAGCCCTTCGTAGTACGTCGGATAGTAGAGCAGGCCGTTATAGCGTTCGAACACAGGCAGTACGGCCTTGCGCGACGCTGATGTGTAGCAGCCGAACACAGCGGCGACCTTGTCGCTTTCCATCAACTTTTGCGCCTTCTCCGCGAAGGTCGGCCAATCGCTCGCACCGTCTTCAACGATTGCCTGGATCGGGCGGCCGAGGACGCCACCCGCGGCGTTGATTTCGTCGATCGCGAGCTTCTCGGCGTCGACGACGTGGGCTTCAGCAATCGCGACCGTCCCCGTAAGCGAGTGCAGGATGCCGACCTTCACCGGGTCCGCTGCCGCAGCAGAACGCGAGGCCAGCATCAGCGACCCGGGAATTGCACCAGCTGCGGCGGTGGCGATCGCGGTCTTCAAAAAGTCACGTCTGTTGTTCTTCATGGCGCCCTTCACAAAAGTTAAAGACAAAAAAAAGCCCGAAACCAGCGATTAGCTGGTTTTCGGGCTTTTTTGGCCGGTGTCATGCAAGACGCCTTTGTCTCGCACAACGAAACTCGTTAGGATCGAGGGTGCAGGTCTCGGCTTCACACTCGATCACGAGCAGCGATAACGCAAAAGCTGTGCCATTGGCAGCGTGCATGCGAATTTCTGATGGCCTCATGCAGGCAATCCGCGCGCAATGCCTTTTGGAACAGTACATTACCGTCAGCTCGCAGGCCGTGATCGTCGTTCCGGTTTCATTCTTCGCCGCGCAGTGCGTTCCCCAAGCTGGGGTGAACACGCACAATGCCCGTGCATGGAACCGGAGTCGTGCACAGCGCTGCGCGCTGGTGGGCCGCTCAACCTGCCGTCACTCTCTGGCTGAACTATGACCTCATCACCCAATGAACCGATCAAGGTCGGCGTGTTGTTCTCTTCGTCCGGCGTGACCGCGCCGATCGAGTTGTCGCAGCAGCGCGCGACGATCCTGGCAGCCGAAGAAATCAACCACGCCGGTGGCATCAATGGTCGTGAGCTGCAACTGGTGTTTCGCGATCCGGCTTCGACGCCGGCCCGTTACGCCGCACTGATTGAACAGTTGATCGTCGAGGAGCAGATCCGTGTTGTGGTGGGCTGCTATATGTCGAGCACGCGCAAGGCGGTGATTCCGATCGTCGAGCGGCACAACGCATTGCTGTTCTATCCGACGCTCTATGAAGGCTTCGAGTACAGCCGCAACGTGATCTACACCGGCGCCGCGCCGAACCAGAACAGCTTGCCGCTCGCGGACTACATGCTGGGCCACTTCGGCTCACGCGTGTTCATGGTGGGCTCAGATTACATTTACCCTTACGAGTCGAACCGTATCATGAGCGATCTCGTGTTCGAGCGGGGTGGCGAGAAACTCGAAGAAATCTATCTGCCGCTTGATGCCGGCTGGTCCAGCTATCTGAGCGTGGCGAAGAAGATCGCGGCGCAGGCGCCGGACTTTGTCTTTTCGACCGTGGTGGGCAGCGGTATCTCGCACATGTACCGCGCGTTTGCGGAGGCAGGGCTCGATCCTTACAAGACGCCGATCGCGAGCCTGACAACCAGTGAAACGGAAGTCGCCGCGATGGGCGCCGCGCTCGGCGAAGGGCACATCACCGCGGCGACTTACTTTCAATCGGTGAGCGACCCCGTCAATCAGCGTTGCCTCGCCAACTATCACCAGCGCTTCGGCAGTGGCGTCGTGACCGACATGTGCTGGGAAGCGGCTTATTTCCAGATGCATGTGCTCGCCAACGCAATGCGTATCACAGGCGGGGATGACACCAATGCCTTGCTCAAGACGCTGCCGGGGCTCGAGCTGAATGCGCCGCAGGGGCGTATCCGGATTGACGAACACAATCATCATACCTATCTGCATCCTCGGATCGGGCGCCTGAACCGGCATGGCCAGTTCGATATCCTGAGCGATTCACCCGGGTGGACGCGAGCGGATCCGTTTGTCATTTCGCACTCACTAGTCGACGAGGCGGAATCGCACGGTGGACCAGACGAGGTGCGCTCATGAAGCAGCGCTCGTCTTCCCGCACCCCTCAGGCGCTTCGCGATATCCGCTCGCTAAGCGTGCTGGCCATCCACCCTCAGGATCAGGACGGGGAGGAACTACTGGGGCAGCTGTGCCGTATCGGCTGCAAGGTCCAGATGACCTGGCCCGCGCTCGACACATTGCCGGACGCCACCGATGTCGTGTTTCTCGCGGTCCGTCCGGAGACACTTTCGGTTAGCCTGCCGTGGATGAATGCGAAGGGCGCCCCCCCGGTGATTCCGGTCGTCAGTTATGAGAATCCGATCATCATCGAGGCGGTCATGCAGCTTGGCGCGTATTGCGTGGTGCCGTCACCGGTGCGCTCGTTCGGCCTGCTGACGGCGATTGCCGTCACGCTCAATCAGCACCGCAACCGCCTGCAAATGGAGCGCTATGTGCGGCGCGTTGAGGACAAGCTCGCCGAGCAACGACAGATCCAGCGGGCCAAGACCATTCTTATGGAAACGCGCAATCTTTCCGAGCAGGAGGCCTACGACCTGTTGCGCTCACAAGCCATGGTGAAGCGCGAACACATCGAAACCGTCGCCGAGGCGATCATCAAGGCGGATGAGGTGTTGCGGTTTTGACAGATGCAAACGGACGAGGGCAGCGCCGCCGGAAAACCACCACAGCGGCGCCGATTCGAAGCAAGCCTGGAAACCAGCTCTCACCCTCTACCAAGCGCGATAAACCGCTCGAGATGATGATCCTCATCGCCCAACTGATGGTCGATCATCACAAGCCGCTTCGCATAGTGCGCCATCGGCAACTCCCACGTCATGCCGATACCGCCATGCAACTGAATACATTCCTCGGCGACCATCGTCCCTATCCTGCCGATGCTGTATTTCGCCGCTGACACCGCGCGTTCCCGCGCCGTACGCTCAGCGCCAAGCGCGGCCGCGGCATTGATCACCGCCGATCGCACCTGCTCGATCTCGAGCAGCAGATCCGCCATCCGATGTTGCAACGCCTGGAAGCTGCCGATCGGCACGCCGAACTGCTTGCGCGTGCGCAGGTACTCGAGTGTGTAGTCTTTCGCGACATCCATCGCGCCGACCGCTTCGGAACACAACGCAAGCATGCCGCAACTGATCGCGTATTCGAGCGTCGCAAAGCCTTCTCCAGCTGCGCCGAGCAGCGCATCGTCTGCGAGCATGACGTTGTCGAAGGTGACCTCGGCCGCGCGGCCGCCGTCTATCTTGTGATAGCCGCGCACGCTGACACCCGCGGCGTCGCGCGGGACGAGAAAGAGCGTGATGCCGGCTTCGGCGTCGTCAGCGCCTGCGGTGCGTGCGGAGACCAGAAAAACGGAAGCGTTCTCGCCGAGCTGAACCACCGCCTTCGCACCATTCAACTGCCATGCGTCGCCAACACGCTGAGCACGTGTTGTAACGCGCGACAGTTCGTAGTGGCCGTCCGGCTCACCATGCCCGAGCGCAACGATCCGGGATCCGTCGATCAATTCGCCAAGCGCGGCCTTTTGCGTTTCATTGCCGCCGCGCGCGATCGCCTGGCCGACGATCAGCGTATCGAGAAACGGCTCGACTACGAGGCCGCGACCCAGGCTCTCGAATACGACGGCGATATCGAAGCCGCCGCCGCCAAACCCACCCTGCGATTCATCGAACAACGCGCCGATAATGCCGAGTTCCGCGAAGCGATTCCACAGGTCGGTGCTGAAGCCTTCGGGCGAGCCCGCGATGCGATCGCGCGTTTCGAAGGCGTATTGCTCGGTGACAAAACGGTTTAGCGTATCCGCCAGCATGCGGCGGTCTTCGGTGTGCTGGAAATTCATGACGTGCGCCCCTTACAGTCCCAGGATCATTTTGGCAATGATGTTCTTCTGGATTTCGTTGGAGCCGCCGAAGATCGACAGCTTGCGGTTGTTGAAGTAGAGCGAGGCAGCGCTCGCGGCTTCGTCTGGACCGACTGGCGTGCCCTCGAAGCCATCGTGCAAGGCTTCCTCGACGAACGGCTGCGCATACGGTCCCATCGCGCGGCGCGTGAGCGAGGAGATCTCCTGGCGGATCTCGGTGCCGCGAATCTTCAGCATCGAACTCTCGGCACCCGGCACGCCGCCGCCGGCCACCGCCGCGATAACACGCAGATTGGTGGTCTTCATGTTCTCCAGATCGATCTCGACGCGCGCCATGCGTGCGGCAAACGACGGATCTTCCGCGAGCGGCCTGCCGTTGCGCTGCTGCTTCGCGGCAATCTTGCGTAGCCGGCTAAACGCGGCCACTGAGAAACCGACGCCCGCGATATTGGTGCGCTCATACGTAAGCAGGTACTTGGCGTAGGTCCAGCCTTTGTTCTCTTCGCCCACGAGGTTCTCGACCGGTACACGCACGTCGGTGAAGAAGACTTCGTTGACTTCATGCTCGCCGTCGAGCGTGATAATCGGCCGCACTTCGACGCCTGGCGTGTTCATGTCGATCAGCAGAAAGCTGATGCCTTCCTGCTTGCGCACGTCGGTGGCGCTGCGCACGAGACAGAAGATCATGTTCGCGTAGTGGCCAAGCGTGGTCCACGTCTTCTGACCGTTGACGATGTAGTGTTCGCCTTGCGCATCGCTGTCGCGTACCGCGGTGGTCTTGACCGATGCGAGGTCTGAGCCCGCGCCCGGTTCTGAGTAGCCCTGGCACCACCAGTCCGAACCATCGAGAATGCGCGGCAACCAGTGGCGCTTTTGCGCCTCGTTGCCGTATTTGATCAACACCGGGCCGAGCATGTTGACGCCGAACGGCACGACGCGCGGTGCGCCCGCCAATGCGCATTCATTCTCGAAGATAAATTTCTGCACGGCGTTCCAGCCCGGGCCACCGTACTCCTTCGGCCAATGATTGGCGAGCCAGCCCTGCGCGTTGAGAATCGCGTGCCACTCGGCCATGTCGTCGCGCGTGAGGCGGCGGCCGCCGTGTACTTTGTCGGCGAGACGTTGCGGGAGTTTGTCACGCAAAAACCGCTGCACGTCAGTGCGAAAAGCCTCTTCTTCAGGCGTGAAGTTCAGATCCATAGCGGGTTCTTCCCCTAGATATTTACCGGACCGGCGAGTGAGCGGGCAGGCGGGCGCGCCCCCTGTCGGTCGAGAATGCTCCAAATAACGTGCTGTCTCAAGCTGACTGGTTGAGGCTCGCGAAATCCTCGCCGCGCTCTACCAGCTCGACCAACAGCGGCGACGCCCGCCAGAACAGCGGGTCCTCTTTGGCGAATTCACGAATGTCCGCGAGAACCGTGGCGAGGCCTACGCTATCGGCGTATTTCATCGGACCGCCGCGATAGCGCGGAAAGCCGTAGCCATAGAGGAAGGTCACGTCGACATCGAGCGGCCGCAGCGCGATGCCTTCGTGCACGACATTGGCGCCTTCGTTGATCATCGCGGCCATGTAGCGGCGCATGATTTCTTCGTCGGTGAACGTGCGCGGCGTGATGCCGGCGCGCTCGCGTTCGGCGTCGATGATGGCCTCGACTTCAGGGTCGGGTGCGCCGCTGCGCGAACCTTCGGGGTACAGATAAAAACCACGGCCGGTCTTCTGGCCAAACCAGCCACGTTCGCAAAGACGGTCGGCGATCTGCACGTAGCGCGCGTTGGGGTTCCGTGTGGCCGCGCGCCGCTTGCGCGCGGCCCAACCGATGTCGCCGCCTGCCAGATCGACCACCTGGAACGGGCCCATCGGGAAGCCGAACGCACGCACGGCCGCGTCGATCTGGTACGGCGACGCGCCGTCTTCCATCATCGCGTCGGCCGCGCTGCGATACACCGCCAGCACGCGATTGCCGATGAAACCGTCGCACACGCCGGCCCGCACCGGCGTCTTGCGCAGCTTCTTGGCGAGTTCGAACGCGGTGGCCACCACGTCGGCGCTGACCTGCTTCGGCACCACCACTTCCAGCAGCTTCATGATGTTGGCGGGGGAGAAGAAGTGCAGGCCGATCACATCCGCGGGGCGGGAAATGCTGGCTGCAATCGCGTCGATGTCGAGATACGACGTGTTGGTGGCGAGCACCGCGCCCGCTTTGCAAACGCGATCGAGTTCGGCAAACACGGCTTTTTTCACCGATAGGTCTTCGAATACGGCTTCGATCACCAGATCGGCGTCGGCGAGCGCGTCGTATGACGTGCTGCCTTGCCAGCGTGTCATCACGTCGGCTTTCTTTTCCGCGCTCATGCGGCCTTTGGCGATCAGGCCGTCGTAGACCTTTTCGATGTGCGCGCGACCGCGTGCGAGCGACGCGTCGTCGCGTTCGATCATCGTCACCGGCAGGCCGGCATCGAGCACGGCGACGGCAATGCCCGCGCCCATCGTGCCGCCACCCACCACGCCGATCTTGTTCAGCGCGCGTGGTTTGGTATCGCGTGTTTCCGGGGCTTTGAGCACTTCGCGTTCGGCGAAGAACGCGTGAATCAGGCCGGCGCGCTGCGGGCTGTCGATGCATTCGAGGAACAGTTTGCGTTCGAGTCGCAGGCCTTCTTCGAAAGGCTGTTCGATAGCGGCTTCCACGGCGTCGACGATCTTTAACGGGGAAAACAGGCCGCGCGATTTCTTCGCTGTTTCTGCGCGTGCTGCGGTGACGGCGGCGAGGCTCGCTGCGCGGTCGCTGAGCGCCGCGGCATCGCGCGTGCGGCGCACCGGCGCATGAGCGGCCAGCAGTTCTTGCGCGTAGGCGAGTCCTTCAGCGAGGATGTCGTCACTGCTGCCGAACCGGTCGATGAGGCCAAGCGCGAGCGCTTCTTTCGCGCTGGCGTGGCGACCGCTCAGGATCAGATCGAGGGCGGCCTGCGCGCCGATCAGACGCGGCGTACGCTGTGTGCCGCCTGCGCCCGGCAGCAGGCCCAGTTGCACTTCAGGCAAACCGAGCTTCGCGCCATTCACGGCGAGACGGTAGTGCGCTGCGAGCGCCACTTCCAGGCCGCCGCCGAGCGCAGCGCCGTGAATAGCGGCCACCACCGGCTTCGAACATGCCTCGATACGGTTGCACACGTCCGGCAGTGACGGCGGCACCGGCGGCTTGCCGAACTCGCGAATGTCCGCACCCGCGATGAAGTTGCGCCCGGCGCCGACGATCAGCACGGCTTCGACCGCCTTGTCGGCATCCGCGGCTTCGATGGCGGCGAGCAGGCCGCGCCGCACGTCGGCGGACAAGGCGTTGACCGGTGCGTGGTCGATGGTCACCAGCAGGACTTTGCCGCGCAATTCGCGCGTTACAACGTCGGCGGAAGGGTTGAGGGTCATCGTGTCGTCTCCTGATTGATATCGGGGCAGAGTGGGCATACCGGGCCTGGCGAATTCTCCGATTGTGGGTTGGTCAAGGTTTATTGACAATTGCATAGACGGTTGACAGACTGTCAAAGATATTTTGACAAAGGCCTTGCTATGGACGTCAATTCGCTGACCTTGCTGGTCGATATCCTCGATGCGGGCAACCTGAGCGAAGCCGCGCGCCGGCTGAAAATGAGCCGCGCGAATGTGAGTTACCACCTGAATCAGCTGGAGCGCTCAATCGGGCTGCAGCTGGTCAGGCGCACCACGCGCCGGGTCGAAGCGACTGAAATCGGTCTGCAGTTATACGAGCATGGCCGCACCATTCAGAATGCGCTGCTGGCGGCGCGCGAATCGGTGACTACGCTCGGGCAGAGCTTGCAGGGGCGGGTACGGTTGAGTGTGCCGAGCGGTTACGGGCAACTGGTGATGTCGGACTGGCTGATCGCGTTCAAGCGTCTGTATCCGGGCATCGTGCTGGACGTGATGTTCGAGAATCGGGTTGAGGACTTGATGCGCGACGAGGTCGACATCGCGGTTCGGGTGATGTCGGAGCCGCCGCAGAATCTCGTCGCACGAGACATGGGGCCGGTGCGATACGTTGCCTGCGCGTCGCCGGATTTTGCTGCGAGTCGCGGCATGCCGGTGCGTCTCGATGATTTGCGCACTGCGCCCTTGATTACGGCGGCGGTGGTCGGCAGGCAGTTGCGGGTGGCGGCGTATCTGCGCGACGAACGCCACGAAGTGCTGCTTGAGCCGACGATTATTTCCGAGAACTTTCTGTTCTTGCGCCAGGCGGTGCTGGCCGGTCTAGGCGTCGGTTTGGTGCCCGACTACGTGGTGCAGGACGACCTGCGCCGCAGCGACGTGGTGACGGCGCTCGATGAATGGCGTCTAAGCATCTTCGGTACGAACATGTACCTGCTCTACATGCCGAACCGGCATCACACGCGGGCGGCAGCGAGTTTTATCGAGTTCATCCTTGAGCAGGCGCACGGAAGTGGCAGAGGGGTGGCTGCTTGAGTCGCAACGAAGCGACGGTGCCTCACTCGCGGGTATGCTTAACAAAACGGCGAGATAGCCGTGCATCCGGCAGCACATCAAACTTCAGGGGAGACGGAGATGAAATGGGCAATCGCATGTATCGCGCTACTTGCAATCGCCATCGTCATTGTGTTGGTCTCGCGTCTCCCGAGTGAGGATGCCATTCGCCTCGCCGGCTACGCGGCCACTGCGGCTTTCGCCGCATTGGTCGGCCTGCTGATTCGCTGGCGAGCAAATCGCGCTCAACGAAACAAACGCGCCGGCTGACCACAAACACACGCGCCGGATATTCACCCGACCCGCGTGACAGCCCTGCAGCGCCTCGCTTGCCGCACGCTCGCTAAGCCCATCGAACACGTGCTTCCATCCCGTCTCCGGGAAGGTCGACGCACGTCCCGAGTTCCGTCTACGGCACGACTTTCGACCCATCCCGCGGTGCCCATCTGAGCGTAAACCCGATTAGGGAATTTGCATAAAATTAAAATATTGACGTTAAATTAACGACGGGCTACCTTTACTTCCAATGCGACGGAACATCCGGGGCGCAGCAATCGCGACGAGAGAGTTGCCATGTCACACAGCCTGTTTCAACGTCTTCGAGGATTGGTCACCTGCGCCCTGGCGGCGACAGCGTTGGTCATGTCGGTGCCCGCTTTTTCCGAGGGCGACACGCTGAGAGTCGCCACAGAGGGCACCTATCCTCCGTGGAGCTTTAAAGATGCCTCCGGCCAGCTGGAGGGTTTCGATGTGGACATTGCGAATGCCCTCTGTGCACAGATGAAGGTGAAATGCCAGATCGTTGCGCAGGCATGGGACGGCATCATTCCCGGTCTTCAGGCCAATCGGTATGACGCAATCGTTGCGTCGATGTCGACAACGCCCGCGCGTCGCAAACAGGTGCTGTTCACCAACAAGTACAAGGACACGACGTCCAGCTTTATCGCGGCGAAAGACAGCGGGATCAAGGACGTGTCGCCTGCGGGCCTGAAAGGCAAACGCATCGGCGTTCAACGCGGCGCCTCGCAGCACCAGTGGCTGGTCGCTAACGGTTACGACAAGACGGCGTCACTCGTTCTGTATGACGATACGCGTCAGCCGGAGTTGGACCTCGTTGCAGGTCGTGTCGACCTCATCATCGGCAACAAGGCGACGTTCTACTCCGACTTCTTCAAACGGCCTGACTCGAAAGACTTTGCGTTCGTCGGACCCGAATTCAAAGGCGGCGTACTCGGAGACGGAAACGCAATTGCCGTTCGTCTCGACAACGCCGAGCTCTGTAATCGGATTAACGCTGCGTTGGCCGCAATCATGGCGAACGGCACCTACGATCAGATCAGAAAGAAGTATTTCCCTTTCTCTCTGATGTAAAGCGGGAGCCAGCATGGTCGATTTCACTCTGAATGGTTATGGCGGGCTCATCCTGCTCGGGGCCGTGACGACGTTGCTGGTCGCACTCGCGGCCACAGCGATCGGCTCGGTCATCGGAATCCTGATGGCCGCTGCCAAGTTGTCTCCCATGCGGATTCTCAGTCATTTCGCCGGGGCCTACACAACCACGATACGAGGTGTTCCGGACCTGCTGGTTATCTTCCTGGTGTACTACGGCGGCAGCGCAACCCTTTCTCATGTCCTCGGCCGATCCATTGAAATCAATGCGTTCGGTGCGGGTGCGGTGTCGCTCGGACTGGTGTTTGGTGCCTATGCGACGGAGATCTTCCGGGGTGCGATTCTGGAAGTTCCGCGCGGGCAGTTTGAAGCTGCCGCAGCGCTGGGACTGACGGGCACGGGGAGCTTTGTCCACGTTATCGCACCCCAGGCATGGCGCCTTGCAGTCCCGGCTTTCGGGAATCAACTGACCGTACTCCTGAAAGAAACGGCGCTGGTTTC
Source organism: Paraburkholderia sp. SEWSISQ10-3 4 (assembly GCF_030464785.1). Lineage (NCBI taxonomy): Bacteria > Pseudomonadati > Pseudomonadota > Betaproteobacteria > Burkholderiales > Burkholderiaceae > Paraburkholderia > Paraburkholderia sp. SEWSISQ10-3 4. Next base: position 73,380 of record NZ_JALPRI010000017.1, read on the forward strand.
CTTGGTTGGCCTGGAAGACTTGATGCGACGAACAGGCTTCGCCGTTGAAGCAACCAATCGCCCATTCTTCTTTTACCTTGTTGCCGGCGTGCTGTACTTTGTTCTCAGCTTCGTCCTGACAAATGTCTTTAGTACGGTTCGACGCAAGACGTCGACCGCATTGGCGAGGTGAGCCATGTTTGATTTCTCATTGCTCATTTCGAGTCTTCCGCGTCTGCTTGCTGCGTTGCCTGTCACGCTTGAGTTGTTTGTCTGCATCGTGGTTGTGGGTCTCATTGTGGGTGTGCCCACAGCGCTCGTGGGATTGAGTTCGTCGAAGGTTCTGAGCGCTTGCGTCAAGTTTTATATCGGCGCATTTCGCGGCACGCCGGCGCTCGTGCAACTGTTCTTTCTCTACTATGGATTTGGACAGTTCTCTTTCATTCGACACTCCGTGTTCTGGCCGCTTCTGCGTGACCCGTTCACCTGCGCCGTCATTGCGCTGGGGTTGAATTCGGGCGCGTACACGGCACGCATTCTGATGGGGGCGCTGTCTGCCGTGCCCAAAGGGATCGTGGAAGCTGCCCAGGCGCTCGGGCTGAGTCGAGTCTCGATACTCAGCCGCGTTAAAGCGCCGATCGCCATTCGCATTGCAATCCCCGCGTACGCCAACGAAACGATTCTGAACCTGAAGGCGACGTCGCTGGCATCGACGGTGACCATCATGGAATTGACGGGAACGTCGAAGCTATTGGTGAGTGAGACCTATGCGCCCTATGAGATTTTCGTCGGAGCGGGATTGATTTATCTCGCGATGACGTTCTTTCTGTCGCATGCGTTCCGGATCCTCGAGACGAACATCGCACGCAGAACAGGCAAGGACACCAACGTCGCCAATCCCCGGAAACCTAAGCAACCCGCAATGCTGAAGTCTTCAGATTCTGGCGACACGCACATAGCCTAGTGATTTCGTAGCGCATTTTTACAGGTGGACTCATGTTCCCGAGTCCCCTACGCAAAGTTAATGGAGAAAGACAAATTGCTTCGGTTTCTGACACTTGGGCCCAGTGGTAGCAATCACGAGTTTGTGACTGCTCGATACATTCAACATCATGGTCTGGAAGAAAAAGCATCGATGGCTCTGGTGTTGAGCTTCGACGAGGCAGCGCGCATGGTGATCGACGGCGAGGCCGACTATATCGTTCAGGTTGCAGTGCATCCTTCGACGGCCGACATCGTCGCGAAGTACCGCAAGCAATTGTTCGTCATCGATGCCTTCGTCTCTTCCAGCAAAGACATGGCGGTAGTGACCCGAGTTGACATCGGTACACCACGAACGCTCGCACTTCAACCGGCCACGCGTGACTATGTCAATACAGATGGACTGACGCTCATTCCGGAGACGTCGACGGCGTCGGTTGCGGATGGACTTCTCTCGGGCAAATACGAAAGTGGTCTGACGTACTCGTCTCTTGCAATCGAAAACCCCACGCGGTTCAGAATCGACGAGCGAATCGGTACCGTTGACGATCCGTGGATTGTCTATGGCCGTGAGCGATTGTCCGATGGCCAGGTTGTAGCCTGGAAGGAGAGCCCGGCAGCTCGGGCATTCCACGCCCAGACACCTACGCGGCTCGATAGCTGAGCTGCACGAAATGCACAGGATTTCCGCTATGAACACGGTACCGAACAACGAACTCGCGATATCGATCAAGGGACTCTCAAAGAGTTTCGGCGCGTTCAATGTACTCAACTCAATTTCGCTGCGTGTCCGACGAGGTGAAAAGATTGTTCTGTGCGGGCCGTCCGGTTCTGGAAAATCGACCCTGATTCGCTGCGTGAATCGACTTGAGAAGCATGATTCGGGAGATGTTCACGTCGACGGAATCGAGCTCACCGACGATGCGAAACACGTGCGCATGGTGCGTGCCGACGTTGGCATGGTGTTTCAGCATTTCAATCTGTTCCCGCACATGACGGTGCTGGAAAACTGCACACTGGCTCCGATGCGCGTTCGCGGTCTGAAGCGGAAGGAGGCTGAAGCACGGGCGCTCGAAATGCTTGAACGTGTTCGCGTTGCGAGCCACGCCACGAAATACCCCGCGCAGCTTTCCGGTGGTCAGCAGCAGCGGGTTGCTATCGCGAGAGCGCTTTGCATGTCGCCCACCATCATGCTTCTCGACGAACCGACGTCGGCACTTGACCCGGAGATGGTCAGAGAGGTGCTCGATACGCTCACGCTGCTCGCGCAAGACGGCATGACGATGCTTTGCGTCACGCACGAAATGGGATTTGCAAGGGCGGTGGCCGATCGCATTCTGTTCATGGACCAGGGCGAAATTGTGGAAGACAGCGAGCCCGCCGATTTCTTCGACGCACCGAAGACTGAGCGCGCGAAGCGCTTCCTCAGTCAGATGATTCAAAAATGAATGCGCCACGTTGAAGATGCGCGCGAATTTTCAGGAGTAAAGCATGGCCACAATCAGGTTTGGCACGCTCGGCCCATCCGGGACGAACCACGAGTACGTGACTCGTCGTTACATTGAATTCCACGGGCTTGAGGCTGAAGTCAAACTCTTCGGTAATTTCGACGATGCCCTGGCTGCGTTTGACTCGGACGAAATCGACTATCTCGTTCAGTGCGCGGTTCATCCAGATACCCCACGCGTGATGGGCAGTAACTTCCGCGAGCGATTCGTTGTCGACACCTTCATCTCGCCGAGTCAGACATTGGCGATTCTCACACGTAAAGAGGTGAGCAAGCCGGAAACAATCTCGCTGGTTTCCCCTGCAACGGATGAATACGCCGACCTCAGTTCGTATTCGAAACTGATTCCGGCGGTCTCAATTCCAGTGGCCTTCGAGCGACTGATGAAAGGAGAGTGCGATTCCGCGCTTGTCTATCGATACTATTTTGATTCGCAACCGGAGAAGCTGCGGGTGGATGCAACGATCGGTTCGCCCGATGACGCGTGGATTGTGTACGGCCGGGAGCGTGTTGGGGCAGGAGAGATTGTCGCCAGTCGGGAGAGCGTCGTAGCAAAGCAATTCGCAGAACTGCAGCGGTCACAGCGGTAAACCGACATGTGCGAGAGGCCAGTGCAGGAGCGGTGGCCTCAATTTTCTAGCTGTATTCCCGGATGTTGAAGAATACGGCGAGAAATTTGACCGGCACGCTCTCGATGTCTTCCGGACCATGCGCCGCATTCGGGTCGAACAGCAAACTATCACCGGGTTTCAGATCGTAGAGCCGATTGGCGTACCGGTATTTCATCTTGCCTTCAAGCACGTGAAGGAACTGGATTCCAGTTGTCTGGTGGGTTGACCAGGGTTGGGACTTTTCGTCGAGCGTAACGACATACGGTTCCACGGAAAGGTTGCCTGACAATACGTGGCCAACGAGCCGATAGATGTGGCCGTACGACGAACCTTCGCGGTCGACAGTCACGCCTTGTCCAGCGGGTACGAACGAGCAGTCGTGGCGTTCGCTCTGGTCGACGAAAAAACGCGACACCGGTTTGCCCAAAGCATTCGCAAGCCGCGTGAGCGTTTCTATCGATGGCGTCGCCGTTCCTTTTTCGATTCTCGAGAGCATCGAATGCGAAATGCCGGCCATTTTCGCGAGCGTGCCTGAAGCGATTCCTGCTGACGTTCGAAAGGCATGAATCTGCGCAGACAAAGCACGGGACACTTTTTCTACTGCTGGGTCGATCTGCTTCTCTGCTACCTCAATGTCCGGAGATTCTCCAGCGGGCGGCTGGTTCTGAGATTTTGGCATGGCGCCTTCAGTGAAGGAACAGTTCAAAGATGACTACGTGTTGCCATTATATGAGGCATTGCCGTGGATGAGTGTCAGGCCAACAGCTTTTTGACCGCACCGCGCGAGATAGTAAAGGGGGATCACCATGACGCATATCCGTCCTGTTGCACCGACCGATGCATATTTCGTTGCGCACCTTGTGGATGAGCTTCTGACGGAGCTTCTCAATGGCGAACTTGAACCTGCGGACCGAGTGTCTATCGCCGAAGCTGTTCTGAGCCAAACGAGTCGGTGCTTCGGATATGTGGCGCTCGAAGGCGAGAGTCCGGTAGGCGTAATTCTCATGACAGAAGGCGTGGCGATATATGCGGGAGGAGCTTTCGGACAGATCACGGAGCTATACGTTCGGCCGGAATACCGGTCGGGTGGAGTAGCTGCAGCGCTGGTCCGCGAGGCTACGAAGTTCGGCAAGGAACGAGGATGGAAGCGACTCGACGTCGGCGCGCCTGATCAGCCACGGTGGGCCCGGACGCTTGCGTTCTATCTGTCCGCGGGTTTTGTAGAGGTTGGGCCACGGTTGCGTCTGGACTTGTGATGATGTCCGTGAGGCGCATTTCGCCGCTGCTACAATGCATCTCACAAGACGGCCGCGATACGCTCCGTGTTGACTACCACCCCGCCTCATAAAACCGAGAAGCAGTAAGCTCGTTTCTTCATGAATGATGCCGTCGACATAAGATTCCTGCTCAGCATTCGCGAAGCTGGCAGCCTTGCGGGCGCAGCTCGCAAGTTGGGCGTCACGCCGTCGGCGGTCACGAAGAGATTGCAGCAGATCGAGACGAAGCTTGACGTCCATTTGCTGAACCGCTCGACGAGACAATTGCGCTTCACGGAAGAGGGCGAACTGCTCTGTTCCAAAGGCGCAGAGCTTCTTCGTGACTTTGATTCGTTGCTCGCAGAGTTGGGTAGACGAAGAGGGCAATTGGTCGGTAGCTTGAAAGTCAACGCGCCACTTGGTTTCGGGCGTCGATACGTCGCCCGCATCGCATCTGCGTTCAAGGACGCTCACCCGGATGTGGACGTCTCCTTGACATTGTCCGACCGCCCGCTCATTGAAGAATACGACCGCTATGACATCGTCGTTCATATCGGCGAGTTGGGCCCTTCGAACCTTGTCAGGTACGTGATTGCGCCGAACGCTCGCTACGTCTGCGCGTCCCCCGCTTTTCTGAAAAGATACGGTTCCCCCGTCAACCCCGAAGACCTCGCGAACGTTCCCTGCATCGCCCTTCGTCAAAACAACGAGGACGTGACGTTGTGGCATTTTTCGAAGGGGCGTACTTCACGGGGCGTTCGTGTTTCCTCTGGCCTGAGTTCGAACGACGGCGATGTGATTCACCAGTGGGCTCGCGAAGGGCGAGGGGTGATGCTTCGGTCGGAATGGGACGTAGCGGAGGAACTACAAAATGGCTCGCTGATCCGGCTGCTGCCAGGCTGGAAGTTACCGGATGCTGACGTCATCGCGCTTGTTCACCAAAGGACGGGCATGCCGGCACGAATCAAGACCTTTCTGCAACATCTGCAACGGGAGTTTCGTCCACGGCCGCCCTGGCGACCCTGACTCCGCGTCGCAAGGCGAAAGCCGCCCGTCGATTCGTTCCTGAAAGTTAATTTCGGATTGCCTCACTGGAAACCCCGTCGCCGCAGGCTTCAACTAGACTGCTTTCAGATACGGGAGGCAACGATGTTTACAGGTTTCACCGACGCGTCGATCCACGTCGACGGCACCCAGATCCACGCAATCCGCGGCGGCAACGGCCCGGCCTTACTGCTGCTGCACGGCCATCCGCAGACCCACGCGATCTGGCATAAGGTTGCGCCCACGCTGGCCCAACACTTCACGGTCATTGCCGCGGACCTGCGCGGCTACGGCGACAGCGGCAAACCGCAAGGCGAGCCCGACCATAGCAACTATTCGAAACGCCGCATGGCCGCAGATCAGGTGTCGTTGATGCGCGCCCATGGCTTCACACAATTTGCCGTGGTCGGTCACGACCGGGGTGGACGCGTTGCTGCGCGCATGGCGCTCGATCATCCGCAAGCCGTGACGAAGCTGGTCACGCTGGACGTCGCACCGACACTCGCGATGTATGAGCAAACGTCGTTCGCGTTTGCGCGCGCTTACTGGCACTGGTTTTTTCTCGTGCGTCCCGCGCCGTTTCCCGAAACGCTGATTCGCGCCGATCCCGATCTCTATCTGAAGCAGACCATAGGTGCACGCAGCGCCGGGCTGACGCCGTTCACCGATGCCGCCTACGCCGAGTATTTGCGCTGTCTGTCGGACCCAGCCGCCGCGCACGGCATCTGTGAAGATTACCGCGCGAGCATCACGATCGACCTCGATCACGACCGTGCGTCGCTCGCGGAAGGACAGAAGATCGAGTGCGATTTTCTGGCGTTGTGGGGCGCACAGGGTGTCATCGAGCAATGTTTCGAGCCGCTTGCCGAATGGCGTCAGTGGTCGGCGCACGTGAGCGGCGAGGCCTTGCCGTGCGGCCACTACATTCCCGAGGAAGCGCCCGAGTTGTTGCTCGAACGCGTCCTGCCGTTCTTGCAGTCCTAGTCGCTGGTCGACCCATCATGTCAAAACGAACCCTTTACCAGAAGCTCGTCGATTCGCACGTCGTCACGCGTATCGATGTGCAAAACGTGCTGCTGTATGTCGATCTGCATCTGATGAACGAATACACTAGCCCGCAGGCGTTCAGCGCGCTCGCTGCGAAAGTGCGGCCCGTGCGTCGTCCGCGGCAGCAGTTGGCGGTGGTCAGCCACATCATTCCCACGCATGCGGAATCGCCGCGCGTGATTCGCGATGCCGCTTCGCTGTTGCAGGCGAACAACCTCGCACGCAACTGCGATCAGGCCGGTATCGAACTGCATGCGGCGAACGATCCCCTGCAAGGCATCGAACATATCGTCGCGCCAGAACGCGGTTTGATTCGCCCAGGCATGGTCGTGCTATGCGGCGATAGTCACACGACTACGTACGGCGCGCTCGGCGCGTTGGGCTTCGGCATCGGCACCTCGGAGGTCGAGCACGTGCTTGCCACGCAAACGCTGGTCTATCGCGTTGCGCAAACCATGCGTATCACGATCGACGGGACGTTGCCTTACGGCACGTCGTCGAAGGATGTGATTTTGTGGATCATCAGCCGCATTGGCGCACAGGGTGCGCGCGGTTACGCGGTGGAGTTCGCAGGGTCTACGACCGCCTCGCTGTCTGCGGAAGCGCGCATGACCTTATGCAACATGACTGTCGAAGCCGGCGCGCGAGCGGCGTTGATCGCACCCGATGCGACCACGTTCGACTATGTCCGCGCGCACGCAACATCACTGGACGATGCCCAGTGGGCTGCTGCCATGAACGACTGGCGCGAACTGAAATCGGATGTCGGCGCGAGTTTCGATACGGAACACCATTTCGACGCACACGATATCGCGCCGTTCGTCACGTGGGGCACGAGCCCCGATCAGGCGATTGCGGTCGATCAGCGCATTCCCAGTGCGGCCGCGCAAAAGACGCCTGAGGCCGCTGCCGCACTGCGGCGCGCGCTCGACTATATCGGGCTCGATGCAGACCAACCGATTGCAGGCACGCCGATCGATCGCGTGTTCATCGGTTCGTGCACCAATGGACGTATCGAAGATCTGCGCGTGGTCGCTGCGATTGTGCGAGGGCGCCACGTCGCGCAAGGGGTGCGCGCGATGGTCGTACCGGGCTCGGGCAGCGTGCGCCGCCAGGCCGAAGCCGAGGGCATAGCGACCCTGCTGCGCGATGCCGGCTTCGAATGGCGAGAGCCGGGCTGTTCGATGTGTCTCGCGATGAACGACGATTTTCTCGCGGTAGGCGAACGCTGCGCATCCACGACCAACCGCAACTTCGAAGGACGTCAGGGACGCGGCGGCCGCACCCATCTGATGAGTCCCGCGATGGCCGCAGCCGCCGCGCTAACCGGGCGCATCACCGACGTCCGCACCCTGGAGACGCAATCATGCTAACGAGACTCACCGAAATCGACGGGAATGCCACGCCATTGCCGATCGAAAACCTCGACACCGATCAGATCATGCCGAAGCAGTTTCTTCGCATCATTGACAAGGCCGGGTTGAGGGAGGGCTTGCTGTATGACCTGCGTTTCGACGCAGCAGGCGAGCCGCGCCCGGATTGCGTGTTGAATCAGACGGCGTATCGCGGCGCACGCATCCTGATCGGCGGCTCGAATTTCGGCTGCGGCTCGAGTCGTGAGCATGCTGTGTGGGGGCTTCAGCAATTCGGTTTCGAAGCCGTGATCGCGCCGAGTTTCGCGGAGATCTTCTATTCGAACGCGATGAATAACCGCTTGTTGCTGGTGCAACTGGATCGCGAAGCAGTCGATGTTCTAATGCAGGACGCAGTGACACATCCGGCTGCACGAATGCATATCGACATCGAGCAGCAAACGGTGACGGCCGCCAGTGGCCGCGTGTTCACGTTCCCGCTCGGCGCGCGTCACAAACAGATGGTGATTGAAGGCATGGACATCATCGATCTCACGCTCGCTTCACTCCCCGCTATTGAAGCGTTCGAGCGGATCCATTTCAAACGGCATCCTTGGGCCGCCGTGCTGTAAATCCCCTGGCGGCCCTTGCGCCGCCATTCAACCGAAACGCGTGTGACCGATTCCCCGGCAGAAGGGAAGGGACGCGCTTTGCCTTTAAAAAACGGAGGAGACATGAAGCGCAAACCGCCTTATAAGGTGCTGTACGTGCAGGTGATCGTTGCGATCGTTATCGGTGTGATCGTCGGCCACTTCTTGCCGGCGAATGCGGTGGCGATGAAACCGCTCGGCGACGCCTTCATCAAACTCGTGCGCATGATCATCAGCCCGGTGATCTTCTGCACGGTCGTGACCGGCATCGCCAGCATGCACGACATGCGCAAGGTCGGCCGCGTGGGTGGCAAAGCGCTGCTGTATTTCGAAGTGGTGTCGACACTCGCGCTCGCCATCGGTTTGCTGGCCGCGCACGTTTTGAAACCCGGTGTGGGCTTTAACGTCGATCCCGCTACCCTCGATGCGAGCGCGATATCCAGTTACGCCGCACAAGCCGCGCACGGCGAAGGGCTCGCGGGTTTCTTCATGCATATCATTCCGGAGACATTCGTCGGCGCGTTCACCCAGGGCGATATTCTGCCGGTGCTGCTGATCGCCATGTTGTTCGGCACCGCGCTCGCGGTGACGGGCGAACCCGCGAAACCCGTTATCGGTTTGATCGAACTGCTGTCGAAAACTTTCTTCCGTATTGTGCGCATGATTACGAGCCTCGCACCAATCGGCGCGTTCGGCGCCATCGCGTTCACGATCGGCAAATATGGCATCGTCTCCTTGCTGCCGATGATGAAACTGATCGGCACGTTCTATCTGACCGCATTCCTGTTCGTCTCGTGCGGGCTCGGCCTGATTGCGCGGGCATGCGGTTTCAGCTTGTGGCGCTTCGTCGTGTACATCAAGGACGAACTGCTGATCGTGCTCGGCACGTCGACATCGGAAGCAGCGTTGCCGCAGTTGATGGAGAAGCTCGAACGGCTCGGGTGCTCGCGCGGGATTGTCGGGCTGGTTGTGCCGACGGGTTACTCGTTCAATCTCGACGGCACCAATATCTACATGACGCTCGCGGTGCTTTTTCTCGCCCAGGCCACCAATACCCATTTGACGATTGCCCAGGAGATCACGTTGCTGGCGGTGACGATGCTGACCTCGAAGGGTTCAACCGGTGTTACAGGGGCAGGCTTTATCACGTTGGCGGCGAGTCTTTCGGTCGTACCGACCGTGCCGGTGACGGCGATGGTGCTGATTCTCGGCATCGACCGTTTCATGTCCGAGTGCCGCGCGCTAACCAATACGATGGGCAACGGCGTGGCGTCGATCGTGATTGCGGCATGGGAGAAGGAACTGGATCGCGACAAGCTGAAGGCGGCGTTGGCGAGACCGGTTGTCACGTCCGGCACGGTTGCCGCGGAGGAGGGCGAGGCCGTGGTGGGTCGCTTGCCCGAACGTGAAACGCAGCGCCCGATCTGATTACGCCGCCTTGGTCGCCTCTTGCCCATGCACCAGCGACAACAACCCGCGGCGCGAATTCACGCCAAGCTTCGCGAAAGCGCGCTTGGCGTAAGTTTCAACGGTCGATTCTTTGACACCCATCGCCTCGGCGATCGCGGCCGTCTCACATGCTACGATGCTCCGTTCATCGCACAGAACATCGGAGACATAGATGCGTCCAGAGAGTGCAACCCGTTTCGACGAACAATTCGCCCCTCGCATCGCGGAAGCAATCGCCGCCTGTTTTGCGACAACCGTGCACACGGAAGTCCTCCCCTACGGCGGCCACGGCCACCCCACCCGAGTGCGAATCCACGCGACCCCGATCGAAGACCTCCGCCATTACGCACACCCGTTGAACCTATACCTAACCTGGGACAGCGACGAGATAGAACGCCTGATGGGCCCAGAAGGCCCAGCCCGCTTCGCCGGCTACCTGGCCGCTTTACCCCGTAAGCTCGAAGCCTGGCGCCACGTCCGCGAACTGGATTTCGTCTCGCACACCCAGGCCGAGCCAACGGTCTTACTCGGCGGCCTCGACTTTGAGTCTTGATTAAGAAGCTACAGCACCAATCCGAAAGAAACTCACACTTTGCACCAGCCCTGAAGCCTTACTCTGCACCGCATCGGCCGCCGCAGCCGCCTGCTCCACCAAAGCCGCATTACTCTGCGTCACCTGATCCATCTGCGTGACCGCATCGTTCACCTCCGCAATACCCGCCGCCTGATCGACGCTGGCCGTCGCGATCGCCTCGACGATGCGCGTCACGCTGCCCGCGCTTTGCACCACGCCGTCCATCGTATTGCTTGCGTGATTGATCAACTGCGTGCCGGCGTCGATCGTAGCAACCGACTCACGAATCAGCGCCTTGATCTCACGCGCGGCATCGGCCGAGCGTTGAGCGAGACTGCGCACTTCACTCGCGACCACCGCGAAACCGCGTCCCTGCGTGCCGGCCCGCGCCGCTTCAACCGCCGCGTTAAGCGCCAGAATATTGGTCTGCGCAGCGATCGCTTCAACCACCGCGATGATATCGACGATGCGCTTGGACGCCGCATCGATCTGGCCCATGGTGCGCACGGCATCGGTCATCACCACACCGCCGTCGCGTGCCGCTTGCGCTGCGGTTTGAGCGAGCGTGGTGGCCTCGCGTGCGTTGCTGGCGTTGCGCTGAACCGAGTCGGTGAAATGCTGCATCGACGCGGCGGTTTCCTCGAGCGAGGCGGCCTGCTGCTCCGTGCGCGCCGACAGGTCGAGGTTACCCGCGGCGATCTCCTGCGTCGCCGAGGATATCGTGTGTGCGCCTTCACGAATCTCGCTGACGATGTGCCGCAGGCGTTGATTCATTTCGTTGAGCGCGATTAGCAGCTGACCGGTTTCGTCTCGACTCACCACGGCGACATCGGCACGCAGATCGCCTGCCGCAACCGCTTGCGCGACGCCTACCGCTTGCCTGACCGGCACCGTGATGCTACGGCTCAGGAACCAGACCGCGAAGGTGCCCACGCCGAGCGAGCAGATCACGACCGACAACAGCAGCACGCAGGCGAGCGTGTACGCATGTTCCGCGGCATCGCCCGTGCGCACGCTGGAGTCTTGCGCCTGCTGCATCACCAGGGCGACGATGTCGTCGATAGCGGCGGTCGGCGCGCGGTCGATGCCTTTGACCAGTCCGTCGACGATGTGCGCCGTATTCGGATCGGCCGCGTCGTAGTGCTTGAGCGCGTCGAGGTAACTGTCCTGCAACGAGGCGTGCGTGGCGAGCGCCTTGTCGACGCCGTCAACGTTGGCACCCAATGCACTCAGTTGATCCTTCAGACGCAACAGCGCGGCGTGTGTCGTGCCGCTTTCCTTGCTGAAGGCGTCACGGTACTTGGCGAACGCAGCCGGATCCGCGCCGCGCAGCAACAGGTCTTTCCATTCCTGCACCTGTTTCTTGAATTCGACCTGTGCGACGCGCGCCGTGTCGGCGGCTTGCGCGTATTGGCTGAGCGTTTGCGCGGACTGGATTTGGAGTGCATGGGTATTTGACAGCGCATGCCATCCTTCCAGGCCCACCACCATGGTCGCGGCGAGCAGCACCGCGCCGAGCAGCGCCAACTTGACGGCGATCTTCAGATTTCTATAGAACGTCACTGCGATTTCCTTTGGTGGATCTTAGTCCAGCTTGAATTGCGTCACGGCACCGGCAAGACTCACGGCCTGGCTTTGCAAGGCGGCAGCGGCCGCTGTGGATTCCTCCACCAGCGCGGCGTTCTGCTGAACCATTTCATCGAGTTGGCTGACTGCGCGGTTTACTTCCTGAATGCCGCGCGTTTGCTCGTTGGCCGCCTGGGTGATTTCGGAAATGATGGTGGTCACGTTGGCGACGTTGCTGACGATCTCTGTCATCGTCTCGCCGGCCTGGCGCACCTGGCCCGACCCGGAGGTCACGCTCGCCACGGTTGCTTCGATCAGCCCCTTGATCTCCTTCGCGGCCTGCGCACTGCGTTGCGCGAGGCTGCGCACTTCGCCGGCGACCACCGCGAAACCGCGGCCCTGTTCGCCGGCGCGTGCGGCCTCCACCGCTGCGTTCAACGCGAGAATGTTGGTCTGGAATGCGATGCCGTCGATTACGCCGATGATGTCCGAGATCTTCACCGACGCATGTTCGATCTCGCCCATCGTCGTAATCACTTCGGAGATCACTACGCCGCCGCGCGAGGCGACCTGCGACGCGGACACGGCCGTATTGTCGGCCTGCTTCGCGGCGCTCGCCGATTGCGTAACCGTCGAGGTGATTTCTTCCATCGACGCCGCCGTCTGTTGCAGGCTGGCTGCCGCTGATTCGGTGCGGCCCGACAGATCGACGTTGCCGGCGGCGATTTCATTGGCGGCCACGCGCACCGATTCGCTGGCATCGCGAATCTGGCGCATCACGTGGCTGAGTTTGTCGATGAAGGTGTTGAACGAGCGCGCGATCTGCGCGACTTCGTCGTTGCCGACCGCTGGCAGACGTTGTGTCAGATCGCCTTCGCCCGAGCCGATCGCGTCCATCGCATCGCGTACTTTCGACAGGCGCTGGAACGATACAGCGGTGACCGCGGCCACGATGGCGGCGGCGATCGCGGCGATCACGATTAAGGCAATCACCGAAGCAGTCAACAGCGATCGCATGCCCGCCGTCGCTTCCGATTTGTCGAGTGCGACGACCGCGTACCAGTCGGTGCCGGGAATGGCCTCGGCGCGCAGCAGCTTCGTGCTGCCGTTCACGTCGACTTCGACAGGGTGCTCGGCGCTGAAAAGCGCAGTCACCTTGTCGCTAGTCAGTGCGGGGGCGAGGTCCGATACCGGCTTCAAGGTCAGCTTGGCATCCGGATGCGCGACGATATGGCCGCTCGCGTCGATCAACATGCCGAAGCTCGCGGGCGTCGGATGAATCGCTTTGACGTTGGCAATCACGCTGTCCATCGCGACGTCTCCGGACACCACGCCTTTCACCACGCCGTCGCGCACCACGGGCGCGGCGAATGCGACCACCAGCTTGCCCGTGCCCACGTCCACATAGGGCGGCGTTACTACCGGCTTGCCCGCTGCGGTGGCCTGCTTGTACCAGGGACGGCCGGTCGGATCGTAGTCGGGCGGAATGCCGGTCGGGTCCGAAAACTTCGCGGTCTTGTCCGCGTAGCCGACGTACACGTTGGTGAACTTGCCGGCTGCGGCGATCTGCTTCAACGCGGCGGATGGATCGGGTTGCAGCACTGCGTCCTGCAGCGAGTTGATCATCTGACTATTGGAGGCGATCCAATCTTCGATACCGTCTGCATGACCGCTTTCGACAGCGTTCAAACTGCTTTCGATCGCATCGGCGTTGTATGAGTTGGCGACGACATAGTTGAGAACCGCGTTAGCAGCGAGCGCGACCACAACGATGGCGACGCACAGGGCGACGATGCGCGCGCGAATGGAGGAGAACATGTTGGGAGTCTTTCGGAGTAAGCAGTGAACCGTAGTCGGTGAGGCGGGGGCCTCATACGCGGTATACGGCGCCGGCAGTGGGGACTTGAGCAGGTAATGCTTTCAGTTTCTGACGGCGGCCGGCAACGCCGCTCGTGGCGGCGCGGCGCGATGCTACACACTTTTTCGCGCGCTGCGGGGTTTTCAATGGATGCCGAAACAGCGCCCTGGCAGTGAGTTGCAGGCGCTGTATTCGTATGACGATAACGCCGGAGATGACGCTATATACCGATGCGCACAGATGGTTTCACATCACCGGAGAATGCAGATGATGCGGATGGTCGAGTGTCTCGCCCACGATGCGCAGTGCCTCTTCGCATTCGTCGCGCGTCTTTGAACCACCGAGGCACACACGCATTGCGTTCGGCGGATTGCCGTCAGTGGAAAACGCCGCTCCTGCAACGGCAGCGATGCCCTGGTTGCGCAGTTGCAATGCGAGTTCGGAAGCACTCCAGCCGCTTTCGGCTGGCACCGGCAACCACAAATGAAAGCCATCCGCGTGCGCTTCGTAAGGCCACGCTTCGAGCATGCGCGATGCAATCGCCTGGCGTGCGCGCGATTCGTTGCGGATCGCGTTGAGCATATCGAGCGCGGTGCCGTCGACGATCCATTGTGTTGCGAGCGTGACGGTGAACGGACTCGCCATCACCGTTGTCGCGCGCAATGCGCCGGCGAGACGCTGCGTTTGCCTGGCAGTCGGTGCGTGCAGATGCGCCACTCGCAGACCGGCGCCGAGACTCTTCGATAAACCCGTTACGTAGTAGGTCAGTTCGGGAGCGAAGCTCGCGAGTGCATCGGGCGCACTCTGCGGCAGCATCGCATACGCATCGTCTTCGATGATCGGAACGCTGTAGCGCAACGCGACGTCGGCGAGCGCCTCGCGCCGTTTGTGCGTGAGCGTGAGTGTGCTCGGATTCTGCAGCGTCGGATTGCAATAGAGCGCGCTCGGCTTGTCGGTCTTGCAGAGCGCTTCGAAGGCGTGTGCGAGTGGGCCTTCGTCGTCGCGCGGCAGGGCCTGCAGACGCACGCCGAGTTGGGCGGCAATGGCCTTGATGCCGGGGTAAGCCAGCGTGTCGAGACAGATCGTGCCGCCGGGCCGCGCCAACTGCGAGACGAGCGCCACCAGCGCGCTATGAATGCCGGGGCACACCAGTACGTTCTGCGCGTCGCAATGCGGCACGCGCCGCTTCAGCCATTCTGCGCCCGCATCCTTGTCGGCAGCCGAGCCGCCGAAGTCCTGATAGCGCAGCAACTGATACGGATCGCTGCCGCTCATCAGGCGCGCTGCCGAATCGCGCAAACGGGCCGCGAAATCGGGCGGCTCGGGTGGCGTATTCATCGACATCTCGATGCTGCTGCCGCCGGCGAGCGGCAAGGTGGCGGTTCGACCACGCACGAAGGTGCCGCTGCCCGCGCGCGAATCCAGCAGGCCGCGCTTGCGCGCTTCCGCATACGCGCGCGCCACGGTCGTGTAGTTCAGCGCGAGTTCCTCGGCCAGATCGCGCAGCCCCGGCAAGCGGTCGCGTGGACGCAGGCGGCCGGTGGCCAGATCTTCTTCGATCAGATCGGGAATCGCGAGGTAGGCCGGCTTGCGGGTGTCGGCGAGGCGTTTGATCCAGTGATGTGTCGGGCTGCTCATTTGTAGCCTTCGGCTGGGGGGTGGAGATCATTGATCGCATCCGGATGCGATCAATGATCGGATTGATCGTCTGTGGTGAATGAGTGCACCACGCTGACTCGTCCCGGCAGGCAAATCGCACTTGGCTGGTGCGATATCGCGGGGTCGAGGGCTCCTGCCCGCGACGTCCCGGCTATATGCAAGCTTCACGCCTAAAAATTTTTCGAGTCGCATGTCGAATTGAGGCGGAATTGATTGCTGATTGATCGCATTGGCATGACCGATCAATGGCACGGCCGTTGCATTGAGAGAAGCGCGCACGGATTGAGCGCGCCATCTTTTACTTAGCAACCCTGATCGGAGAGTGTCATGCCAGCCGTCAATAAACCGCTGCATCAGAAAGGCGATTACCTTGTCGACTACGAAGAGAAAGTCTTCGAAGACGTGAAGGCCGAACCAGGCGAGAAGGCACTCGTCACGTTTCATACGGTCGCGTTCGAGGGGTCGATCGGCTTTGTCAATCTGTTGCAAGCCACGCGCTTGCAACGCAAAGGCTTCGAGACGTCGGTGCTCCTTTACGGGCCGGGCGTCACGCTCGGTCTGCAACGCGGCTTTCCAACGCTCGGCGACGAAGCGTTCCCCGGCCACCTGAACTTCAACAAGCAACTGATGAAGTTCATGGAAGAGGGCGGTAAGGTGTACGCCTGCCGCTTCGCGCTGCAAGCCTTGTACGGGCACGGCGAAGCGTCGCTGATCGAAGGTATCCGCCCGATCAGTCCGCTCGACGTGCTCGATATCCAGTTGCTTCATCGCAAGGACAACGCACTGATCATCCACACGTGGACGGTTTGACGAGAGGCGGGTGACCACTATGTCCGACCAACGCATCGTGCGTGCCGCCGCGGTCCAGATCGCACCGGATTTCGAGCGCAGCGGCGGCACCCTCGAGAAGGTATGCGAGGCCATCGAGAGAGCGGCGCGCGAAGGCGTGCAACTGATCGTATTCCCCGAAACCTTCGTGCCGTACTACCCGTACTTTTCATTCGTGCGTCCACCGGTTGCTTCCGGCGCCGATCACATGAAGCTCTACGAGGAAGCCGTGATCGTGCCGGGCCCGGTGACGCAAGCGGTGGCCGAGCAGGCGCGTTTGCATCGGATGGTGGTGGTGCTCGGCGTCAATGAGCGCGATCACGGCAGCCTCTACAACACGCAGTTGATCTTCGACGTGGACGGTCAACTGGTGCTCAAACGTCGCAAGATCACGCCGACGTTTCATGAACGGATGATCTGGGGGCAGGGCGATGCGGCCGGCCTGAAGGTCGCGCAAACGGCGGTGGCGCGTGTCGGCGCGCTCGCGTGCTGGGAGCATTACAACCCGCTCGCGCGCTATGCGTTGATGACGCAGCACGAGGAGATTCATTGCAGCCAGTTTCCCGGCTCACTGGTAGGACCGATCTTCGCCGATCAGATCGAAGTGACGATCCGGCATCACGCACTGGAGTCGGGCTGTTTCGTGGTCAATGCAACGGGCTGGCTGAGCGAAGCGCAGATTGCCTCGGTCACACCCGATACGAATTTGCAGAAGGCGCTGCGTGGCGGCTGCAACACCGCGATCGTGTCGCCGGAAGGACAGCATCTGGCGCAGCCGCTGCGTGAAGGCGAAGGCATGGTGATCGCCGATCTTGACATGGCCTTGATCACCAAGCGCAAACGCATGATGGATTCGGTCGGTCACTACGCGCGGCCGGAATTGCTGAGTCTTGCGATCAACCGGCGGCCGGCGGAAACCGTCGCGCCGATGCCGGCCTGGTCCAGTGCTTCGGGCACGGGTTTTAATTCAAACGAGGGATGGCGTGATGAACTCCAGCGAGACACTGTCGGCAGCGAGCCGGCAATTGATGACTGAATTGCAGTCGGCCGGTTTGCGGCTCGTGTCTCCGGATGCGGGCGCCGCGAGCAGGCGCGGCGGCGCGGGACCTTCGGACCACAAGGCGGTGACGGTGGACGGCGTGACGATCATGGTGCCGGTGCATACGAGCACCGCCTGGCACTCGCCGTTCGTCGCACAGACGCCGGACGCAAACGGCTCGAGCGCCTTGCTGCGCGGCACGATCCCGATTGCCAATATCAGCTTTCCCAAAGCGCCGCGCTTTTACGGCATGCAGACGCTCGACGGCGTGCCTTACTCGCACATTGCCGCGCTGCATAGTGCGGACGTGCTGGCCACGACGGTGCTGCAGACCTGCATTCGCTATGAGAGCCGCCGCAAGAGCTGCAAGTTCTGCGCGATTGGACAATCGCTCGCAGCAGGCCGCACGATTGCGCGCAAGACGCCGGAGCAATTGGCTGAAGTGGCGCGCGCGGCCGTATTGCTCGACGGCGTCAAGCATATGGTGCTGACCACCGGCACGCCGCCCACGTCCGATCGCGGCGCGCAGATTCTGTGCGAAAGCGCCTTCGCTATCAAAGCGGCCGTCGATCTGCCGATCCAGGCGCAATGCGAACCACCCGACGACGACCGTTGGTTCGCGCGTATGAAAGCGAGTGGCATCGATACGCTCGGCATGCATCTCGAAGTGGTGACGCCCGCGTTGCGCGAACGCATCATGCCGGGCAAGGCGAGCGTGCCGCTGGCGCGCTACATGGAAGCGTTCAAGGCGGCAGTTGCTGTGTTCGGACGCGGTCAGGTGAGTACGTACATACTCGCCGGTCTTGGTGATAGCGCGGAGGCCATTCTGTCCATGTCGCGCGAGTTGATCGAGCTTGGTGTCTATCCGTTCGTGGTGCCGTTCGTGCCGATCAGTGGGACGCCGCTCGAAGATCATCCCGCACCCACGCCTGAATTCATGAAGTCCGTTCTGCAACCGCTCGGCGCAATGCTAAACGTGGCCGCGATGCGCTCAAGCGATATCAAAGCCGGCTGCGGAAAATGCGGCGCGTGTTCGTCGTTGTCGTCGTACGAGGAGTGATCATGTTCGGTGAGGCGATCGCAGGCGAGGCACTGGAAGGCGACGTGGGTTTCGCACCCTATGCGCCGAGCGAATTCCGCATCAAGTGGACGACGCTGGATTGGGAGGCCGAGGAAGCGTACAAGTTGCGGCGCGCGGTGTTCTGCATCGAGCAGGGCATTTTTGTTGGCGATGATCGCGACGATATCGACACGCACGCGCAGCAACTGGTGGCAGTGAGCTGTGTCGCCGGCATGCCGGAGCAGGTGGTCGGCACGGTGCGGATTCATCGCGATGAGGGCAACGTGTGGTTCGGTTCACGTCTTGCCGTACATGCTGCGTTTCGCCGCCATGGAAAAATCGGTGCGACGCTGATTCGCCTCGCGGTGAGCAGCGCCCATGCGCTCGGCTGCGAGACTTTTCTCGCCCACGTGCAGAGCCAGAACGTGCCGCTCTTTTGCGCGATGCATTGGGACGTGCTTGCAGAGGAAATGTTGTTGGGCCGGCCGCATCATCTGATGCAGGCGCAACTCGATTGGTATCCGCCGTGCGTGACGCCGTATAGCGGCTTCGTGACTCATACTCAACCGCATAGCGCAGCGTCCGCACGGAGCGCGGCATGACAAGCGTGGGCGATCTCGTCGCCAGCCTGCGCGAGAGTCGCGGGTTTCGGCACAAGACAGATATCGTCGACGTGATCGGCTCACTCGCCCGGCGTTTGCCTGGCGGCACGCAGGACCTCGCTCAGGCTGTTGCACTTGGCGACGATTGCGCGGCCATTGCCGATGGCGATGGCTACCTGTTGTTCGCGATCGAAGGCATGGTCAGCGATTTCGTGAGCGCTATGCCGTGGTTCGCCGGCTACAGCAGCGTGATGGTCAACATCAGCGATATCTACGCGATGGGCGGACGGCCGCTGGCGGTGGTCGATGCGCTATGGAGTCGGGGCATTGACGCCGCTGAGGAGGTGCTTGCCGGCATGGCGGCGGCTTCTGTTGCTTATGGCGTACCGATAGTCGGCGGTCATACGAATACGCGCAGCGACGCGGCGCAACTGGCGGTCTCGATCGCGGGGCGCGCGAAAGCGCTCTTGTCGAGCTTCAATGCGAAGCCTGGTGACCGCTTGATGATGGCCGTCGATCTGCGCGGGCACTTCGAGGAACCGTATCCGTTCTGGAATGCGTCGGTGGGTGCGCCGCCTGAACGTTTGAGAGCGGATCTCGAGCTGCTTGCGCAGTTAGCGGAAAGTGGCTTATGCGACGCGGCGAAGGACATCAGTATGGCCGGCACACTCGGCACGGCGCTGATGCTGCTCGAGTGCTCGAGAGTGGGTGCACGGATCGATCTTGAGCGTATTCCGAAGCCTGCGGACGTCCCCTTGGAGCGTTGGGTCACCGCATTTCCGAGCTTCGGCTATCTGCTATCGGTTCGGGAAGAGCAGGTGGACGCAGTGCAGGCGCAGTTCGATTCGCGTTCGCTCGCTTGCGCGGTGATCGGTTCGGTCGATGCGACGTGTGAGGTGGTTTTGCGTCACCACGATGAGCCGGCGGTGTTGTGGGATTTTAATCGCGAGCCGTTCATGATCGCGAAGGACGGTTTGCGATGAACCCGTTGCGTATCGCGTTGCTGACGCATTCTGTCAATCCGCGTGGCGGGGTTGTGCATACGCTTGAACTGGCGACCGCGTTGACCGCGCCCGGTCATGAGGTGACCGTGTTTGCGCCGGCTGCGCCGGGCGAGACGCTGTTTCGCCTGCCGCCATGCCGCGTGGTCTATGCGCCGATCACGCTATCGCAGACCAGCACGGTTGCCATGGTGGAGGCGCGTATCCATGCATTCAAGCAGACCTTGATGGAACACGACGCGTGGTCGTTTGATGTCTTGCACGCGCAGGACAGTATCAGCGGCAACGCACTCGCGGAACTGAGAGCGCAAGGACTCATTCGTGGTTTCATGCGCACCGTTCATCACCTGGATCATTTCGACGATCCCCGTCTTGCTGCATGGCAGCGGCGGGCGTACGAGGATGCGGAGCAAGTGTTGTGTGTCAGCGATACATGGACGCGAGAGATGCGTTCGACACTCGGTATTGCGGCGCTGACGGTGCCGAACGGTGTCGACATCGCGCGCTTCACGCCTGACCAAGACGAGCACGACGCGCAGATCACGCGGCGCTTGGGTATTGATAGTGGCCCGATCGTACTTTCAGTGGGCGGTATCGAAGCGCGCAAGAACACCCTCGCGCTGCTGGAAGCATTTGCGTTGGTGCTGCGCACGTTGCCGGGCGCGCAACTTGTGATTGCCGGCGGCGCGAGCCTGCTCGACCACGACGTCTACGCCCGTGGCGTGATTAAGCGAGCTGCGGAGTTGGGGCTGTCAATTGGCCCGGGCGAAAGCGTGGTCGTGACCGGGCCGCTCGAAGACGCCGCCATGCCCGCACTCTTTCGCAGCGCAGACGTGTTGTCGATGGTGTCGTTGCGCGAGGGCTTCGGTCTGGTGGTGCTGGAGGCGCTTGCTAGTGGCACGCCGGTGGTTGCCTCGGCAATCGCGCCGTTCACCGAGTATCTCGACGACTCCACGTGTTACTGGGCGAATCCGACCGATGTCGAGTCGATAGCGGCGGCGTTGCTACGTGCTCTCAGCGGCAGCGGTAGTCGTATTGATTTCGAGCAGGCCGTGCCCAGGTTACTCGCACGCTTTAGTTGGGCCGCAAGCGCGCGGCGTCACGTCGACGTATACCGCCAATTGCTGGCAGCGCGCGCGTTAGCTATTCATTGATCGATTGAGGATTTGCGATGCCTGTCATGCACTTTCGGATTCAGTGGCCCGATGGCGATGAAGCCAATTGTTATTCGCCATCGCTCGTCATTGGTGATTTCTTCAAACCTGGCGAGGCCTATGCGTTGGACGATTTCGTCGAACGTTCACGGCAGGCGTTAGGTATCGCTTCGGAGCGCGTGCGTGAGAAGTACGGCTTTGCCTGCTCGGCGGCGATGGATCAGCTCGCGCAGATCGAACGCGAAGCCGAGCGTTTTCGCGATCGACCCGAAGCGACCGTCAAGGTTATCGAATTCAGCTAGGCGCTTATTTTTGCAGAGGACGCATCATGTCGAATCCAACCCATCCTGGGCGCGCTGACGGGCATTACAGCGTGCTCGTCATCGGTGGCGGGCAGGCAGGCCTGTCGGTCAGCTATTACCTCAAGCAGGCCGGCATCGACCATCTGGTTGTGGAAAAGAACACGGTGACGCATACGTGGCGGCAGCAACGCTGGGACGCGTTCTGTCTCGTGACGCCGAACTGGCAGTGTGCGTTGCCCGGTTACCCCTACCTGGGAGACGATCCGCACGGGTTCATGAAGAAGGACGAGATCATCGGCTATCTCGACGGTTTCATCGCGCACGTCGAAGCACCGGTGATCGAGCACGCGGAAGTCAAACGCGTGAAGCAGCGCGACGACGGCGTCTATGCGATCGTGACCACGCAAGGCGATTTCACAGCGGATCAGGTCGTGGTCGCCTCGGGTGGCTATCACACGCCGATCGTGCCGCGTCTCGCCGAGCGCTTGCCCGCAAGCATCGTGCAGTTGCAATCGTCAGCGTATCGGAATCCAGAGACCTTGCCCGAAGGCGCGGTCATGGTGGTCGGCACGGGGCAATCCGGCGCGCAGATCGCAGAAGACTTGCATCTGGCTGGACGCAAAGTGGTGCTCGCGGTTGGCGAGGCGCCACGCTGTGCGCGCTTTTATCGGGGGCGTGACGTAGTCGATTGGCTCGCCGACATGCAGTACTACGACATGCCGGTCGAAAAACATCCGTTGCGCGAAGGCGTGCGCGACAACACCAATCACTATGTGACCGGCCGCGACGGCGGCCGCGACATCGATCTGCGCAAGTTCGCCGCTGAAGGCATGGAGCTATACGGCAGGCTCGACGACCTGCGCGACGGGCACCTCCATTTCGCACCGACGCTCGCGACCAATCTCGACGCCGCGGACGACACGTACAACCGGATCAACGCGAGCATCGATGGTTTCATTGAAAAGCATGGCATCGACGCACCGGTGGGTGAAGTCTACGAACCCGTCTGGAGACCAGCCGAAGAACGTACGACACTTGATCTCCACACTAGCGGCATTTCGGCAATTATCTGGTGCATCGGTTTTACTCCCGACTTTAGCTGGCTCGACGCGCCGGTGTTCAATGGTCGTGGTTATCCAGCGCATACCCGTGGCATTACGCCGATCGACGGTTTGTATTTCGTCGGTTTGCCGTGGCTGCATACATGGGGATCGGGGCGCTTCTCGGGCGTCGCGCGCGACGCGGAGTTCGTCGTACAGGCGATTCGAGAGAAAATGCGCGAGCGTGAGTCGGTGAGGTCGGCTGTGGCGGCTTGAGATTAAGGCTTACACATCAAGACGCGAAGACAAAAAAGCGGCCGCTGCTTTTTATCGCAGCGGCCGCTTCTTTTCGTACGGACTGAATCGAAACCGAACTGAAGCTTAGCTCCCCAGTGCCGGATCGCTCATGCTGCTCCGGCCGGTTTCCACGTGTCCGGCGAAGCGTCGTGCGAACGACGGATCCGTGTCGACGGTGATCACAAGGTCGTACCAGCCGTATGCGTTACGCAGATCGAGGTACAGCTGTTCAGTATCGCCGCCGCGCACCGAATGCTTGACCACGTTGTGCGCGTCATAGGCATTGACGATGGTGAACTGGCAGCGCGCGCTGCCCACATTTTCCAGTCGCAATTGCAGATTGCCGTTGGCGACGTCGTAGCCTTCGGCGACTTCCGGCCGTGCAATGTCGGAGCCGTGCCACCAGCTTCTTGCGACCGGCTTGCCCGCGAAGCGGCGCAGAAAACCGTTCGGGCCGTACACCGTGTAATCGTACGTGCCGTCGATATTCAACGGCAGTTGATCCTGCAACCGCTTGCCGGCTTCAACCGTGTAGGTCAGCGGCGCAGCGAGACCATTGGCTGCATAGACGAGAAACACGGCGCCCGCGCGGCCCGAATTGACGAAACGCATCGTCAGCTTGTTCTCCGCGCCTTCACCGTGCACGCGTACGAACAGTTCGTACGGCAGCGCGCGCGCCGGGCGCACGCCGGGTTCCTGCTTCGGCACGGCTTGTACGAGCGGCGGCAGCGGTACATAGTCCGGATGACGATTCTGATCGGGCGGCACATAGCCGGCCGTGCTCGGCAGAGTCGGGAACGCGTCGTTCGGGGTGCTGAAGTTGAACGCCGACATCAGATCGCCGCACACTGCACGACGCCACGGTGTGATGTTCGATTCGCCGAGATTGTGCTGCTGGCCGAAGCGCTTTTCGATAAAGCGGATCACCGACGTATGGTCGAACAGTTCCGAGCACACGTAGCCGCCTTTCGACCACGGCGAGACCACCAGCATCGGCACACGCGGTCCGAGTCCGTACGGACCCGCCGGCGTGTTGCCGCTGCCCGCATAGTTTTCATTGCTGGTGTCGACGGTCGACAAACCGTTTGCGCTCGATGCCGGCGCGAACGGCGGCGCCATATGATCGAAGAAGCCGTCGTTTTCGTCGTAATTGATCAGCAGTACCGTCTTGCTCCACACCTCAGGATTCGACGTGAGAATCTGCAGAACCTGATCGACATACCACGCACCGTAGTTCGACGGCCAGTTCGGGTGCTCGGAATACGCTTCCGGCGCGACGATCCACGAGACTTGCGGCAGCGCGTTGTTCTGCACGTCGCGCTTGAGGATGTCGAAGTAGCCGTCGCCATTCGCCACGTTCGTACCGGTACGGGCATTGTCGTACAGCGGGTTGCCCGGTTGCGCGTTGCGGTACTGATTGAAGTAGAGCAGCGAGTTATCGCCGTAGTTGCCGATGTACGGATTCTGCGTCCAGCCCCACGAGCCGCTGGCGTTGAGTCCTGTACCCATGTCCTGATAGATCTTCCAGGTGATGCCGGCGTTCTGCAGCACTTCCGGATATGTGGACCAGCCGTAGCCGAGTTCCGAGTTGTCGATCACCGGGCCGCCACCGTTGCCGTCGTTGCCGACCCAGCCGCTCCACATGTAGTAACGGTTCGGGTCGGTCGGGCCCATCAGCGAGCAGTGGTACGCGTCGCAGATCGTGAAGGCGTCGGCGAGTTGATAGTGAAACGGAATGTCGTCGCGCGTGAGGTAGGCCATCGTCGTGGTGCCCTTGGACGGCACCCATTGATCGTAGCGGCCACCGTTCCATGCAGCGTGCGTGCTGGTCCAGTCGTGTGCGAGGTCCTGCAGGAATTGCAGACCGAGATTCGGTGCCGTCGGGCGGAACGGCAACACATAGCCGACGTCCGCGGCAAGCGGCTGGTACCACACCGGCTTGCCGTTGGGCAGGTTGATTGCGCGCGTGTCGCCGAAACCGCGTACGCCCTTGAGCGTGCCGAAGTAGTGGTCGAACGAGCGGTTTTCCTGCATCAGCACGACGATATGCTCGACGTCGCGGATCGTGCCGGTCTTGTTGTTGGCGGGAATCGCGAGGGCGTTGCGAATGCCCAGCGGCAACATGCTCAACGCGGTGGCGGAACCGGCGGCGTGCGCGGCGGAGCGCAGAAAATCACGGCGATTTTTTGAAGTCATGGTTTTGGCTTTCGATCTTCATAAGAGGAACGAGCCATGCGGCGTGTGAGCCACGCGCCGCATGGGGCGCGGAACTCAATCTACGGTGTGGATGACGGGTGTAGCGAGCGGCGTCGAAGCGGCAGCGGACAGCGCCGCGTCGGCGCTTGATGCGGGCAGTGCTGGGGTTTGAATCGTGACTGCGGGTAACGCGGGTGAAGCGGAAGAAGGATTCGCTGACAGAACCTGTGAAGCGCCGCCGTTATCGCCGGCGCCGTCGGTAGAACTGGTGGTGCCCGTGTCCGGTGCGGGATCGTCGTTGCCGCAAGCGCCGAGCAGCATGCAGAGCGACACGGCGGCCAGTGCGCCCGCCAAACGTTTGCGATAGAAGGCAATGGACGGCTTCGACACAACAGACATGGCAATGTCTCCGGCACGGGGAGGATGCGCCAGGGCATCCACGCGCCCAGGTCAGCGATGCGCAAGAATAGTCGCTTACCTGTGTAACTTTTGTGAAGATGTGGAAATTTGGGTATTTGTTGAGAATTGGGCGTCGGTCAATCCTGGATCGCGACGATCGCCTCGATCTCGACGGTAATATTGCCCGGCAGGGAGCCCACGCCGACCGCCGAGCGGGAATGCCGACCGGCATCGCCGAATACATCGACGAACAGATCCGAGCAGCCGTTGATCACGCGCGGATGCTCGGTGAAATCCGGCGCCGCGTTGACCATGCCAAGCAGCTTGACGACCTGCTTCACGCGCCGTAAATCGCCCAGTTCGTTATGCAGCACGGCAAGCAGATTCAGGCCGACCATCTGAGCGTGCCGGTACGCTTCGTCCGCACTGACGGTGGCGCCGACCTTGCCGGTCATCAGCGAGCCGGATTCGTCGAGCGGACCCTGGCCGGATAGGAACAGCAGATTGCCCTCGCGCGTGCAGTGCGTGAAATTGCCGATCGGCGTCGGCACTTGCGGGAGCTTGAGGCCGCGCGTGTGCAGCCGGTCGTAGCAGTTCATCGGTGGGGAAGTGATGGTGAGCGGTCTTTAAGGAGTCAGCGTTGCGTGCGGGTTTGGAGTTAATGCTTCTTTAATGCTTCTTCGTGCTTCGGGCCCGGGGCGGCCTTACGCCGCCGGGTCCTGCTCGCGATGCCGCCAGCCGAGACGTGCTTCGATCCGGGCGGCCACCGCCTGGACGGCTTGCGCGAACCGTTCGGTGCCAAGCTCGGCTTTCGCCTCGGGCATCACGATCGAAATCGTGAAAACGCACGCGCCGGTGTTGTCGAGCACGGGCGCCGCGAGACACGCCACGGACGCATCCGATTCGCCGATCTGAATCGACAGCCGCGCCTCCAGCGCCTCGCGGGCAATCTGCGCGAGCACTTGCGGCCGGGTTTCCGCGCGACCGGTAGGCGAGCTTTGCGCGTGCTGCGCAAAAAACGCGACCCGTTCGGCATCCGGCAGGTGCCCGACGAGCAAGCGTCCCGACGCGGTCCAATTGAGCGGCACGCGGCTGCCCACTCGCGAGGTCACACGGAAGTGGCCCGGCCCTTCGGCCATTTGCTGGACGACCATCATGCCGTCTTCGAGTCCGCAGACCTGCACGGTTTCTTCGACTTCGGCGGAGAGCCGCTGCATTTCTTCATGAGCGACCGCGAGGTAGTCGAGCGAGCTGGCGTACGTCAAACCGTAACCGTACAGACGCGAGCCGAGCCAGATCGTGCCGTCCATGCGCCGCGCCAACAGGTTCTTCTCGACCAGATCGTTGATGATCGAATACACGGTGGACAGCGGCGCGCCGACCATGCGCGCGACTTCATACGCGGTGGCCGGGCGGTTTGCCTGCTGGAGTGCGTCGAGAATCTGCACGGCGCGCTCGATCGCGCTGGTGCGCGTGCGCGGCGCGGCAGCTTCAGCCTGTGCTTCGGTGCTGGCTGAAGCCGCCGCGGGTACTGCTTCGGACGCGGAAGGTCGGGACGTGCGAGCCATCGTGCTCCTCTGACGCGAGATGTTTTTGTCCAGTTGACGCAGGGTGATTGTATGCTAGACTGATCCGCAATTACAACATATATTCCATAATTAAGAAATACCCGGTCGGAGGCGCTTCATGGACATTCGCTCTCGCTTTGGCTTACGCCCTGTCATCAATGCTTCAGGCACGATGACGAGTCTGGGCGCGTCCATTGTCAGCGCGCCGGTAATCGACGCGGTGGCGCAGGTGCTGCCGCAATTCGTCGAGATCGACGATCTGCAACGCAGAGCCTCAGCGGCGATTGCCGAGGCGTGCGGCAGCGAAGCCGGGTATATCACCGCGTCGTGCTCGGCGGCGATCACGCTGTGCATCGCTGCCACCATGACGGGCGACGACCACGGCCTGATCGAACGGCTGCCCGATACGAGCGCCCTGCAGCGCAACGAAGTCGTGATTCAAACCGGTCACCTCGTCAATTATGGCGCACCGGTGGACCAGGCGATCCGTTTGTCCGGCGCGCGCGTCGTGCCGGTGGGCGCGGCAACCGAAGCGCACGGCTACCAGTTGAATACCGGCATCACCGAACGCACGGCTGCGGCGCTTTACGTGGTTTCGCATCATACGGTGCAATTCGGCATGATCCCGCTCGAAGAATTCATTGCGGTTGCGCACGCGAAGGGTGTGCCTGTGATCGTCGACGCGGCTTCCGAATACGACCTCAAACGCTTTATCGAAGCCGGCGCTGATTTTGCGCTTTATTCGGCGCACAAATTTCTTGGCGGACTGACTGCCGGCATCGTCGCGGGCAAGAAAACGCTGGTACGTGCCGCGTATTTCCAGAACGGCGGCATTGGCCGCGGCATGAAAGTCGGCAAGGAAGGCATTGTGGGCGCGATTACCGCGCTCGAACAATGGCAGCAGCGCGACCATGTCGCGGTTCGCGCTCGCGAACGCGGCTATCTCACGCTGTGGCGCGAGACCTTGAATCGTTGCGACGGCGTCTGGGCTGAGATCGACGCCGACCCGACCGGCAATCCGCTCGATCGTCTGAAACTGCATATCGATCCCCGGCAGGCCCGTATCACTGCATGGGATCTCGCCGATGCGCTCGCGCGGCCGTCCGAAGGCGAGGCGCCGGTGATCGTGCGTGATCATGAAGCGGAACTGCATTTCTTTTTCATCGACCCGTGCAATCTGCACCCGGGCGAAGAGCAGACCGTACTGGCGCGGCTGACTGCCGAGCTCGAGCGCGCACGACAGTCGCCCGAACCCGTGGTTACGCCGTTTTACCAGCGCGACGCGCGCCGCATTGCGGCGCGCCGTAATTGGCCGGGTTGATTCTCTCCCGGTTCATATCGATTGATCGATGACCGTTGTTTGACCGTAGCGCCGGATTTAATTCCGGTGCCGCTTTGACTTGCCCGCTTAGTACTACTCATATCGCCGGAACACCATTGTGTGACCGGCGTTCGCTTTTCTTTCGACTTGAGGAAACCATGATGCACAAGCAGATTCTTCGTACGGCCATCGCTTTCGCTGCCGCCGGACTCGCCGCGCAGGCCGCCCACGCACAAAGCAGCGTGACGCTGTACGGCATTGTCGATGCCGGCTTTACCTTCACCAATAATCAGAAGGGTGAGAAGGCTTATCAGGCGACGCAGGGTAATGTGCAGGGCTCGCGTTGGGGCCTGCTCGGCAGCGAAGATCTGGGCGGCGGCAACAAGGTTCTGTTCAAGCTCGAAAACGGCTTCAGCCTGGAGAGTGGCGCAGCCGGTCAGGGCGGCCGCATCTTTGGCCGTAGCGCATGGGTGGCGCTCTCCAACAGCAAGGCCGGTACGATCACGCTCGGCCGTCAGTACAACAGCGTGCAGGACTATCTGTCGAACATGCAGATCAATGGCGTCGGCGCGATGAGCCAGTATGGCAACGCGATCTACGACAACGACGATATCAACAACACGTACCGCACCAACAATGCGGTCAAGTACACCACGCCGACCTATGCGGGTTTCACCGCGAACGCAATGTACGCGTTCTCGAACACGGCGGGTGAGTTCGCCAACAATCGCGCATGGAGCGTCGGCGCCGATTACGTGAACGGTCCGCTGCACCTGGACGCGGCATACTCGCTGGTCAATCAGCCGGCTACCAGCACCGCGGGTGCGGCGCCGTCTGACAACTACTACAGCACCAGTTCGTCGATCATCAGCGGCGTGAAGCGCAACCAGGTGTGGGGCGCGGGCGGTTCGTACGTGTTCGGCCCGGCAACCGTCGCGCTGCTGTACACGAACTCGCAGTTCCAGTTGTTGAGCGGCGGCAGCCTGCGTTTCGCCAACTACGAAGCCAGCCTGAAGTATCAGTTCACGCCGGCTACCTTGCTCGCGCTCGGCTACATCTACACGACGCAGAACACCAGCGGCACTACGGCAACCAACGCTCACTACAACCAGCTGAGCGTGGGCGGCGAGTACTTTCTGTCGAAGACCACGGACCTCTACCTGAACGGCATCTACCAACGCGCGTCCGGTTCGCACGCATGGGTCGAAGGCATTTCGAATCCGTCGAGCAACAACGGCCAGTTCGTGACCGTCGCCGGCATCCGTCACAAGTTCTAAGTCTGTCGCCCGCGCCGCTGCGCATACAACATTCCGGCTAACGGAAGCTGCGGCGCGGCTCTTTCTCTTCAGGAGCACCTATGGCGACCGTTCAAGGAAGTCTGTTACTCGTCTATGCATTGATTGCCATCATCGCGCTGGTCGTGTTGATCGCGCGCTTCAAGATGAATCCGTTCATCACGTTGATGATGGTGTCGGTGGCGTTGGCACTTGCCGTCGGTATGCCGGCGACATCGATTCTCAAGTCGTTCGAAACCGGCGTGGGCGGAACGCTTGGCCATATTGCCATCGTGGTTGGGCTCGGTACGATGCTCGGCAAGATGATGGCCGAATCGGGCGGTGCGGAACGTATCGCGCGTACGCTGATCGACCTGTTTGGGCCGAAGAACGTGCATTGGGCGATGATGTGCATCGCGTTCCTCGTCGGCCTGCCGGTGTTTTTTGAAGTCGGTTTCGTGCTGCTGATTCCGATTGCATTCAACGTCGCTCAGCGGACCGGTACGTCGATGATTCGCGTCGGCATTCCGATGGTGGCGGGTTTGTCCGTCGTGCACGGTCTGATTCCGCCGCACCCGGCTGCGTTGCTCGCGGTCACGGCCTACAACGCGGATATCGGTCACACGATTTTCTACGCGCTGATTGTCGGCATTCCGACCGCGGCTGTGGCCGGCCCGCTGTTCTCGAAGCTGATCGCGCGCTTTGTCGTGCTCGACGGCTTTAACCCGATGGCGCAGCAGTTCATCGAACAGGACGCGAAGCGCTCGCATCAGGAACTGCCGGGCTTCGGCATTACGTTGTTGACGGTGCTGTTGCCGGTGTTGTTGATGCTGGTCGGCAGTTGGGCGGATTTGATTGTGCCGGCCAAATCGTCGATGAACAACGCGCTGCGTCTGATCGGCCATCCTGACATGGCTCTGTTGCTGGCCGTGCTGTTGAGCTTCTACACGTTCGGCAAGTCGCGTGGCTTTAATCGCGAGCAGATCCTCAAGTTCACCAACGAGTGTCTGGCGCCGACGGCAAGTATCACGCTGGTGGTGGGAGCGGGCGCGGGCTTCGGGCGCATCCTGATCGATAGCGGCGCGTCGAAGGCGATCGTCGATGTCGCGACGGGCGCGCATGTGCCGCTGCTGATTCTCGCGTGGCTGGTGGCGGCGTTGATTCGTGTGGCGACGGGTTCGGCGACTGTGGCAATGGCAACGGCGGCCGGCATCATTGCACCGATCGCGGCAGCGGCGGTGGGTACGGCGGGCGGTGTGCGGCCCGAGTTGCTGGTGCTGGCCACCGGCGCGGGATCGCTGATTCTGTCGCACGTGAACGACGGCGGGTTCTGGCTGGTGAAGGAGTACTTCGGGATGACTGTGCCGCAAACCTTCAAGACGTGGACCGTTTGCGAAACGATCATTTCGGTCACGGCGCTCGTATTGACGTTGGGACTTTCGACCGTGATTTGAGCGGGGAGAGGTAGAAACGCCGCTGCCCATCCATCGGGCAGCGGCCACGTTGCGCCTTACTTCTCGATGTTCAGAAAAGGCAGCGGCGCACCGGCGCCCATATAGGTCGGCAGCTTGCCGTCCCAGCGATTGATCGCCTGCAACTGCAGATACTCCTGTCCGCCGTTGGTCTTGACGGCCTGCGCCTGAATCGCGATCGATTCCGCTTCACCGCGTGCCTTGGCAATCTGCTGATCCGCTTCGAACTTCACGCGCGCGAGTTCGCGCTCGGCCTGTTCGGCGCGCTGGCTGGCGGTGACCTTCGCCTCGATCGCCTGATCGAATGCGGCGCTGAACTTGAAGTTGGTGATGTTGATGTCCTGAATCAGAAAGCCGTAGCCTTTGAGCTTGGTGATCAAGCCGCTCATGATGTCGGTCGATACCTGCTGGCGCTTTGTGACGAGTTCTTCCGCGGTGTAGCGCGCGGCGACCGCCTTGAACACTTCGAACATCGCAGGCTGCACATACGACGCCTCATATTCGAGCGACGGCGCCATCGCAAACAGTGCGCGAACCTTGTTGGGATCGACGCGATAGTTCATCGTCAGGTCGGTATGCACCGACTGCAGATCTTTCGATGCAGCTTGCGCGCCTTCTACCTTGGCGACGTCGAGTCCAATGAATACCTCATGCACGCGCGATACCGGGCTGACGAGGTGAGGGCCCTCGGACAGCGTGTCCGATTCGATATGTCCGAAGGTTGTTACCACGCCGATGCGCGATTGCGAGACCTGCGTAAAGCACGAAAACAGCATGCCGACAGCTACAACCAGGACGAATGTGATAACGCCGTAGCGCATTTGCGGCTCATGGTCTTTGCGCAGCGATTTAGAAGCGAATACAGCTGCCGCGCCGATAATGGCGGCGAAGAAAAGAACAACAATAATCTGGCCCATGTCGATGATCTATCAGGTGAGAGAACACAAAAGGAGAGAAAGACCGGTTGGTTACACACGTCGTTCGACCGGCCTTATGCGGAGGTGAGACGGAAAGCGGAAAGAGCGTTTGGCGAATCTGAAATGGGAACGAACTGGCTGAGCCGCCCGGCGCGGCGCGATGAGCGCACTCAATAGACCGTATGACCGAGTGTTATCAAAGAACGCCAGTTTGTTCGTTTGCATTGAAGCGGTGCGAAATCATTAAGCGAATTTGTTGTTTTTTATGTTTCTGGTGATTAAGGAAATCAGCGAAGTTGTGGCGAAGTCTACAAGCATATTGAATGCTTGTGCAACGGTATCTTTTAGAGCGGGGGATTAAAGCGCTTGATCGTGGAGGTGCTTTGCGAGTGGCACGCTTTTCTATTTATGTCGCATAAAAAACTGCGCCGGGGGCGGCGCAGTTGTACGGCGTTTCGGTGCGGTCGTTTCGGGCTAGCGCTGTTTTGCAACGAACCCCGCAATCGCGTCATTCAACGCATCCGGTGCATCGCGATGTGGCGAGTGTCCGCAAGCATCGAGCTTCACCAATTGCGCATGCGGCACGCGCTCGCCGATCGTATCGATCTGCGCCATGGTGCCGTAGTTGTCGTCGTGGCCTTGCACTGCGAGTAAAGGTTGCCGGATGGCGGCGAGTTCATCCACGATGCGCCATTCCCTGAACGCCGGATTCAGCCAGATATCGTTCCAGCCGTAGAACGCGGAATCGACGTCGGCGTGATAGCGGGCTAGCTTGCTGCGCAGATCGGTGGTCTCGTAGAGTTGCTTGGTTTGCGCGATGCTTTCCACAGATATGTCTTCGACGAATACATGCGGCGCGATTGCTATCGCGCCTGCCAATTCATCCGGATGCTGCGCCGCATAGAGCAGCGCGATCGAGCCGCCGTCGCTATGGCCGATCACCCACATGCGCTTGCGTTCCTGTGCGCCGATATCGAGCGCATCGAGCAAAGCGGGCAGGATGTCGCGCGCTTGTGAGGTCATGAAATCGACCGGCCATTTGACGTCGTGCGCACGCGGCGTGGATAGCCCATAGCCGGGTCGCGAATAAACGAGACCACGCATGCCGAGCCGCTCGCACAAGGCTTGCGGCCAGTCGCGCCACATCGCGATGGAACCCAGTCCTTCGTGCAGGAAGACGGCGATCGGTGCATTGGCCGCCGCTTCATTCACCCAGCGATATTCGATGCGCAACGGCCCATGCGATGCCGTGGCGGGCAGTTCTGCGAATTCGCTAGCAAGGGTTGCGGTTGCGGGGTTCTGCATGGATCACCTTATGACTGTTCGCGCAGTTTGAAGCGTTGAATCTTGCCGGTAGCGGTTTTCGGCAAATCGTCGACGAAGAGGATATCGCGCGGATACTTGTGCGGCGCGAGCCGTCCCTTGACGAAATTCTTCAACTCATCCGCGAGTATCTCAGACGGTGTGAATTCACGCTTCAGCACCACGAACGCGCGGGTCTTCACGAGGCCGCCGTGATCGACACCGACCACCGCGGCTTCCAGCACCGCGTCGTGCTGCACCAGAACCATCTCCACTTCGACGGGCGATACGTACTGGCCGCTCACTTTCAGCATGTCGTCGCTGCGGCCCGCGTACACGTAACAGCCGTTCGCGAGACGACGGTACTTATCTCCGCTGCGGATCCACTCGCCGAGGAACGTGGCGCGCGACTTCTCGCGATTGCTCCAGTACATGAGTGCCGCGCTCGGTCCTTTGATAAACAGATCGCCGACTTCGTCGTCGGGCACCGGATGTCCGGCTTCGTCGCGTAATTCGACTTCATAGCCGGGAACGGGCCGGCCCGTGGTGCCGTACTCGACTTCGCCCGCGCGATTCGACAGGAAGATATGCAGCATCTCGGTCGAACCGATGCCGTCGAGAATTTCGCAGCCGAAGTGCGCGGTGAAGCGCTCGCCAATTTCACGCGGCAGCGCTTCGCCCGCCGAGGTGCACACGCGCATCGCGACATCGGCGCGCGCGGGCAGGTTGGGCGAGACGAGCATGCTCGCGTAGAGCGTCGGTACGCCGTAAAAAATGGTCGGGCGATACCGCACGAGGCGCGTGAAAATCGCGTCGGCGGTGGGACGCTCGGCCATCAATACAGCCGTGGCGCCAACCGAAAGCGGGAACGTCAAGCCATTGCCCAAACCATATGCAAAGAACAACTTGGCCGCCGAGAAAACCACATCGCTTTCGACGATGCCAAGAATCGGCTTCGCGTACAACTCGGCAGTCCAGTACAGATTTGCGTGCGTATGGACGGTGCCTTTCGGTTTGCCCGTCGAGCCGGACGAATACAGCCAGAACGCGATATCGTCGCAACCTGTCGCAGAAGGCTTGGTGGCCGGTGTGGCCGCGTCGATCAGATCTTTAAGCAATGGCGCCGTTACAGGCTCGCCTTCAGGCGGCTGTGAAACGATCAACTGGCAACCGTCGTGTTCGGTCGTATCCATCGCCTGCGTGACATTCGGCAGCAATGCGCCGGATGCGATCACGGCGCGCGCATGGCTGTGCGTCAGCATGTACACATAGTCGGCCGTGGTGAGCAAGGTGTTCGCGACGACCGGCACGACGCCCGCATAGAGCGCACCGAGAAAGGCGATTGGCAGTTCGATGGTGTCGAGCATCACCAGCAGCACGCGTTCTTCCGGATGCACACCAAGCGTGCGCAGTGCGCTTGCGAAGCGCCGGGCCCGTTCTTCGAGTTCGCCGTAGGTGGTCGTGCCGGTGTCGTCGATATAGGCAGTCTTGGCGGCGCGCGCTTCATTCAGTCCAAACAGGTAGGCCGCGAAATTGAATAGCGCGGGCGGCGGTTCGACAGTCGGGGCGGGCCGACTCGCAGCCGTTTCCAGCAGGGCTTCCATATGTCTCCTCCATCGGGTGGGGGCGGTCTGGCGGTTATGTGCTCTTGATCCGCTCGATGCTTACTGTTTGATTGCGTGAAGCTTGTCTCGTGCCGCTACGCTGCGGTGGGCGTGAATTCGATCGCGCCTTGCGGCAGCAGATACAGCACCAGCGCCTGCCCATTCGCAACGGTCGGCCGATGCGCGCTGCCGGGACCGTACACGCACCAACCTGCCGGATGACCGTCGAAGGTAGCGCCTTCGGTGAGCGGCATGATCAGATCGATTTCGCCGTTCGGATGCACGTGATGCGGACCGGCAATATCCTTCATATCGACCACGTCGACGGAAAAGCCGTGGGTCTCCGGCAAGGCCTTGAAGATCCGGCCATAACGAATGCCGCCGCCTTCGCGATTGCACAGCCAGCCTTCGACCACGCCGGTGCGGCAGGCATCCGCCAGTTCGCGGAAGGTGGCGCCGTTTGCGGGATAGGTGTCGTTGAGCCACGTGGTCAGCGTGCCGTCGAGCGGGCGGCCGGCGAGTTGCTCTGTCACGCCCGCAATCAGGCGTTGAAAGTCATGTGGGGACATGCAAGCCTCCAGATCAGCACGCGCACGCACCTTAATTCATGCGTGCCGTTGCGCCGTCTCCGTGACGCCGCCGAAAAACCTCGACAGCGTTTGTTATTGGATCAATATTTGGCGAAAATTAACTGTTCACCAATGCCATGTCAAGCACTATAGTACATGTAATGTATTCAATAGGCAGTTAAACATGAACCAAAATTACTCTTCCACGTCGCTGGACGATCCTGCCGATGAGGACGCGAGCCGCGCTGCCGGGGCCAGCCGCGGTGCCGACAGTGGGGCTGAGCGTGGGGCGGAGCGCGATCCTTTTCTAACCGCGATGGGTGATCGCGTGCGTTTGCTGCGCGCGCGCCGCGGCATGACACGCAAGACGCTGGCGACTGAAACCGGCTTGTCGGAGCGTCATCTGGCGAATCTGGAATCGGGCGTGGGCAACGCATCGGTGCTGGTGTTGCGGCAAATCGCGGCGACGCTGAACTGCCCGCTGGCCGAAGTGATCGGCGACGAAACTACTGCTTCCGCCGAATGGCTGCTGATCCGCGAACTGCTGCAAGGGCGCGATCAGGCGGCGCTGCAGCGCGCCCGCGTGGCGCTTGCCGAGATGTTCGCGCAGGCGCCGCGCGATCCGCATCGCAAGGATCGGATCGCGCTGATCGGCCTGCGCGGGGCCGGCAAGTCGACCTTCGGCCGGATGCTGGCGCAGGAGCGCAAGGTGCCGTTCGTCGAGCTGACCCGCGTGATCGAGCAGCTGGCCGGTTGTCCGCCGTCGGAGATTCATTCGCTTTACGGTGCAAGCGCTTACCGGCGTTATGAACACCGCGCGCTGGAGGCGGTGATTCGCGAGCACGAGCGCGCCGTGATCGCGTCGCCGGGGGGGCTGGTGTCGGAGTCGGGCACCTTCAACGCGCTGCTGTCGCACTGCTTTACCGTATGGCTGCAGGCCACGCCGGAAGAGCATATGCGCCGCGTCGTCGCGCAAGGCGACCTGCGGCCGATGTCCGGCAACAAGGAGGCGATGGATGACCTGAAGCGCATCCTGGCGGGGCGTAGCGAACTATACGGCCGCGCCGATATGACCTTCGACACCAGCGAAAAAACCTTGGCCGACGCCTATTTGCAGCTGCGCGACCGGCTGGCTGCAAGGCTCGCGGCAGAATCGCCGGACGAAGTACGGGTGAGTTGAAATGCAGTGCGAGCTAGGGTTTACTAGCAAACATGCACTAAAGTGCTTTACTCGGGGATGACGATGCACTATTGTTCAAAAAACAAGTTTTGCATCGTCCAGTCAGGAGACGCCCCATGCCCACAGCAGAAACCGCAATCGCGCCGGTCGACTACCGCACCGATCCCTCTCAGTACAAGCACTGGAAGCTGAGTTTCAACGGTCCTGTCGCAACCCTTGGCATCGACATCGCCGAGGACGGCGGGATCCGGGACGGCTACAAGCTGAAGCTGAATTCATACGACCTTGGCGTCGACATCGAACTGCACGACGCGATACAACGCATCCGCTTCGAGCATCCTGAAGTCAAAACGGTGGTGCTGACGAGCTTGAAGGATCGCGTGTTCTGCTCGGGCGCGAACATCTTCATGCTGGGTTTGTCCACGCACGCCTGGAAGGTCAACTTCTGCAAATTCACCAACGAAACGCGCAACGGTCTCGAAGATTCATCGCGTCATTCAGGTCTGAAGTTTCTCGCCGCCGTGAACGGTGCATGCGCCGGTGGCGGATACGAACTCGCGCTCGCTTGCGACGAGATCTATCTCGTGGATGACCGCTCGTCGTCGGTTTCGCTGCCGGAAGTGCCGTTGCTGGGCGTGCTGCCGGGTACAGGCGGTCTGACGCGTGTTACCGACAAACGCAAGGTGCGTCACGATCGTGCGGACATCTTCTGTACTGTAGTCGAAGGCATTCGCGGTGAGCGGGCGAAAGCATGGCGTCTCGTGGATGAAGTCGTGAAGCCGAATCAGTTCGATCAGACGATTCAGGCGCGCGCGCTCGAACTCGCCGAACAAAGCGATCGCCCGTCGGATGCACAAGGCGTGGTGCTCACGCGTATCGAACGCACCAACCGCGAAGACGGCCTGACTTATAAAACGCTCGACGTCACGATCGATCGGGCGAAGCGCATTGCTACTTTCACGGCGAAAGCGCCGCAAGCCGGACAACCTGCCGAGATCGACGCGATCGTCGCCGCCGGCACGAGCTGGTGGCCATTGCAGTTCGCCCGCGAACTCGACGATGCGATCCTCTCGATGCGCACTAACGAGCTTGAGGTCGGCACCTGGGTCTTCAAGACCGAAGGCGATGCCCGTAATCTGCTCGCCACCGACGCTACGCTGATGCAGCACAAGGACCACTGGTTCGTGCGCGAAACCATCGGCCTCTTGCGCCGCACGCTGGCACGTATCGACGTATCGTCGCGTTCGCTGTTCGCGCTGATCGAGCCGGGTTCGTGCTTTGCAGGCACCTTCGCGGAACTCGCGTTTGCCTGCGACCGCAGCTATATGGCGGCACTACCGAGCAACGAAGACGAAGAACCGGCGATCACGCTGTCGGAAGTCAACTTCGGTCTCTATCCGATGGTCACGCATCAATCACGTCTTGCTCGTCGCTTCTATGAAGAAGCCGAGCCGCTCGACGCGGTGCGCTCGAAGATCGGCCAGGCGATCAAGGCTGTTGAAGCCGAGCGCCTCGGTCTCGTGACCGCGTCGCCCGACGATATCGATTGGGCCGACGAAATCCGTATCGCGCTCGAAGAGCGCGCGGCGATGTCGCCGGATGCATTGACCGGACTGGAAGCGAATCTGCGCTTCAACGGCCCGGAAACGATGGAGACGCGTATTTTCGGGCGTCTCACCGCATGGCAGAACTGGATCTTTAACCGGCCGAACGCAGTGGGTGAGAAGGGCGCGCTCAAGGTGTACGGCAAAGGCAGCAAGGCGCAATTCGACGTCTCGCGCGTTTGATTCTTTCGACGCGACGCGACGCGACGTAACCGCAACCGACGCCACCTGCCTGATACGCGCCTCTCATCCGCAAGCTCTGTATTCCGACCAAGGAACCGACCATGTCTACGATCAACTACAGCGAAAAGATTCCGAACAACGTCAATCTCGCCGACGACCGTGCACTGCAACGCGCGCTGGAGCAATGGCAGCCGAATTTTCTGTCATGGTGGGGCGATATGGGCCCTGAAGGCTCGCATGGCTATGACGTGTATCTGCGCACGGCGGTGAGTGTCGACGCGGGCGGTTGGGCGCATTTCGATCACGTGAAGATGCCGGACTATCGCTGGGGCATTTTCCTCACGCCCGGCGAACAGGACCGCAAGATTCATTTCGGCGAGCACAAGGGTGAGGCTGCGTGGCAGGACGTGCCTGGCGAGCATCGTGCGAATCTGCGCCGAATTATCGTCACGCAAGGTGATACGGAGCCGGCTTCGGTCGAGCAGCAACGGCATCTGGGTTTGACCGCGCCGTCGATGTACGACCTGCGCAACCTGTTTCAGGTGAATGTGGAAGAAGGCCGCCACCTGTGGGCGATGGTGTACCTGCTGCACCGTTACTTCGGCCGCGATGGTCGCGAGGAAGCAGAAGCATTGCTCGGCCGCCGTTCTGGTGACGAAGATAATCCGCGCATTCTCGGCGCCTTCAACGAGAAAACGCCCGACTGGCTCGCGTTCTACATGTTCACGTACTTCACCGACCGCGACGGCAAGTTCCAGTTGTCGGCGCTCGCCGAGTCGGGTTTCGATCCGTTGGCGCGCACCACCAAGTTCATGCTGACCGAAGAAGCGCATCACATGTTCGTCGGCGAATCGGGTGTGTCGCGCGTGATCCAGCGCACGGCGCAAGTGATGAACGAACTGGGCACGGACGACGTCGCGAAGATTCGCGCGGCGGGTGTGATCGATCTGCCGACCATCCAGCGCTACTTGAACTTTCATTACTCGGTGACGATCGATCTGTTCGGCGCCGATCATTCGTCTAATGCGGCCACGTTCTATAGCTCGGGCCTGAAGGGCCGCTATGAAGAGAACAAGCGCGACGACGATCATCAATTGAACGGTCAAAGCTACAAGCTGCTCGACGTGCAGGACGGCAAACTGGTCGAGCGCGAAGTGCCGATGCTCAACGCGATGAATGAAGTGCTGCGCGACGACTACATTAAAGATTCGGTGGCGGGTGTCGGCCGCTGGAACAAGGTGCTCGAGAAGGCTGGCATCGATTTCCGCATGACAGTGCCGCATAAAGCGTTCAACCGGCAGATCGGCACGTTTGCAGGTACGCGTGTGTCGCCGGACGGCCGCGTGATCAGCGAAACCGAATGGGCCGCTAATGAAGCAAAGTGGCTCGCCTCGCCGGAAGATCGTGCGTATGTCGCCTCGCTGATGGGTCGCGTCGTCGAGCCGGGCAAGTTCGCGAACTGGATTGCGCCGCCGGCAATGGGCGTGAACCGTCAGCCGGTCGATTTCGAATACGTGCGCTTCAACTGAGCACGGCGATTGAAAACGTGCGGCGTCGTATTCGCACGAATATCTGGTGGAGGAAGTCATGAACGGCCCAGTATCGATCGAAGTTCTTAGGCAACATCTGATCGATCCGGAAATCTGCATTCGCTGCAATACCTGCGAAGAGACTTGCCCGGTCGATGCGATCACGCACGACGAGAACAATTATGTGGTCAAGGCGGATGTCTGCAACGGCTGCATGGCGTGCGTGCCACCGTGTCCGACTGGCTCGATCGATAACTGGCGCACTGTGCTGAAAGCCGATGCGTATTCCATTGGCGAGCAGTTCAAATGGGACGTGCTGCCCGAGCAGAACACGATGGCGGTGCCTGCTGCGGAAGATGAATCGGTCGCGGCCGGAGCCTCAGGCGATGCGCCAGCGGACGCAAGCGGTATTGAAGTCGATACCGTGCGTGGGTCGGTCGTGCCGCCGTGGTCCGCTGCGAAACCGTACGTGAATCTTTATACGCACAAGGCGCCGACTACCGCGACGGTGGTCGGCAACTACCGGCTCACGGACGGCTCGACCGATAGCGACATCCATCACATCGTGCTCGATTTCGGCTCGATGCCTTTCCCTGTGCTTGAGGGCCAGTCGATCGGCGTCCTGCCACCGGGCGCGACCGCAGATGGCCGCACGCATCACGCGCGGCAGTATTCGATTGCGAGTCCGCGCGATGGCGAGCGGCCCGGCTACAACAATGTTTCTCTCACCGTGAAGCGCGTGTCCCAGCAGCACGGCGACGCGCTCGATGGAGTCTGCTCGAATTATCTGTGCGATCTGAAGAAGGGCGACGTGGTCAGCGTAATAGGCCCGTTCGGCGGCACCTTCCTGATGCCGAACCATCCGAACTCGCATCTGCTGATGATTTGCACGGGCACAGGCTCGGCGCCGATGCGCGCGATGACCGAATATCGTAGGCGGCGTCGTCTGAAAGGGGCGACCGGCAAGCTGATGTTGTTCTTCGGCGCGCGCACGAAAGAAGAGCTGCCTTACTTTGGTCCTTTGACGAATCTGCCGAAGGATTTCATCGACACGAATCTGGCGTTTTCGCGCACGCCGGGACAGCCCAAACGCTACGTGCAGGACGCGATGCGTGAGCGTGCGGTCGATGTCGCACAGATGCTCAAGGACGACAACACGCATATCTATGTGTGCGGCTTGAAAGGGATGGAAGACGGCGTGCTGCAAGCGCTCAAGGAGATCGGCGAACAGCACCAGCTCGACTGGGAAGCGCTATGGATGAAGCTGAAGCGGGAAGGGCGGTTGCATCTGGAGACGTATTGATTGACTGATGTCTGGCCATGAATTGGCACGCATGCCTGCGGGCCTCATGGTCTTTACCAGATCGTTTTGACGTGTGGATACGCGCGAATTTTTTCGTCTTTTGTCACTAGCGGTACGGCAAACTTGCGAGCGGTCGCGACGATCATCCTGTCGGCTGGGTCTCTGTGGAACTCACCGGGAAGATCGACGGACTTCGTTGCGATTTCCACATCGACAGGTATAAAGCGCACAGCTTCGATTGCCGAGACGGTGGCGAGCCAACTGCTGACATCCATCGAGAGTAGGAGCCTCTCGCGCTCCACCAGCATGGCTATTTCCCATGCGGAAATGGCCGACACGACGATTTCCCCGCCGGCCATTTCGTGCGCGATGGCAGTCTTTGCTTTCTTGCTTAACGTCGGATCGCCGGTGACCCACCAGACCAAAGTATGGGTATCCAGAACGATCACTGCGTCGCCTCCCAGTCATCCTCTCCAACGGGAGCGGTGGGATTGTCGTAACGCACGACCGAGCCGCGTAGCACGTCTAGCGGACTGCGTTCTACACCGCGATAGGGCCGGACTTCAAGCGCTGGCTTGCCGTGGTCGGTGACAATCAAGCTTTCACCGGACGCCTCCACTTGCCGGAACAATTCGAGCGCCTTGGCCTTGAATTCAGACTTCGATACCAGATTGCCTTGCACAGTAGCTCCTATAGTCATTTGCCTATAGTCACTATTGTACTCCAAAATGACTAGATGGAAGTAGTCATTGAACGGCTGACCCTTTCCCTTGCGTCGGCGACACGGCACCACACGCACGAATCACCAACTGCACGACTTCCTCCGTTGTCACCTCAAACGCCTTCTGCGTCAGCGCGCGTTTGCCTTTAAGCGCGCGAATCTGCGCGTCGAAGTCGGCGTAATGCTGCGTGGTTGCCCAGATCATGTACATCAGCGTTTGCGCATCCACCGGCGCCAGCAGCCCGCGCGCAATCCAGTCGTCGATCACCTTCACCCGGCTATCCAGCCAAGGCTTCACGCGCCCGGTGAGAATGTCCTCCATATGCTCTGCGCCGTGAATGATCTCGCTCGCCCACACCTTCGAACCTAAAGGCCGGCGGCGCGATAACTCCATTTTCGCGCGTACGTATCCGCCAATCGCTTCGACCGGATCGTCACTGCATTCGAAGGTATCCGCCGCGCGATGCCAGTCTTCGAACAGGTCTTCCAGCACGCGCCGGTACAACGCGAGTTTTGTCGGGAAGTAGTAATGCAGGTTAGCTTTCGGTAAGCCTGCACGCTCAGCGATCATTGCCGTGCTGGTTCCATCGAGTCCTCGCTCGGCGAAAACCGCTTCGGCGCACGCCAGCAAATGCGCTTCATTCGACTCGCGAATGTGCGCCTTGCGCCGCCGCAAAGGCGCGCGAGTTTCGTCCAGTGTCTCGTCGTTTTCCGTGATGTCGGCAGCCACGTTGTCGTCTCTCATGTTGGCCTTCATCGGCATGTGTGCCGCGTCGCGCTTCATTCTAGTCGTTTGAGCGCGGATGGACACGCGCATTCGAGGCCGTCGAAAAATGCGTGCTGCAGTGCAATGGCACGCTTCTCGCTATGTTTGTCACCGTACGAAAGGTGTTGATTTGGCGGGCTTAATCGTCTACAACCTGTCCAACTGGACAGGATTGAGAGAGCGGGAGATGTCCCAGGGTTTGCCCTCTGTATAAGAGGCGATCAAAGGCATCGAGTGTGCACCGCCGCCGTGCGGCCGCGCCCCAAAACCCGCCGCCGATGCACCAGTTTCATGTCGGTTCACCGAAAGGAGCGAGACGAATGAACGCGGTATCCGAAGCGCTGAAGCACGCAGAACCCGCTACGTCGATCAAGGTCGACGGCAAGCGGCTGTGGGACAGCCTGATGACGATGGCGAAGATCGGCGCGACGCCCAAAGGCGGCGTTTGCCGATTGGCGCTGACCGACCTCGACAAACAGGGGCGTGACCTGATCGTCAGTTGGGCGAAAGAAGCGGGCTGCACGGTCAGTGTCGATCAGATGGGCAATGTGTTCATGCGCCGTGCCGGGCGCAACCCTGATGCGTTGCCGGTTATGACCGGTTCGCATGCGGACTCGCAGCCGACCGGCGGCCGCTTCGACGGTATCTACGGCGTGCTAGGCGGGCTCGAAGTGATCCGCAGTCTCAACGATCACGACATCGAGACCGAGCATCCGGTTGAAGTGGTGATCTGGACCAACGAGGAGGGCTCGCGCTTTGCGCCCGCCATGGTTGCCTCGGGGGTGTTCGCCGGCGTCTTCACACTGGACTACGGCCTCTCGCGCAAGGATGTGGACGGCAAGACCATCGGCGAGGAACTCAAACGTATCGGTTATGCGGGCGATCTGCCTTGCGGTGGACGTCCCCTGCATGCCGCGTTCGAATTGCACATCGAACAAGGGCCGATTCTCGAAGCCGAGCACAAAACCATTGGCGTGGTGACCGATGCGCAAGGTCAACGCTGGTACGAGATCACGCTGACGGGGCAGGAGGCGCATGCGGGTCCGACGCCGATGCCGCGCCGTCGCGATGCGTTGCTCGGGGCCGCGCGTGTGGTCGATCTGGTCAATCGCATCGGGCTGGATAACGCGCCGTTCGGCTGCGCGACGGTCGGCATGATGCAGGTCTATCCGAACTCGCGCAATGTGATTCCGGGCCGCGTGTTCTTCACCGTCGACTTCCGTCATCCGGACGACGCGGTACTCGCGAAGATGGATGCCGCGTTACGTGAGGGCGTGAAGAAAATCACCAGCACCATCGGTCTGGAAACCGAACTCGAGCAGATCTTTTACTACGCGCCGGTCGCTTTCGACGAAGCCTGCGTGAAGTCAGTGCGCGCCGCGGCCGAACGCTTCGGCTATCCGCATCGCAACATGGTGTCCGGTGCGGGACATGACGCGTGCTATCTGTCGCAAGTCGCGCCGACTTCGATGGTGTTCGTCCCGTGCGTCGACGGGATCAGTCACAACGAGATCGAGGACGCGACCTTCGAATGGATCGAAGCGGGCGCGAACGTCTTGTTGCACGCCATGCTCGGACGAGCGTGCGAGCCGGTTTCATAACGCTTTAGCGGTAGTTGTGGCGGGTTTTAGCTATTCCCTAGCCTCACCGTAGTGCCTATAAAACATGCCGCCCCGGCTCCGCTTCAGCGCAGCCGACGGGACCGGCTACGTCCTCACATCGAAGAAGGAACGTGTATGGCCATCAAGCAAACCGGCGATATTGCGCCTCAGCGCCTATCGGCCGATCAACTCTCGTGCGAGTTCTCCGATATCGCACCGTTGCTCGACGCGAGCGCCGCGGCCGCAGCAGCGAGCCGCTGTCACTACTGTTACGACGCGCCGTGTGTGAACGCGTGTCCGACACAGATCGACATTCCCAGTTTCATTCGCAAGATCAGCAACGGCAATCTGAAGGGCGCGGCTGTCGACATTCTGTCAGCGAATCCGCTGGGCGGCATGTGCTCGCGCGTTTGCCCGACCGAGATTCTTTGCGAGGGTGCTTGCGTACGCAACCATCAGGATGCGAAGCCGGTGGCGATCGGTGCGCTGCAACGTCATGCGACTGATTGGGCGATGGCGCGCGGTGAAGTGCTGTTCAAGCGCGCGGCTGAAACGGGTCGGCATGTTGCAGTGGTCGGTGCGGGACCGGCCGG
Source organism: Paraburkholderia sp. SEWSISQ10-3 4 (assembly GCF_030464785.1). NCBI lineage: Bacteria > Pseudomonadati > Pseudomonadota > Betaproteobacteria > Burkholderiales > Burkholderiaceae > Paraburkholderia > Paraburkholderia sp. SEWSISQ10-3 4. The sequence continues at coordinate 118,338 of NZ_JALPRI010000017.1, forward strand.
ACTTGCCTGTGCGCATCGGCTTGCATTGGCCGGCCATAACGTGACGATCTATGACGCCCACGAGAAAGCGGGTGGCCTGAACGAATACGGCATCGCTGCCTATAAAACCGTCGATGATTTTGCGCAGCGTGAAGTGGCGTGGTTGTGCTCGATCGGCGGCATTGAGATCGAAAACGGTGTCGCGCTTGGACGTGACGTGGAGCTCGACGCGCTGCGCAAGCAGCACGATGCGGTCTTCCTCGCGATCGGTCTCACAGGCGTGCGCGCATTGGCGATGGAAGGCGAGGACCTGAGCGGCGTGATGAACGCAGTGGATTTCATCGAACAGGTGCGCACGGCGAGCGACTTCGGAACGGTGCCGGTGGGCCGGCGAGTTGTCGTGATCGGTGGCGGCAATACGGCAGTGGATGCCGCCGTGCAAAGCCACAAGCTCGGCGCGACCTCGGTGACGATGGTGTATCGGCGCGGCGTCGAGTCGATGAGCGCGACGTGGGCCGAGCGTGATTTCGCGCAGACCAACGGCGTCACGCTCGTCACGCATGCAAAGCCGGTGCGTTTGATCGGAGAAGGCGGCGTGGTGACGGGCGTCGAATTCGAGCGCACGTCAGGCGATGGCAGTCAGGAGCGCTTCGTGGTCGAAGCCGACATGGTGCTCAAGGCAATCGGACAGACGTTGGTGCCGGTCGGCATCGAGCGCGAACTGTTGACGCTGGACGGCAGCCGCATCGCGGTCGATGCAAACGGACAAACCTCGCTGCCAGGCGTATGGGCGGGTGGCGATTGTGCAGCGACTGGCGGGATCGATCTGACAGTCCAAGCGGTGCAGGACGGCAAGATTGCCGCCGCCGCGATCGACGCCCAGTTCGCCCGCACGGCAGTCAAAGCCGCGTAAGACAGGACAGAGCCACTTAAGCCGCGTATCACACCAAGATAAAACAAGCAGTCCCCAAGGAGCCGAACATGGCCGATCTGCGCTGTACGATTGCCGGAATTACGTCGCCGAATCCTTTCTGGCTCGCTTCCGCGCCGCCGACCGACAAAGCCTATAACGTGAACCGCGCGTTCGAAGCGGGCTGGGGCGGGGTCGTGTGGAAGACGCTGGGCCTCGACCCGCATGTAGTGAACGTCAGCTCGCGCTACGGTGCAGTGCAATGGAACGGCCAGCGCATCGCGGGCCTGAACAACATCGAACTGATCACGGACCGTCCGCTCGACGTCAACCTCAAGGAAATCGCCCAGGTCAAACGCGATTGGCCGGACCGCGCGATGATCGTCTCGCTGATGGTGCCGTGCAACGAGCGTGACTGGAAGTGGATTTTGCCGCTCGTCGAAGACACCGGCGCCGACGCGGTGGAATTGAATTTCGGCTGTCCGCACGGCATGAGCGAGCGCGGCATGGGTGCTGCGGTCGGTCAGGTGCCCGAGTACATCGAGATGGTCACGCGCTGGGTTAAGGAAGGCTCGAAGCTGCCTTGCCTCGTCAAGCTCACGCCGAATATCAGCGACATCCGCCTCGGTTCGCGTGCGGCCTATAAAGGCGGCGCGGACGGCGTGTCGCTGATCAACACGATCAACTCGATCGTCGCGGTGGATCTCGACGCGATGTCGCCGCTGCCGATGGTCGACGGCAAAGGCACACATGGTGGCTATTGCGGTCCGGCGGTGAAGCCGATCGCGCTGAACATGGTGGCTGAAATTGCGCGCGACGTCGAAACGCCGAAACTGCCGATCTCCGGCATCGGCGGCATTTCATCGTGGCGCGATGCGGCCGAATTCATGGTGCTCGGAGCAGGCAGCGTGCAGGTCTGCACGGCGGCAATGCACTATGGATTCCGCATCGTCTCCGATCTCGCGGATGGTCTCTCGAACTGGATGGACGAAAAAGGCTACGCCACGCTCGACGATATTCGCGGCCGCGCCGTACCTAACGTCACCGACTGGAAGTACCTGAACCTCAAATACGACATCAAGGCGCGCATCGATCAGGACAAGTGCATTCAGTGCGGCCTCTGCCATATTGCCTGCGAAGACACTGCGCACCAGGCGATCATGAAAGAAAAAGATGGCGTCCGGCATTTTGAAGTGATGGACTCCGAATGTGTCGGCTGCAATCTGTGCATGCATGTGTGCCCGGTCGAGCAGTGCATCACGATGGAGCGCGTGGACAGCGGCGAGTACGCGAACTGGACTACGCATCCGAATAACCCTGCGCGGGTGAATGCCGGTGAAAGCGACAAGTCAGACGCGGCTGAAACCGCCGAGCATGCCCACGCAGCAAAAGCAGCCTGAAACGTGGGCGACCTGTAGGAAAAGAAACGAAGCGCTTGTACTGAACCTGTAATTTTCCCTTAGGGCCTGACGCGCCATCAGAAGCCGCGCGGGCCTCAACGATCAGTGGAGATCTTTCGATGAAGCAGACAGCGCAACCCGTCGATCCGCAGTTTGCGGCCGGCGCGCAGGGCAGCAGTCTTTACAACGATGACCTTGCGCCGACCGGCGTCGCACAGCGCACGTGGCGGTGGTATCACTTCGCCGCGTTGTGGGTGGGGATGGTGATGAACATCGCGTCATACATGCTCGCGGCCGGATTGACGGAGGAGGGCATGTCGCCGTGGCAGGCGGTGGCAACCGTGTTGCTCGGCAATCTGATCGTGCTGGTGCCGATGCTGTTGATCGGGCATGCGGGCGCGAAACACGGCATTCCGTACGCGGTGCTCGTGCGTTCTTCCTTCGGCACGCAGGGTGCGAAATTGCCGGCGATGCTGCGGGCGATCGTCGCGTGTGGCTGGTACGGCATTCAGACATGGCTTGGCGGCAGCGCGATCTACACGCTGCTGAACATTCTGACCGGCAACGCGCTGCACGGCGCGGCCTTGCCGTTCCTCGACATCTCGCTCACGCAGCTCGCGTGTTTCCTCGTGTTCTGGGCGCTGCAGATATATTTTATTGTGCACGGCACTGACTCGATTCGCTGGCTCGAAAGCTGGTCCGCGCCGATCAAGATCGTGATGTGTATTGCGCTGGTGTGGTGGGCCACCTCGAAGGCGGGCGGTCTCGGCTCGATGTTGTCGGCGCCGTCGCAATTCGTGCCGGGCGGCAAGAAAGAAGGAATGTTCTGGGCGACTTTCTGGCCCGGCCTCACGGCAATGGTGGGCTTCTGGGCGACGCTCGCGCTGAACATTCCCGACTTCACGCGCTTTGCCAAAACGCAGCGCGACCAGATCATCGGCCAGTCGATTGGTTTGCCGGTGCCGATGGCCTTGCTCTCGGTGATCTCCGTGGTGGTGACATCGGCGACCGTGGTGATCTACGGCAAGGCGATCTGGGACCCGATCGATCTGACGAGCCGCATGACGGGCATAGGCGTCGGCCTTGCACTGATCATCCTGACGCTGGATACGATGTGCTGCAATCTGGCGGCGAATCTCGTCGGCCCGGCTTATGACTTTTCGAGCCTGTGGCCGAAGGGTATTTCGTATCGCGTCGGTGGCATGATTACCGCGACCATTGCCATCGTGATGATGCCGTGGAAGATTCTCGCCACCACGCAGGGTTATATCTTTACTTGGTTGGTCGGTTACTCGGCTTTGCTCGGTCCGGTGGCGGGAATTCTGATGGTCGACTACTTCCTGATTCGCGGCACACGACTGGACACGCGCGAACTGTTCGACGAGCATGGCGAGTACAGCTACACGGGCGGCTGGAATATCGGCGCGGTGGTGGCGCTCGTGGTCGGCGTGCTGCCGAATCTGCCGGGCTTCCTGCACACCGCGTTTCCGGCATCGTTTCCGAACGTGCCGGCGATTTTCAACACGCTCTATACGTATGCATGGTTTGTCGGACTCGCGTTGGCGTCGATCGTATACAGCGCGTGGATGAGGTTGAGCAAAGGACCGAGTGCGCGCGTGGCGAGTGCCTGAGAGTGTCCATAAGCCACGCACGAAGCAGATGAAGTACGTAGCACCGAAACCAGCAGTTCATAAGGAGGCGGCACCATGACGACCCTGATTCGCGGCGGCACGATTATCGACGCGGAGAACACGTATCGTGCGGACGTGTTGTGTGCGGACCCGCAGGACGGCGGCACGATCCTGCAGATCGGAGCGGACCTGGAGGCGCCGGCCGGCGCGACGATCGTCGATGCGGGCGGGCAGTATGTGATGCCCGGCGGCATCGATCCGCATACGCATATGGAGTTGCCGTTCATGGGCACCACGGCCAGCGACGATTTCTATACCGGTACGGCCGCGGGTCTATCCGGCGGCACGACCAGCATCATCGACTTCGTGATTCCGAGCCCGAAGCAATCGCTGATGGAAGCCTTCAAGGAATGGCGTGGCTGGGCTGAGAAAGCGTCGGCGGATTATGGCTTTCACGTTGCGGTGACGTGGTGGGACGATTCGGTTTACCGCGACATGGGTACGCTGGTGCACGAACACGGCGTGTCGAGTTTCAAGCACTTCATGGCCTATAAGAACGCGATCATGGCCGACGACGAAGTGCTGGTGAACAGCTTCTCACGCTCGCTCGAACTCGGCGCGCTGCCCACGGTGCATGCGGAAAACGGTGAACTGGTGTTTCAGTTACAGCGTCAATTGCTGGCAAAAGGCTTTACGGGTCCGGAGGCGCATCCGTTGTCACGGCCGCCTGAAGTAGAAGGAGAGGCCGCCAATCGGGCGATCCGCATTGCGCAAGTGTTAGGCGTGCCGGTGTATATCGTCCACGTGTCCGCGAAAGATGCGGTCGACGCGATCGCGCGCGCCCGCAGTGAAGGTCTTCGGGTATTCGGCGAAGTGTTGCCGGGCCATCTGGTGATCGACGAAGCGGTGTATCGCGATCCCGACTGGACCCGCGCGGCGGCGCACGTGATGAGCCCGCCGTTCCGTTCCGCGGAGCATCGCGAAGCATTGTGGCGGGGTTTGCAAGCGGGCCAATTGCACACCACCGCGACTGACCACTGCGTGTTTTGCGCGTCGCAGAAGGCCATGGGTCGTGAGGACTTTACGAAGATCCCGAACGGCTGCGGCGGCGTGGAAGATCGTATGGCGGTGCTCTGGCATCACGGCGTGAATTCGGGGCGTCTCACGCCGAACGAATTCGTGCGCATTACCTCGACTAACGCCGCGCAGATTTTCAACCTGTATCCGCGGAAAGGTGCGGTTCAGGTGGGGGCCGATGCAGACCTGGTCGTGTGGGATCCGCAGGCAAGCAAGACGATTTCGGTGAAGACGCATCACCAGAAGGTCGACTTCAACGTGTTCGAAGGCATGACGGTGCAGGGCGTGGCGATGCACACGCTCACGCGCGGCGCGCTGGCATGGACCGATGGCGAACTGCGGGCAGTGCGTGGCGCCGGGCGTTACCTGAAGCGCCCGCCGAATCCTGCTTACTTCGACGCGATCCGGGTGGCCAATAAGCGCAAGGAGCCGCATCCGGTGGAGCGGTAAGCCGTTTGCAATCTGACGGGCGGCCTCGCAATGCCGCCCGTACCGACCATTTTTCAACGCCGCGCGTTCGCCGCGGCGATACCCCTCCCGCGTTTTCCCCGATGGCGCCCGGCACGCATTCCGTGGTGCGATGCATGCCGCGCCTCCCATATCTGCTGTAGAGTCGAATTCGACGTTGTATGAGCCACCTTGGCTGTCCGCTTAGCACGCAAGCGCATATTGATCGGAAACCTGATCCTTTGTAAAAACGCAAACCGTTTGCTACAGTCCGCCCACTCTGCCGGGTCTGACCGCCGGCGGGATGCCGCACACAAAACCATGCAACTGACGTAGCAAACTTTACGGAGCCACCAGATGAAGTCGATTCGTTCCATTCTGCTGATCGCGCTGCTGCAAGCGGTGACCCTGAGCCCGGCATTCGCTGCTGACGAGCTCGCGCAGATCAAGTCCGCGGGCGTGTTCAAGATCGGCACCGAAGGCACCTACGCACCGTTCACGTACCACGATGAATCCGGCAAGCTGACCGGCTTCGACGTCGAGATCGGCACGGAGATCGCCAAGCGCCTGGGCGTCAAGCCGCAATTCGTCGAAGGGAAATGGGACGGCCTGATCGCCGGTCTCGATGTGAACCGCTACGACTCGGTGATCAACGAAGTCGCTGTCACCGACGCACGCAAAGCGAAATACGATTTCTCGGACCCGTACATCACTTCGCACGCGGCGCTGATCGTGCGTTCGGACAACACCACGATCAAGACGTTTGACGACCTGAAGGGCAAGAAATCGGCGAATACGCTGACCAGCAACTTCGGCAAGATCGCGGCTGCGCACGGTGCCGAGGTGATTCCCGTGCAGGGCTTCAACGAATCGGTCGACCTGCTGACCTCGGGGCGCGTCGATGCGACCGTCAACGATTCGCTGTCGTTCCTCGATTTCAAGAAGCACAAGCCGGATGCGAAGGTGAAGATTGCCGCGCTCGATACGTCGGCTGACAGCAGCGACAAATCCGCAGTGCTGATCCGCAAGGGCAGCCCGGAATTGCAGGCGGCCATCAACAAGGCGCTCGCCGACATCAAGAAAGACGGCACTTACGCGAAGATTTCGCAGAAGTACTTCGGTAAAGACGTCTCCCAATAAGCGTCATCTGCGAGTCTGAATCATGCCGGCATGGTTGCATCTGATGGCGCAGTCGCTGTGGCCCCTGCTGTATGCGGGGCTGGTCTTTACCGTGCCGCTCACGCTGGCATCGTTCGCGATCGGAATCGTGCTCGCGTTTATCGTCGCACTGGTCCGGCTATTCGGGCCGAAGTGGGCGATCGCGTGCGTGCGTTTCTACGTGTGGCTGTTTCGCGGCTCGCCGTTGCTTGTGCAACTGTTCGTGATTTTCTACGGACTGCCGAACGTGGGCATTGTGCTCGGTCCGTTGACGGCGGCGATCATCGGCTTTTCGCTGAATGTCGGCGCGTATAACTCGGAAGTGATACGCGGCGTGATCGAGTCGATCCCGAAGGGCCAGTGGGAAGCAGCGTACTCGATGGGTATGACACGCGAGCAGGCGCTGCGCCGCGCGATCTTGCCGCAGGCGGCGCGCGTCGCGCTACCGCCACTGTCGAACTCGTTCATCGCATTGGTGAAGGACACATCGCTTGCCGCGGTGTTGACGGTACCCGAGGTATTTCAGGCAGCGCAGCGAATCGCATCCGTGACCTATGAACCGCTGATTCTCTACACAGAGGCGGCGCTGGTTTATCTTGTGTTCAGTTCGGTATTGTCGTCGGCGCAAGTCCGGCTCGAACGCAAGTTCGGCCGTCACGCACTTTTCCATGCGGGCAACTGATGATTCGACTGGAAAAAATCGACAAGTACTTCGGCGAGAACCGGGTGTTGAACTCGGTGGATCTGCAACTCGCCTCGGGCAACGTCACCGCGCTGATTGGCCCATCTGGCAGTGGCAAGAGTACGCTGTTGCGCTGCGTGAACCTGTTGGAAATCCCGGAATCTGGATCACTTCAAGTCGGCGACCAACGCCTCGAATTCAGCCGCGACCACAAGCCCCCGCGCGAGGAGGTACTGACGATCCGCCGCCGCACCGGCATGGTATTCCAGAACTTCCAGTTGTTTCCGCACTTGACGGTCCGCCAGAACGTCATGGAAGGCTTGCTGACCGTACAGAAGTGGGACAAGGAAAAAGCGCGCGTACGAGCAGACGAATTGCTGGAGAAAGTCGGCATCGCGCAAAAAGCAGACGCATGGCCTTCGACGCTGTCCGGCGGCCAGCAGCAACGCGTAGCAATAGCGCGGGCGCTGGCACCATCGCCGGAAGTATTGTTGTGCGACGAACCGACTTCGGCACTGGACCCCGGACTAGCCGCGGAAGTAGTAGACGTACTGAAACAGCTCGCGACGGAAGGCATGACGATGTTAATGGCGACGCACGATTTGCGCCTAGCCGCGACAATCGCACGAGACGTAGTGTTTCTAAACAACGGCGTAGTGATCGAGGCGGGCCCATCACGGGACATTTTCATGAACCCGAGCCAACCGGAAACAGAGCGCTTCGTATCGACACTGACGCACAGCTTGCCGGACGCATGGACAGAGCGAGGTTGACCTGAGAGAGGGAAGGGCGGGAGCAAAGCCAGCGTATCGATCTCCGGCAACGCAGTACAAGAAAAGAGGGGCGCCAAAGCGCCCCTCAAGAAAAATATAGAACAGTGCCAAACCGAGCCCACTGGTTTTCTAGCAGACTCTTCCTACGAGCACGCAGTGCGAGTCGGGAAGTATGACTCCCTTGTCACAAGCGCTTGCAGGTGCACGAACTCAGATTCCAGATGCACCACTACCCTGAATAAACCACGGTGCCCACTTAGCATTAGCGGTTTGAGCCGCTTTCTTTTGCCTACTTTTCTTTGCGGCGGCAAAGAAAAGTAGGTGCCGCCCCGCACAGGGGCAACGCTAATAGACCACTAACAAATCAAGGAAAGGCACCAAAGCCAGACCAAGGAAAAGAAACTCAAACCGCCACACGCTCCGCGTCATCCCTAAGCGCGACTTCAAAAAACCGCTCCTGCGCACCGGAACTAGCGCGTTCATAAGCGCGATTAACCCCACTAATAACAGCCCGAATAGAAGCAGTCACCAGATTGGCATCAATCCCAACCCCAAACGCACTCCCAGCCACATCAGCGCCAGCCATTTCAGCAACAGCAACAGCCCGAGCATCGGCGCCCTGAGTCAAAGCACGCTCCTCATAGTGCTGAATCCGCACCGGCACCCCCATAGCATGCATCAATGCATCAAGCGGCCCATTCCCTTCACCACTCAACACGCGCCGCGAGCCATGAATATCGACAGTGAGCTTGATATGCTCCCGATCGCCGCGTTCGGACAGGCTATGCCCGATATAGCGAATCGGCTCAACACTATGCACGTACTCCTGCTGAAACAATTCCCAGATCTGCGAAGGCGTCACTTCCTGCCCGCTATCATCCGTATAGCGCTGAACGGCCGAACTGAAATCAACCTGCAAGCGCCGCGGCAACACAACCCCATAGCCCTGCTCGAGCAAATAAGCAATCCCACCCTTGCCAGACTGGCTATTCACGCGAATAACTGAATCATAGGTCCGCCCAAGATCGCTAGGATCGATCGGCATATAAGGCACTTCCCAGATCGCGTCCGGTTTCTGCACTGCAAAGCCCTTCTTGATCGCATCCTGGTGTGAGCCGGAGAACGCGGTGAACACGAGATCGCCGACATACGGATGGCGCGGATGCACCGGCAACTGCGTGCATTCCTCAGCAGTCCGCGCGACTTCATTGATATTCGAAAAATCGAGTTCAGGATCGACACCCTGCGTGTACAGATTCAACGCGAGCGTCACGAGATCGACATTGCCGGTACGTTCGCCATTGCCGAACAAACACCCCTCGACCCGATCCGCCCCCGCCATCACCGCCAGTTCAGCGGCAGCCACGGCCGTGCCGCGATCGTTGTGCGGATGCACTGAAACGATCAACGAATCGCGACGCGCAAGATTACGATGCATCCATTCGATCTGGTCCGCGTAGACGTTCGGCGTAGCCATTTCGACGGTAGCGGGCAGGTTGACGATCGCTTTGTGTTCCGGCGTCGGTTGCCAGATATCGAACACCGCGTCACATACTTCCTTGGCGAATTCGAGCTCGGTACCGCTGAACACTTCCGGGCTGTATTGCAGCGTGAAGTGCGTTTCCGGCGTGGCGTCGGCGAGACGCTTCATCGTACGCGCGGCGTTTTGCGCGAGTTCTTTCACGCCGCTCTTTTCGAGGCCGAACACGATGCGGCGGAATTCCGGCGCGGTGGCGTTGTACAGATGGACGATGGCGCGCGGCGCGCCACGCAAGGACTCGAAGGTGCGTTCGATCAGGTCGTCGCGGGCTTGCGTCAACACTTCGATGGTGACGTCGTCGGGGATGTGACCGCCTTCGATCAACTCACGCACGAAATTGAAGTCGGTCTGCGAGGCAGACGGAAATGCGACTTCGATTTCCTTGAAGCCGATCTGCACCAGCGTCTTGAACATGCGCATCTTGCGTTGCGCGTTCATCGGCTCGAACAGCGCCTGGTTGCCGTCACGCAGATCGGTACTCATCCAGATCGGCGCACGCGTGATGACCCGCGACGGCCACTGGCGGTCCGTCAAATTGATGGGCTTGAACGAGTGGTACTTGGTAGCAGGGTTCTTCAACATTTTCATCATCCTTGGGATCGAACAACCTGGGTTGTCGACCGGACGACGAAAAGACAAAGCATGGCCGCCGGTCGGAAACCGGGGCTGGGTCAGTTACTGGGGAATTGAGCGGTGCTTCGGGTGTATCAGATGGAAGCGCGCAGCAGCAGACCTAGCCCGGTAGAGCGGGCTAGTAGTAGCGATAGGATGGTCTGGGCGCGGTACATAGTGCGCAATAGGAACATATTATTGGGATCCCGTCAAGCGCCGGTGCGGCGAAGCGCGTACCGGCCGGAAGGGCTTATACCGGCCGGCGCGCGCTGAAACCCGGGCCGGTCATACGTGTCACCTGGGTTTCACGAAGCGCAAGGTCATGCGATCCGACTCGCCGATCGCGGCGTACTTCGCCCGGTCGACGTCGTGGCCCTCATACGTGGGCGGCAGCGACCACACACCGTGCGGATAGTTTTTCGTGTCGCGCGGATTGCTGTTCACCTCGCTTTGGCCCGCCAATTCGAAACCTGCCGCTCGGGCGTGTTCGATGACATAGGCTTCGGTGACATAGCCGCTGTCGATGGTCTGTTGCAGCGAAGTGCCCGGCGCCGCGCGATGTTCCTCGACGCCGAGGATGCCGCCCGGCTTGAGTGCCGCGTAAAAGGCGCGCAGATTGGCGTCGATCTGGCCGTCCTTGATCCAGTTGTGGATATTGCGGAAGGTCAGCACCTCGTCAACGCTGCCGTCGGCCGGAAAGCCGCTGAACTGACCTGCTCGCAGTGTGCCGACCACGACATTGCTATAGACAGCGGGAGTGGCCGCCAGCTTGCGCGCGAACGACGCCCGGCCAGCCTGCTCTTCTGCCAACGACGCGGCGTCCGGGCTGTCGTATTGCGCCTCGTACAGCTTGCCGTGGTCGTGCAGATAGGGCGCGAGTATCTCCGTGTACCAGCCGCCACCGGGCGCGATCTCCAGCACGGTTTGCGACGACGTCACGCCGAAGAACTGCAGCGTTTCCTTCGGATGGCGGTAGACATCGCGTGCACGGTTCCTGTCGCTACGCTGCGGCCCCGAAATGGCGGCATCGAGCGAGGCGGAATCAGCCGCCGAGAGAGAGGTCGATGCCGTTGGAGCGGCGCAGGCGGCTAGCAGCAGTGCCGCGCTCAGTGCCGCGAGCGCGGAACGCAGCGCGCGGGCTTGGGGAGTGGGGTGGGTGTTCATGGCAGCCATTATCGGGCGCGATCGTCCTGGAAAGAAAGCGCCAATCGGCATAACGATATGCGCTTGGGGTATTTGCTGTGATCCCGTGTCCCTCGTGGCTTTGGTGAGCGCACGGGGCATGCCGGGTCGGCACTTTTACGGTGGGCGGGCAGATTGTGCCGAATCCGAAAGAGGAGGTAGCGCGTATAAATGATGTGATCAGCGTCTGCCGCGCCTGTACTGGAATCGCGGACATGATCGCCTTTCATTTCACTTTGCACTTGCCGGAGGTCGGTATGAAGCGAACATCGAGGACGTCGAGGGTAGTGGGGGTTCTGCTGTATGCGCTCGCTTGCGGCGTCGCCGCGCAGGCTGGCGCACAGGGCCTGAGCGTGCAGGACGACATCAACGCGCCGCAAAACAGTACGCGCGTGATGCCGAGCGCGGCGCGCGGCAGCGAATATCCGACGCACGGCAACCAGCAGGCGGGCGAGTTGAATCTGAATCCGACCGATCCGCGCGCGCAACTGGTCAATGGATTGCCGAATAATACCCAGTCGGGCGGTTACGGGTCGCCGCTCGCCGGCGTGCGCACTTACGTGCAGCCGCAAATGCCGTCGAACTGACCGTTGGCGTGGGCGACAGTCGGTCGTGCTGCATCGCGCGCTGGCAGCAGCGCATCCCGGCACGGACTGTAAGGTTTCTGGTTTGGACCCGGATTCAGGCTTTGGCTCAGACTCAGCCTTTCAGGTGCGAGGCGCGACCATCGCACCGCCCGGCGATCGGATCTTCGGCCGTCAGTCCGCCTCAGATACCGAACACGATCCGCAAGGTATCGTTATGCACGATCACCGAGACGCCAATGACCAGTAGGATCAGCGGCAGCAACGCGGTGCCATAGCGCCGGATCGGCGCGCCCAGCAAAGGATGCTCCACCAGCCACACCGCTCCTGCGCACCAGAGGCCGATCATGACGACGAACACCAGCGAGATGAACATGCCCTCGCTATGCGAATGACTCGCGTACAGGGGCACGTAGACAGCGAGATTGTCCGAGCCGTTGGCGACCGCCACGCATCCCACTGTCCACCATGACGAACCTGCGCCGGCCATAGTCGGCGTGGCTGGTGAACGCGTGCCCGCCGTGGCCTGGGTCTCTTGCACCTGATCCGCGTGGCCGGGGCGAAAGCGCGCCCATGCTTTGTTCAGGCCCACGCCGATCGGCAAGATGCCGAGCAGACCGACGTAGCCGAAAGGTAGGCGTGTCAACAGTGCGGCGAGCAGAATCGACCCTACGATCAAGGTCAGCGAACCGGCAAACTGCCCGGCGATCACGCGCCGACGCTGGCCGCCCGTTTCCGCAAGGAAGGCGAGCAGCACGAAAAGGTTGTCGATGTTAGTCGCGGCGTAGGCGGCGACGGCGAGCAGGGCAACGCTGAACATGCGGAAAAGCCGGTCAATGCGCAGTGGGAAAACGGATCCTTACCCATGATGTGGGCACGGCTGAAGAGGCGGCGGCGCGCCGCAGCATAGCGGCCGGTCAACACGATGCCGATCCAGGGCGCCGCGGTCAAGCCGTCTCTTTGTCTTGTGCGATGTGCGGATCGGCAATTCCTCGCGCGGTGCCGTGTCACGGTCTCCGGCCTGCTCCCTGAGCGGTCCCCGTGAGCGGCGGCGGTGCCGATCCGCCAGCCCGTAAGCTACAATTGCCGACGGCTTGCAAAACGGAACATCAATGAAAGTTCGGATTCTCTCTATCGCCTGCGTCACGACTGCTGCAGCGCTGCTGGCGGCCTGCACGGCCGTCTACAAGAACTCGGATGCATGCGAGCAGTTGATGCGAAGCAAGCTGGCTGAAACGTCGTCGCCGGATACGCTGAGGATCGCTCATACGGGCACCGCTATCGACGGCTCGCGGGTGGTCGTCGAGGGATCGATCGAGCATGTGATGACGGCTTCGGAGGTTGCGGCCGCTTCGGCGGCGTCCGCGGCGAAATTGGCGAATGCGCCTCACCCGGCTTCGGGCGTGCGCGCGGCGTCCGGCGTGTCCGTGGCGCAGGGGGCTTCCTCGGCTTCGGCCGCGGCTGCTGCCTCACGCGTGACGGCTGCAGCGGCTTCGGATGCGACGGCCGCTTCAGCGAGCCTCGCTGCTTCGGCGAGTGACGCAGCTTCGCTCAAATCGGCCAAGCCGAAGAAGGTCAATACGGCAGCCGCCGCTGAGTGCACATTCCACGGCTCCGCGCTGAGCGTATTCAGCTGGTTGGCGCCGGCAAAGCTCGCCACGCCGGCCCCCACTGCTGCGAGCGAAGCCGCCGCTGAATAAAGCCTTGCTCGCAACGGGCGCGGGCAGCTTTCGCTAACGCCTGCTCAACCGCGAATCGCGAAACACAAAGCTCAAGCCGCCCCATCCGCGAGGCGGCTTTTGTTTTGGCGCATCAGTTTCAGCACGCTTTCGCCGAACGCCTGCGGCCGCCCTTCGAAGCAGCGCTGCACCGCCTGCGTGTCGATCAGACGTTGGCGCAGCGCCGTGCGCTCGTCGCGCTGGTCGATCATGCGCACGGCCGCAGCGATATACGTCTCGACGCTGTCCGAGGTGGTCCACGAGGGCATGCCCACGCGCTCGAATAGCGCCCCGTCGATCTGCTCGAACACTTCCGGCCCGCGTTTGCATACGCCTGGCAAGCCAAGCGTCAGTGCATCGACGATACCGTTGGTGTTGCCGAACGGAAACGGGCTCAGGAACAGATCGGCCTGGTTGACGCGCGCCAGATACGCGGCGTAGTCGTGAAAATCATGCACGACAGCGCCCGGCACCGCACGCACGATGGCGTCGCGCAGACGGTCGAACGGCAGACCCGACGGCACACCGGTCATGAAGTGAAACTCAACGGGCGTGGCCGCACGCGCGCCGATTTCGCGGCACGCGTCGAGAAAGCCGGGATTGAGTTTCATCGCGCTGGCGGTGATGACGATCTGCAGCGTCTCGCGCCGCGACGGAATCTGCGCGACGATGTCCGGCAACGCGACGGACGGGCGGTACGGTTGCCCGTCTTTCGGCAACTTCATCAGACGCTCGCTGAAGCAGGCCGGGTCGCCAACATAATCTTCCTCGACGCTGATGTAGTCGATCTTGTCTGAGTGCGTGGTAGCGGGATGGCCGAGCGCAGCGATCTGCAACGGCGCGATGCGCAGATTGGACATGAACACGGTTAGCACGAACATGCCGACGCTCGGCATGTACAACACGTCCGGTTGCTCGGCCTCGGCGAAATCGCGAATCTTTTTCAGGCACTCGCCGATGTAGTCGGGCTCTTCCAGTTCGATAAAACGGTCGAAAACGTCCCGCCCCACTTCGTCGAGCGCATAACCGAAGCCGAAGCCCACCACCTCGAAATGTTCGCGTGCGGCTTCGAGCGTACGCGAGTGCGTGCGGTAGATCGAATGGGCGCCGCTGAACCATTCCAGCACTACCACCATCAGCGGCTTCTTGCCGCGCCGCGATTTGCCTCTGGCAGGCTTGGGTTTCGCTGCGGGCAAGTCGGTCAGGCCGAGTTGTGCCAGCTTGCGGCGCACCAGCACGTTGATGTCCTGCTTGATCGCGTGCCGACGCGGCGTATCGGCATAGCTGCAGAACATATAGGCGTTGTGCAGCACGGCCGATGGCAGATCGTCGAGATCGTCGATGAGCTGCAGCTTGCCGGGCAGCCACTCCAGCAGCGCCTCGCGCTTGAGATGCGCGCTTGGCGAGCCATTGAAGACCGGCGCTAGCAAAGCGAGCGCGAGACAGGCCGCGATAGTTTTGTCGTGCGCCCAGAGTGCGGCGAAGTCGAGTTCCAGTTCGGACTCGGTCGAATAGAGCACGCACAGCTTCTCGATGAAGCTATCTCCCGGCAGAAACTGCGTGTCCGCCGCGCCGCGAGGATTGAGATGACGGACGACGTGGTCCGCATTGCCGAACGCCGTGGCCGAGAACAGCGTGCCGATCCATTCATGCAACGTGAAAAACAATCTGACGCACGCGGTGGGCGGCCGGAAATCCGGGTCGGCGAACAACGTAGACGCCGCACTTGTCAGACGTGTGCAGAAACGCTCGCGTTGCTCATTGGGAGACAGGTCGGTCATGCCCGATGCTCTGAAGCTCGCGTTCAACTCACCGCGCGTTTGCTGGAGGAGTGCGAGTGCCGCGATGAGCTGAAGTGAGGCTTGCGTATGCTGCCGCGTGTAGACGAGTTGCTCGAAATCGTCGAGCGAAAAGGTGACTTCCATCGTTTCACTGTTATTAGAGTATGCAGAGCTAACGATATCGAGATGACGCTAGCCGGAAACGACGATTATTGCTGTCAGGGCGTATCAAATAAGCGCGAGATGTGAGTTTGGGAATTTTCCTCGCAGGGGAATCCGATCTGTCTGTAGGACTTTTCCGTTTGAGGCGGGGGTTGGCGCTCAATAGGCCACGTCTGCTCGGGCACTCAATCGAATCCGCCCGACGCGCTTGTCCGCGCAAGGCGGCCCCGACATCAACCAATCAGAACGCGTAATACGGCCCTGGCCCGGCCGACGTCACGCTCGATGCAATCGCCGTATAAACGCGTCGTCCGAAGAAGAAGGGCAGGCCCCAGCCGAAGCTGTTGCTCGCAATGCCGGCCAGGTTGTCGAAGGCGTTATTCGACGAGCCAAACAGTGCGCTCGAATTGCCGATCGAAAACGACACCGTGCTCGACACGCCATCCGTGCCGGCAATCGAGGCGCTCGCTGTTTGCGTGGAACTTGGGCAGTACCAGTAACCGCATCGGGGCAATTGGCTATTGTTGAAGAACAGGCCGTTCGAGCCACTGTCGAGGTAGCTTTGCCCGTAAGTCTGGCCGGCGCTGGTAGTACGCACATAACCCGTCTGCGAGTTGGTCCTGAAGATGGTCGCGCCGCCCAGCGTGTTATTCGCCTGAGTGCCGATGCCGAATATCAAGGAGCCCGACACGCTGGGCGCACCCGAGTCGGCGATCGCCGGCAGGTCGATCACCACGCCGTTGTTGTCGAGCGCGAAGCGGCTGACCGGATTGGTCACCTGCTGGGCGAGCGCTTGCGTGCTCGCGAGGCAGGCGCCGCTGGCGTCGCAGCTGTAATACCAGCGTGGCAGCGCCGAGTTGACGCAGCCACTGCCGCAATCGGCCGCAAACAGTCCGACGCCGAGAATGCCGTTGGCGCGCAGGTTCGCGACGGTCAGCATCGCGCTGCCTGAACCGGCGCAATCGGTGGGCACATTGGGCAGCGTGGGGTCGGCAATCAGCTGGATCGGAATCGAGGTGGCCAGTTGGCCGGCCATCCGCACGTCCGCGCCGCGCACCGCGCCCCACGTATAGCCGCCGCCGAATACCGCGCACTCACCCGCGATGCCGCTGCCCGAGGCCACGGCCGCCAGCGAAAGGTCAGCCGGCAGCGCCGAGGCGAGAATCCGCAAGCCCTGTGAGCCGGTGTCGACCTGAATATTGTCGATCGTCGCGCAATTGCTGGTGCCGGGCCGGCAGACGGTGACGCTGGTGGTCAGCATGTTGCGCGTCAGGCCCGGCGCGGCGCTGACCGTGATCGGCTGGACATTCGGCGTGTTCGACTGCGGCACGGAGTTCGTTGCGCTGGCGCCAACGTTTCCGGATGGCGCGCTCGCGGCGTTCGGACTGCTGGCCGGGCTCGTCGAGCCCGCCTGGGTGGAGGCAGCCGGCGTACTGCTGCCACCGCCGCCACCACAACCAGCGAGCACGGCGCAAGTCAGGAGCAGGGTGCGGAGACGGGAAGAGGTCTTCATGGCATGTAGGGGGGGCGAGTTTTCGGGGCGGCTTTTTGCCTGCTGGCCCGCGTCAGCGGAGGTCGTCGGCGGTGACACCGGCGGGCAGCGCCGCCGGCAGCCACGCGCGTCCGACATAGCCGCGCATCGGACCACCCGATTCCACGATCACGTCTGGCCTGACAACCCGAGAGGCGTGCAGATTGCCGACAGGCGCCGATGCGGCGGCGCCCGCCCTGTAGGAGTCGGCGTACCGGCCGAGCAGCGCGCGCAGATCCGGCATGGTCGGGCCTTGCCACGTATAAGCGATGATCTGGCCGCTATTCGTCGCGTACTCGTTGATGGTGGTGTTGCCTGCGTCGGTCATTGTGCGCAGGCGTAAGGCGCCGTTCAGCAAGGTTTGGGGCGCCGCGGCCGTCGAATTCGCCTGGCTGGGCATCGTGCCGCCCAATTCGGCACGCACATCGGCACTGACAGACAACAGGGCAGCCACCATTGCCGGGACAGCGAAGGCTGGTAAGAAAGAGGAATTTGGCATGGCAACCTGTCTCGTTATTGGAAAACCCGGGGCGCTAAATTTTTATTGAGATGTTCAATTCAAGATAACACTCAGGTTTCCTGATCGTTGTCAGGCGCGGCGCGCGGCGCTTCAGCGAATCTCGGAAATAGTCTGTGGCGAAGGTGAAAAGTGTCTTTTAAAACAATGATCTGACAAGGAGCTAGGTCACGACCTACAGGCGTTTGAGAAACGTTGTGAACTGTTAAATTTGCCGCGGAAGGACATGATCGCCGCCGTGAAGCGGCGCGTTTTTCCGAGACGAAAGGGACACGCAGCGCAGCGATTCATCGGTATCCAGACCCTTCGACGCACCCCAGGATTTGCCGTCCGCGCGCTGCTCAATTCACGGGCAAAGCTGGGTTTTTGCACATGACTCGCCGGGATCGGTAAAATGTTGGGTTGATCCACGGAAACTTGCCGTGGCGTAGCGGAAGGATTCCCCGAACATGACTGATCTTCGTCTTACCAAGCGGTTTGCAGTAATGCTGATGGCAGGCGGTCTGGTCGCCGGCTGCGGCACCTCGTCGCCGACCAAAATCGACTACAAAAGCGACTCGAAATCGAAGCAAGTGTCACTTGCCGTACCGCCGAACATGATCGATGAGACGGCCGATCAGCGTTCGTTGCCCCCGCAAGGCGGCGAAACCTCGCTGTCCACGCTCCAGCAGGTCCAGGCGCAAGCACCGGCCGCGAACACCCTGACGGTGGTGCCGCAGGTGACCGGCATGCACATCCAGCGCGACGGCACGGAAAGCTGGCTTGTGATCGACAACAAGGCGCCCGACCAGGCGTGGGCCCCGATCCGCCGTTTCTGGCAGGAACAGGGCTTCCTGCTGGTGGTCGACCAGCGCGACAAGGGCGTGATGGAAACGGACTGGAACGAAACGCACGCTTCGATCAATGAAGGGTTGATCCGCGACACGCTGTCCAAGGCAATGGGCAACAGCTATGTGAGTTCTGAGCGCAACAAGTACCGCACGCGTCTCGAAACGGCGCCGAACGGCGGCACCTATGTGTTCATCAGCCAGAAGGGCATGCGCGAGGCGATCACCGGCACGAACAACGAGTCGACCAAGTGGGAAGCCAAGCCGAACGATCCGGGCCTGGAGCAGGAATATCTGAAGCGCTTGATGGCAGCGCTGGCGCTGGCCGATTCGCGCACGACGCAAAGCGCCCAGCTCTCGCCGGCAGGGACGCAAACGGCGCCGAACGCGGCTACGGCGGGCGCGAAATCGGCGGCTGCGGCCACGGCGGCGCAAAACGTGGCGTTGTCGGCGCAACAGCCTATGCCGGATGACGCGGCGAACACCACGGCGGCACAGTTCTCGTCCACCGAGCTGACGCTCAGCGAGCCGTATGACCGTGCGTGGCTGCGCGTGGGCCTCGCGCTCGATCGCAGCAACTTCACGGTCGACGATCGCGACGCGAGCCGCGGCCTGTACTTCGTGCGCTACGTCGATCCGAAGGATCTGAGCTCGGCGGAGCAGGGCTTCTGGAGCCAGGTGTTCCACGGCAAGAAGGAAAAGGTCGCCAAGCAGTATCTCGTGAACGTGCGCGCGGTGACGCCTGACCAGACCCGAGTGGCAGTGGTCGACGACAAGGGATCTATCGATCAGAGCCCGCAGGCCAAGCAGATCATGGGTCTGATGGTCGACCAGTTGCACTGAACGAAGCTGTAGCAAACAGCGAACGCTGTCTCAAAACCCGCCCGGAAGGCAATTCCGGGCGGGTTTTTTTATGTCCGCAATTTATTGACGGCGCAGTGAGCCGTAGACCGTTATCGCAGCGCGCACGTGTTTTGCTTTCTGTCTGAAACACCGGTATGAACCGGCGACGCTTAACGGGGAGATGGCCATGTTCGACGTGATTCCTTACTGGATGTGGGCGGCGAGCTTGCTCGTCCTGGCGCTTGTCTGCGGCGCAGCCTTGGAGCGGCGCGAGACGCAGCGGCCAACAGGTTTGCGGGTCCGGCATACGGCCGCGCAACGCACGAAATGGCCGGTGCGGTGATGGTCGGCTTGCTTCAAACGCATGAAACGAGTCGGCGCGGCCGCCCTTGTGCGGCCGCATGTAACGTGACGTTACCCCGGTGACGTAACTCGCGAAGCCCCTTCCGTAGACCCTGTCAGATCCCCTCGCTCGCAAAATAATGTAATAAAAATCAATGCCTTGCGAACAATTTCTTGTAAATCGCTATAACTGGCACACAAGCTGCTTTTAAAGACTCATGGGGCCGGATTCGTAACATCCGACGTGAGTTTGCGGCGTGTGTCCAATCGGCGATTCCCAGACCCTTTCGGCACCGGCGAACGAACCGGTACTTAGCCCGATGATGGCCTGCGCGCACGGCGCGCGGCCTCGGTGGCCCCGTCGCCTATCCTCGTAGGGCGACGGTTTCGCCCGCACTCCAACGGAGTGCGGGCTATTTTTTTGGGTGCTCGAAACGGGTTGTCGGGCCGCTGACGCGGCGAGCGGTGCGTGACGGGAAGGCGGCGATGTTGAAGGCGTCGCGCGAGGCGGTGTTCTGTGTCGGCGCGGCCCTCGCGGAGGCGAGAAACGGATCGCGCCGAACGTATCGTGCGAGGTGGCTTTCAGGTATCGGCGCGGCGCGGCCCGAACCACGGCAGACGTTTGACCACACCGGTGGCAAGCGCGGTGCCGACGAGAATCACGCCACAGCCTTCCAGCATGCCCAGCGACACGGTTTCGCCGAGAAACAGGGCGCCCCACAGAATGCCGAAGATCGGAATCACGAAGGTCACCGTAATCGCGCGTGCCGGCCCGGCCACCGCGATCAGATGGAAGAACAGCATGTAGGCAACGCCGGTACACGCGATGCCCAGCGCGATGACCGCGCCCCACGCGTGCAGCGAGATCGGCGCGGCCGGCCAGTAGATCACGGCGAGCGGCAGCAGCACGATGGTGGCGCCGGTCATCGTGCCCGTCGCGACGGTCAATGCGTCGACGCCGGTCAGATGGCGCTTCGTGTAATTGGCGGCGATGCCGTAAAGCAGCGTGGCGCCGAGCGCGGCGGCGGCCGCGAGCGCGGTGGTCGCCGGAGTTGCGGCCGAGCCGTTCGGCGTGGCGATCTGATCCCACACCAGCATCAGGACGCCGAGAAAGCCGATCACGAGACCGAGCGTGCGCAGCGCGCTCAGGCGGTCACGCAGCCACAGGAAGCCAATGAGGCCGCCCCACAGCGGCGTGGTCGCATTGATCACGGACGTCACGCCAGCCGACAGCGTCAACTCGGCATACGCGAACAGGCAGAACGGCGCCGCGGAATTCAGGATGCCGACCACCAGCAAGGGAAAAGCACGCGCGCGCAGGATCGTCGCGGACTCGCGCAGCGGCCGCCGCGCAATCAGGACGACGGCGAGAAAGGCCGCGCCGATGCCGACGCGCAACGCCATCAGCGGCGCGACGCCGAAGTCGGTTACGCCGACGCGGATAAACAGAAACGAGGCGCCCCACAGGGCGGCCAGGATCAGCAGTTGCAGCAGGTTTTTGGCATTCATTGTCGTAGCGCCGCGCGCGGTTGAGTCGAGACGCCTGCGCATCGTAGCAGCGCGATCACGCGAAACGTTTCAGGCTGGAATGAAACGGCAAGATTCGGGGGATGGAGGACGTCTGATAGCCGTTATCGTAAGCGCGGTCGCGCCGGCCGCAAAACGAGCAATTCTCACGCTAATGTGAGAAAAATTGCGATGAGACTGGCGCGGGGAGTACCCCCGGTGCAGGCCCGGCGGGGCGGGCGCATGGGGAGCGTGAATTATATTGCGGCAACGCACCAGTGATCCTGGCCCATCACACAAGCTCCCGCTCCAAGGAATTAGTGGGCGCGAATAGTTGCGTCGATGGGCCAGGCGCGCCTCAATGCGGAATCATCCACTGCAGGAAATTCTGCTGCAGCCAGACCAGCACGCCGAGGATCACCGTCAACAGAATCGAATGCTTGAAGGTCTTGGCGAACACGACGCCTTCCTTGCCCTTGAGGTCGGTCGTCGCCACGCCGGTCGAGATGTTTTGCGGCGAGATCATCTTACCCATCACGCCGCCCGACGAATTGGTCGCGGCCATCAGGATCGGGTTCAGATTCAGCTGATTGGCCGCCACCACCTGCAGATTGCCGAACAACGCGTTGCCCGAGGTATCGCTGCCGGACAGGAACACCGCGACCCAGCCGAGGAACGCCGACACCAGCGGAAAGAACGGTCCGACCGACGCGGCACCAAGCCCGAGCGTGTAGGTAAGTCCCGAGTAGTTCATCAGATAGGCGAGCGCCACGATGGTCGCCACCGTCAGAATGGCGATGCGCGTCTGGACCCACGTGTCGGCAATAGCCTTGCCGAATTCGCGCGCGCTCAGCCCCGTCACGAACGTCGTGATGATAGCGGCCACCAGAATCGCCGTGCCGGTCGCGAGCGGCTGGAAGTCCCACACCGCGCCGTACGGCGTGTTGTACAGGGTGATGAACACCGCCTTGTCGAGGCCCGGCCACGGTAGCTTGACGTCGCCGATCAGGAAGATTTTGGCGACGGTCCAGACGATCACCACCGCCGAGACGATGATCCACGGATACCAGCCCTGGCCGCCGCTGATCTTGCCGCGCACCTCGCCCACCCGATCGATGTTGATCGCGAACTTCGGATCGGCGGCGGGCTTCCAGACGCGCAGGAACGCGATGGTGAGGATCAGCGACACCATCGACGACAGCACGTCGGTCAGGCTGTAGTTCACGTAGTTCGACGCGATGAACTGGGTCAGCGCGAAGCTCGCACCGGACACCAGCAGGACCGGCCACACGCGCAGCATGTTACGAAAGCCCGCATAGACGCCGATCACATAGAACGGCAGCAGGAAGGCGAAGAAAGGCAACTGGCGGCCGACCATCTTGGCGAGCGAATCGGCCGGCAGGTGTGTGACCGCGCCGAGCACGGTGATCGGCACGCCGAGCGCGCCGAAGGCAACCGGCGCGGTGTTGAAGATCAGCGTGAAGGTGAGTGCTTCGAGGGTCGGAAAACCGAGCAGGATCAACAGCGAACTGGTGATCGCGACCGGCGTGCCGAAGCCGGAAATCCCTTCGAGCAGCGCGCCGAACGAAAAGCCGATCACCACCAGCACCACGCGGCGATCGTTCGGCAGGTTATCGATCATCCACATGCGGAAGGCGGCGAAGCGGCCCGAGCGCTGCGAGATGTTGTAGAGCAGGATCGCGGTGAACACGATCCACATCACCGGCCAGCAGGCGAACACCGCGCCGTTGGCCACTGATGCGGCCGCGAGTCCAACCGGAAACTGCCAGACGAAAATCGCCACGATCAGCCCGACGATCAGGCCCGCAAGCGATGCCTGCCAGGCCGGCCGACGGGCCCAGCCGAGCAACAGCAACACGACAATGATCGGCAAGGCGGCGACGAGGAACGAGAGCGGTAGCGAATTGCCGACGGGTGTGAGTAGTTGGTGAAACATCACGTCTCCTTCGTTGTTGTTCGATTCGACGCGGGACTACGCACTACGGGGCGCGTCGCTCGGGCAGGACGGATGGGCGTCGGCGGCACGTCGAAGACGAGCCGGGTCGCTTATTTAAACAGGTACTGCGTGTGGCTTTCCCAAGCATAGGGCCCGATTGGAGCGCGTCAAGAAGGGAAAGTACGGGCGAAGGAGGGAGGGAGGCGCCGCGTCTTGCGTGGCGGGATCGTCGCGGCATGATGCGCGTGAGACCCTCCCGGCGCGGCATGGCGCATGCTGGCGGCTAGGCCGACTTTCAGACAGCGGGGTGCGCACGACGTCGTGGGGCATGGGTTCATCCCGTGCCCCGATAGCTGCGGGCACGGGACGGACAAAGCAGATCAGCAAGATCCGGCTGCGGGATTCAGTGCCAGTGACCGTGACCACCCCAGCCGCCATGGCCTCCCCAACAGCAGCCGAAACCGACGCCGATCGAAACCGACGGGCCATACCAGCCTGGATACCCGTAATAAGCCGGATAGACCGGCGGCGGATAGTAGACGGGATAAGGGGGAGCAACGTAAACGGGCGGCGGCTGAGCGACTGCGTAGGTGGCCGGCTGGGATTGCGAATTGGCTCGCGCCTGCTGCGCCGCCTGAGCCTGCTGTTGCGAAGTGGCCGAATCCCCGGCCGTCCCTACGGGGACATCCTGCTGGGCGCCATTCGCTGGAACAGTGCCGTAAGCGTAATACGGGTAGGCGCCTGGATAGTAGCCGTACGGGTAGTAGCAGCCGGACAGCGTCAGCACACAGGCCACGCCGGCCAGCGTGATGCCGGTTTGGGAAAGACGGGGCAAGCCGCGCGGCAGCCGCTGGCTGATTGCGCGAAGGGACTTGACGACGGGGGACTTCATGACGTGCTCCTGGTTACATCACACGCCGCCATCCGGGGCGTAGTGGCTTGAGCTTACGCCGCCGCAGCGTCAACAGGATTGCAAAACCGTAACGGCTTATTTCACGCCATTGCAAAGCATTTCGCGAAGCCCCTGTATGACGCTGGTCCTGTTCGTGCGCTTACTTGCCGACCTGATTGCCGATGATGCCGCCGGCTGCCGCACCGCCAATCGTCGACAGTGCATTGCCGCCGATCAGTCCGCCTGCGGCGCCGCCCACACCCGCGCCGATCACCGTATCGCGTTGCCGCGTGGTCATGTTGTCACACGCGGAAAGACTGGCGACAACCGCGACGATCGCAGCGAACGTACTGAGTTGACGAATCGATTTCATGATGCTGACTCCATTCATTGTGTCTGGACAATGCTTCGTGGAAATGGATGAATCACCCCCGTCCTTACATTTGATCTTATCGCCGCAGCCCGTATCCGGATGTGTGAGCTTGTCAGCAAGGTGTCGGTTTCGTAATCAAATGTTTCCCTTCTGTCAGCATGCGGCGTGCCCGGCTGCTCAGAAACGCAAAAGCCCGCCAGTGGCGGGCTTCGGTGCTGCAATACCGGACGCAGACGGTTCGAATGGCGGGCGCGTGCTAGTGCGCCCGCGATCCTTACCTTACTGCCGCTGATAGATCTCAGCGCCTTTCTTCATGAACTCGATCGACTTCACTTCCATGCCTTTCTTCAGCGCGTCGTCGTCGGAGAGACCT
Organism: Paraburkholderia sp. SEWSISQ10-3 4; assembly: GCF_030464785.1. Lineage (NCBI taxonomy): Bacteria > Pseudomonadati > Pseudomonadota > Betaproteobacteria > Burkholderiales > Burkholderiaceae > Paraburkholderia > Paraburkholderia sp. SEWSISQ10-3 4. The sequence goes on from NZ_JALPRI010000017.1 coordinate 143,135, forward strand.
TGTTGCGCGGCGAATTCGCGCACATCCTGCGTGATCTTCATCGAGCAGAAGTGCGGGCCGCACATCGAACAGAAGTGCGCGACCTTGGCCGAATCCTTCGGCAGGGTTTCGTCGTGGAATTCGCGTGCCTTGTCCGGGTCGAGACCGAGATTGAACTGGTCTTCCCAACGGAATTCAAAACGCGCCTTCGACAATGCGTTGTCACGCACCTGCGCGCCCGGATGGCCCTTCGCCAGATCGGCGGCGTGCGCGGCGAGCTTGTACGTGATGATGCCGGTCTTGACGTCGTCCTTGTTCGGCAGCCCGAGGTGTTCCTTCGGCGTGACGTAGCAGAGCATCGCCGTGCCGAACCAGCCGATCATCGCCGCGCCAATGCCCGAGGTGATGTGGTCGTAGCCCGGCGCGATGTCGGTCGTCAACGGTCCCAGCGTGTAGAACGGTGCTTCGTCACACCATTCCAGTTGCAGATCCATGTTCTCCTTGATCAACTGCATCGGCACGTGGCCGGGGCCTTCAATCATGGTTTGAACGTCGTGCTTCCACGCGATCTGCGTGAGCTCGCCGAGCGTCTTCAACTCGCCGAGTTGAGCCTCGTCGTTCGCGTCGTAGATCGAGCCGGGACGCAGGCCGTCGCCGAGCGAGAAGGCCACGTCGTACGCCTTCATGATTTCGCAGATGTCTTCGAAGTGCTCGTACAGGAAGCTTTCCTTGTGGTGAGCGAGGCACCACTTCGCCATGATCGAGCCGCCGCGCGAGACGATGCCCGTCATACGCTTCGCTGTGAGCGGCACGTATTGCAGACGCACGCCCGCGTGAATCGTGAAGTAGTCGACGCCTTGTTCCGCCTGTTCGATCAGCGTGTCGCGGAAGATTTCCCACGTCAGATCTTCGGCCTTGCCGTTGACCTTCTCCAAAGCCTGATAGATCGGCACCGTGCCGATCGGCACCGGCGAATTGCGGATGATCCACTCGCGTGTTTCGTGAATGTGCTTGCCGGTGGACAGATCCATCACCGTGTCGCCGCCCCAGCGGATCGCCCAGGTCATCTTGTCGACTTCTTCGCCGATGGAGGAGGTCACCGCCGAGTTGCCGATGTTCGCATTCACCTTCACGAGGAAGTTGCGGCCGATGATCATCGGCTCGCTTTCCGGGTGGTTGATGTTGTTCGGGATGATCGCGCGGCCGCGCGCAACTTCTTCGCGCACGAATTCCGCGGTGATTTCCTTCAGGCCATCGGGACCGAATGCGCTCGCACCGAACGCCTGGCCCGGATGCTGGCGGCCCATCATCGCGGCGAGCTTTTCGCCGTTCGGACCGCTCGTCTTCAGGGTCTCCAGATACGCGGCGCGTTGCTGGTTCTCGCGAATCGCGATGTATTCCATCTCCGGCGTGATGATGCCGCGACGCGCGTAGTGCATCTGCGAGACGTTCTTGCCGGCGATGGCGCGACGCGGCGTGCGATGCAGGCCCTTGAAACGCAGATCGGCAGTCGCGGTATCGGCGGCGCGTTCGCGGCTGAAGTCGCTCGAGAGGCCCGTCAGCGCTTCGGTGTCGCCGCGCTCTTCGATCCAGGCTTGACGCAGCGCGGGCAGACCGGCGCGGATGTCGATCTTGGCTTCCGGATCGGAGTAGGGGCCCGACGTATCGTAGACGAAGACCGGCGGATTCTTCTCGCCGCCGAAGCTATCCGGCGTATCCGCCTGGGAAATTTCGCGCATCGGCACGCGGATATCGGGTCGCGAGCCGGTCACGTAGACCTTGCGGGAATTCGGCAGCGGCGCGACAGCGGCGGCATCGACGTGGGCGTCGGCGGAAAGGAACTTCGGGTTGGCGTTCATGCGTTATCTCCTCGGCATAGCAATGTGGGGCCGCTAAGCAGGAGACGAGACGGAAGTTGTCGGAATTCGCGAGAGATGAAACGGTAGACCAGGTGCGAAATCCGTACGCTTCCCTGCGCTGGCATTATCCAGATCAGGTTCAAAGGGTATTTCTCACCCACGCAACACGGACCTCCAACCTCCGTGCCACGCAGGACCCCCGCGTTAGCAGCGCACACGATACACCGCCCGGGCGTTGCTTGGCAACCCGTCTTGAAAAAGTCAGATGTCGGAGATAACGCCGGTCAGCCACGCACTATTCTTATTGTGATAGGGCTGCCGGGAATGATGCGGCGCAGCGTTCCGCGTCGCGAATGGCTTGGGCTTACAGCGTGAAATCGTCGGCGGCTTCGGGCTGAAACAGGATCTTCTCGAGCTTCAACACCTTCTCCGTGCCGCTCGGCGGCGTGAAGCGGATGCGCTCGCCGCGTTTGGCGCCGAGCAGCGCAAGACCGACCGGCGAAAACACGTTCAGGCGGCCGTGTGCGAAGTCCGCGTTGGGCGGATAGACAACGGTCCAGGTCATCTGCTCGCCACTGGTTTCATCGACCAGCGTGGCTTGCGAATTCATCGTGACGACGTTCGCGGGGATGTCGCGCGATTCGACGATCACAGCGCGCTCCAGGACGTCGTCGAGCATGTCTTGCAGCTTGGTGTCAGCGCCGGGCGCGGCTGCGTGCTTTTCAAGACGAGCGACGTCGAGTTCGGTGAGGTAGCAGGTTTTCGTCTTTTTCATGACGGGTTCTCCAATTCGATCTGCATGTAAGGGGACAGCGTGCGGATGAGACCGGCCCGGAGCCCGACGACGCGGCCCCGGTAATGGAGGGGAAATGCGTCAGATCGGGCGCCGGGCGGCGAGAAGCGGGAGCGTTCGGGACGGCTGGCCGGCGTGTGGCGTCGCGATGTCCGCGCGCGCGCAGCCGGTTGCGCGGCGGGGGCGCAAACGGGTGAGGGCTCGGGAAAACGGAACGCGCATTGGGGTAGCCGGCAGAGTACGAAAAGTAGTGAGGGAGCGTCGGAAGGAAAGCTTGATCGACGCAATCGAAAGGTGAATGTTAGCACGGGCCGGGCGTCTTCTTAATCGCCGCTGGGAGGCGCCGTGGATACGCGTTGCGGCGTGTCGATATCGCACGGGGTCGTTCAAGACCGCCGTCGCGCTGCCGTTAATCCGCCTGTAGGGGCGGCCGTTGCCCAGTCGAGTGAGCGGCGGTGGGCAGCGCGTCAATGGCGCGATGCGATTCGAGACGGCTTAAGGAGAGGTGCTGATGAAAACTGGAATGGGGCGGTTTGAGGGGCTCAGCGCGGTCGCGGCGACGGCAACGCTGGTTGCGCTCATTGCGGCGCCAATGCCGGCGGTGGCCGCGAATGGCGGAACGATCAGTTTTTCGGGCGCGATCGTGGCGTCGCAACTGGAGATTTCGGTGGCGCCCGCCGGGGCGCGTGTCGATGCCAGGAGCGCGCGGCTTGATCAGTCGGGTTCAGCGGTCACGCTGATCTTTAGCGCTGAGCCGGGCGTGGCGACGGGCGCCGATGTCGCGCTTCAGGTGAATAGCGCCGCGACAGCGCGTAACGGTGACGCGCTGACTGAGCGTTTTGTCGACAGCCGCGGACGTGTGTTCCGTGCGGCTAGCGACGGCCACTACCGCGTTGGCCGCGACGGCGGCGTGTTGTCGCTCGCACCGAAGAATGCCGGGCAGGATACCCGGGTGACGGTTGTCGTGAGTTACGACTGAGACACCCTCCGCGGGGCGCTTTGGGGCGGTTCGCCCGCAAGCGTACAGACACACCGCGCCCCGCGGGGATAAACAGCATGGAACGGTCTCGACCGTAGGCGAACAACGCAGACAAAAATAAAAATTCAAAACCGGCTGTCATAAGCGGGCTTGTGGTTCGACAAACGTGCAGATTCCGATGGAGCACGCCATGCAAACCGCACGAACCCGCCGAGGCAATCGGTATGTCACTCGCGCAATCGCGCTAGCCGTAGCGCTGACAACCCTCTTCGCCAGTGGCCTTGCAAGCGCAGCAGGCGCCGTGTGTGCGTCGCACAGCCCATCGCACCGCGTAGCGCTGGTGGAGCTCTACAGCAGCGAAGGCTGCAACAGCTGCCCGCCGGCCGACAACTGGCTGAGTCAGTGGAAAAACAGTGGTGCAAGCCAAAGCATCGTGCCGTTGGCGCTGCATGTGGACTACTGGAATAGCCTCGGTTGGACCGACCGTTTCTCGCAACATCGCTTTACTGAACGTCAGCAGACCCTCACCGACCTCGCCGGCGGCCACACCATCTATACGCCTGAAATCTTCGTATCAGGCCGCGAACTGCGCAGCTGGTCGCAACGCGACAGTTTCCAGAGCCGCATCGGCCAGGTCGTTGCCGAACCGGCGCAGGCGAACGTGGCGCTTGAACTGAAACCTCAGACGAAAGGCGCCTTCAATGTCGATGCGCAATTCACCAGCAAGTCGACAGGCACCACAGCTCCGCTGAATGCCTACGTCGCGGTCTACCAGAACGCGTTGAACTCGCAGGTTAGGGCCGGGGAAAACAGCGGCGCGACGCTGCATCACGAACGCGTCGTGCGGCAATGGATCGGACCTGTGCCGCTGGTCGCCGGTAACGCGCAAATCCGCCGCGATATCCGTATCGACGATGCCGATGCGAATGCTCCGGCGGATCACTTCGGCGTCGTCGCCTTTGTCGAAAACGCTGCGACCGGCGACGTGCTGCAAGTGGGCGAGCTCGCCGCCTGCAATTGAGCGCGAGACGACCCCGCAGCGCTCCCTATTTCATCGGAGATTTCCATGGCCACGCCTCATGCTCTTAGCAAAACCGCTCCGCCCGCGACGCCTAAGAGCGGCACGATTCATCCGGTGTGGGTGCGCGTCACGCATTGGCTCAACGCACTCGCGGCCGTCCTCATGATGCTGTCCGGCTGGCGCATCTATGACGCCTCGCCGATCTTCAAAGGCTTCACGTTTCCGCCGGCGATCACGCTTGGCGGCTGGCTAGGCGGCGCGCTGCAGTGGCACTTCGCGGCGATGTGGCTGCTGGTCTTCAACGGTCTGCTGTATCTCGCGCTGAATCTGGCCAGCGGGCGCTTCGTGCGCAAGTTTCTGCCGGTCTCGCCGCGCGCCGTGCTGCACGACTTCATCGCCGCGCTGACCGGCAAGCTCTCGCACGCGGATCTGCGCGTCTATAACGCGGTGCAGAAATTCGCTTATCTGTTTGTTGTTTGCGATCTGATCGTGCTGGTGCTCTCGGGCCTCGCGATCTGGAAATCGGTGCAGTTTCCGCTGCTGCGCGAGTTGATGGGCGGCTACGACAACGCACGCATCGTCCACTTCTGCGCCATGTCGCTGATGGCTGCGTTTATTGCCGTGCATCTGGTGATGGTAGCCCTCGTGCCGCGCTCGCTGGTGGCGATGCTGCGCGGACGCTAGGCCGTGGATACACGGATAAGCGGACACGCCATGCCTAAGGACATCGAATCATGATCCGACCCAATACACAACCCGATCGAAAGTTCGCCGCCATGCCTGACGATAAGCTCGACCGCGAATCGATCCTGATCGACGCCCGGCGCGAACTCGCAATGCCGTCGCGGCGCCTGTTCGGCAAGCGGCTTCTGACGCTCGGCGGTCTGTCGATGCTGACGGGCTGCTCGCTCACCGACAACGATTCGGTCACTGCATTCCTGACGGCCGTGTCGCGCCTGAACGACCGCGCACAGGCCGCACTATTCGATCCGAAGCAGCTCGCGCCGACCTACACGGAAGCGCAAATCACGCGTCCGTTTCCGTTCAATGCGTTCTACGGTATCGACGACGTCCCCGATGTCGACCCCTCCGACTACAAGCTGAAGATCAGCGGCCTCGTCACCGGTCAGCGCGTCTGGACCTTGCCCGAGTTGTACGCGCTGCCGCATGCCGAGCAGATCACGCGGCATATCTGCGTGGAAGGCTGGAGCGCGATCGGCCGCTGGGGCGGCACGCCGTTTGCCGATTTTCTGCGGCGCATCGGCGCGGATACGAGCGCGAAGTACGTCGGCTTCAAATGCGCCGACGACTACTACGAAAGCATCGACATGCCGACCGCGCTGCATCCGCAAACGCTCCTGACCTTCGAATACGACGGCGAGCGACTACCCGCGAAATACGGCTTCCCGATGAAGCTGCGCATGCCGACCAAGCTCGGCTACAAGAATCCGAAGCACATCGTCGAGATGTTCGTCACTAACACGTATCCCGGCGGCTATTGGGTCGACCAGGGCTACAACTGGTTCGGAGGCTCCTGACGCGCGCGGGTCGGCGCGTGCAATGCCGGACGCGCGACCCCGGGCGGCAGAAGCTTCGGAAGTACCCGGCGCAAGGTAGAAGCCAGAAGCCGGTTCAGGTTTATCCACTACAAAACGGAGTCATCCCATGAAAAAGTTCGCAATCGCAGCAATGGCCGTCGCCCTCCTGACCAGCGGCGGCGCCGCGTTCGCGCAGGCCAGCGGCGCAATGTCCAACGATGCAATGTCCAAGGACACGATGTCGAAGGATTCGATGTCCAAAGACACCATGTCGAAGGACAGCATGAAGAAGAACACGATGAAGCACGACAAGATGAAAAAGGGCAGCGACGCGATGGGCATGAAGCACGAGGCATCGGGCGCCATGGCCAACTGAGCATTGCCAGCGATGCCGGTTGCATAGCTTGAGCGCCGGTGTCACAGGTGAGCCCAAAGCCGGGGATACGTCCCCGGCTTTTCTGTTGCAAGCACGCAAAAAAGTTACGATTCTTTCAGGCGACGCGGTGGGCGCTTACTGCATAATGCGATGCGCGCCCAACATTTGGCGTGTGTCAGCCGTGGCTCGATTTCCATCGATTGCCGCGGCGTTGTGGCCCCATTGGCCATCTATCGTCCTTCCGTTCCACCGACATGTCCGCCAGCCTCGCCCGTCAGACCGCATCGCCGATGCGGTGTCCGCCATCCCGTCACAGGGTCTTCAGCGGGGGCGCAGCACCTCGAGCGGCATGGGCGGTTTGAACGTATGGCGCCGCAACTCCCCAGCCGCTTTTCGCGTAGTTTCCCGCGTGGTTTCCCCATCCGTTTGCCGCAGTCCCGCAATGGACAGATCGCGCTCGCGCTCGCCGTCGTCTATCTCGTATGGGGTTCGACGTATCTCGCCGTGCATGTCGCGCTGGGTTCGTTTCCGCCCTTGCTGCTCTCCGGCTTGCGCAACCTGTTTGCCGGGATAGGACTGTTCATCTTCGCGGCGCGCCGCAATCCGGTCTGGCCGAGCGCGGGTGAAATCCGCAATGCCGGCCTGGTCGGCACGATGCTGGTCGGCCTGTCGAGCGGCATGCTGGCCTACGGCATGCGCACGGTCGGCACCGGCACCGCAGCCGTGATGGTCGCGACCGTGCCGCTGTTCGCGACGGTGATCGCGGCGGTGGCGGGGCGCAAGATCGGCAGAGGCGAGTGGTTCGCAGTTGGCCTTGGGCTGGTGGGCATCGCGATCCTGAGTCACGGCGACACTGCGCCGGGATCGGCGGGCGGCAGTCTGGCGATCCTGTGTGGTGCGCTTTTCTGGGCCGGCGGCGCGCATCTGGCCGGGCGGCTGAAGCTGCCGTCGGACCTGTTTCTGTCGACGTCGCTGCAGATCGGCCTCGGCGGCGCGATGTCGACGATGGTCGCCTGGGTGTCCGGCGAGCGCATGATGGAAGTGCATTTTCTGCCGGTGCTGGCCTTCGTCTACCTGATGCTGGTCGGCACGATGACCGCCTACGTCGCGTACGGCTTTCTGATCCGGCATACAAGTCCGATCATCGCCAGCAGTTGCATGTACGTGAATCCGGTGGTGGCGGTGGCGCTCGGCGCGTTGTTGCTCGGCGAGCCGGTAACGCGTTCGACGGTCATCGCGACGATCGTGATTCTGGCCAGCGTGGGGCTGTCTTTCTGGTTCGATTACCGGAAGAAGGGGCTGGCTTAAGGAGGGCGGCGCGGCCGCCTCCGCTCTCCATTGCCACAGTGGCTCAGAGCGCCGCCGCTACCTCCGCACCCTCGCGAATCGCGCGTTTCGCATCCAGTTCGGTCGCGACCTTGGCGCCGCCGATCAGGTGATAGCGCGGAGCGTTTGAGTCGTTCGCACCATTCGCGCTGTTTTTCCTATCCGCAGTTTGTGCCGCCGTCTCCGGATGCAGATCGCGCAGCGATTCCTGTCCCGCGCACACGACGATCGTGTCCACTTCAAGCCATTCCTCGATCCCTTCACGCGCGATCTTCAACCCGCGTTCGCTGATCTCCTGATACGACACGCCGCCGAGCATCTTCACGCCGTTTCTGGCCAGCGTCGCGCGATGCACCCAGCCGGAGGTCTTGCCGAGCCCCATACCGAGCTTGCCGGCCTTACGCTGCAGCAACCAGATCTCACGGAATGGCTCTGCCGGCGCCGGCGGTTTCAAACCACCGCGTTCCCTCACCGTAAGATCGACACCCCATTCATCGAGCCATGTATCGCGTGGCACGGGCAGAGGGTCGCCGGAACGATGCAGCAGAAACTCACTGACATCGAAGCCGATCCCGCCCGCACCGATCACCGCCACGCGGCGTCCCACCGGCGCACCGCGCAGCACATCCACATAAGACAGCACGTTAGGCCCGTTAATACCTGCGATCGCCGGGCTCCGCGGCACGATGCCCGTGGCGATGATCACATCGTCGTAACCGCCTGCCGCGAGCAGAGCGGGATCGACGCGCGTCTCGAGCCGCACGTCGACGCGATGCCGTTCCAACTGGCTCTGAAAATAGCGGATCGTTTCACTGAACTCTTCCTTGCCCGGCACGCGCATCGCCAGATTGAACTGGCCGCCGATCGTTGCGCTCGCATCGAATAAGGTCACGCGATGCCCGCGTGAGGCCGCGACGGTCGCCGCCGAAAGTCCCGCCGGACCCGCGCCGACCACGGCAACCGAACGCGCGGCTTGTGAGCCCGAGACCGGCCGGTAGATCAACTCGGTTTCGCGCCCCGCACGGGGGTTTACGAGACAACTTGCACGCTGGTTCTTGAACGTGTGATCGAGGCAGGCCTGATTGCAGGCGATACAGGTGTTGATTTCGCGCGCGCGTCCTTCAGCGGTTTTCAGCACGAACTCGGGGTCGGCGAGAAGCGGCCTTGCCATCGACACCAGATCGCCCGCTCCCTGAGCGAGCAGTTCTTCGGCGACCTCGGGCGTGTTGATGCGGTTCGACACGATCACCGGCACCTTGACCGCCGCCTTCAGCCGCGCGCTCAATGCAGCGAAGGCAGCACGCGGCACTGAGGTCACGATAGTCGGCACCCGCGCTTCGTGCCAGCCGATTCCCGTGTTGAACATCGTGACGCCGGCGGCTTCGAGCGCCTGGGCGACCTGCACGGTTTCTTCCCACGTGTTGCCGCCTTCGACCAGATCGATCAGCGAGAGCCGGTACACCACGATAAAGCGTTCGCCGCACACCGCGCGCACGCGCTCGACAATCTCGCGCGCGAGCCGCATGCGGTTCTCGATGCTGCCGCCGTAGCGGTCGGTGCGCTGGTTCGTACGCGGACAGAGGAACTGGTTGAGCAGATAGCCTTCGCTGCCCATGATCTCGATGCCGTCGTAACCGGCGCGCTGGGCAAGGCGCGCGCAGCGGGCATAGTCGCGCACGGTCCGCGCAATGCCGGCTTCGGTGAGCGCGCGCGGTTTGAACTTCGAGATCGGCGACTTGAGCGCCGAGGCCGACACGACGAAAGGCTGATACCCATAGCGGCCCGCATGCAGGATCTGCAACGCGATCTTGCCGCCTTCGGCATGCACGGCCTCGGTCAGCAAGCGGTGATTGCGCAGATCGAACACCGAGTTCAGCGTGCCGCCGAAGGGCAGCAGCCAGCCTTGCCGGTTCGGCGAGATGCCGCCCGTGACGATCAGACCGACGCCGCCTTTCGCGCGCTCACGGAAATACTCGGCCAGTTTCGGGTAATTCCAGAAGCGATCCTCCATGCCGGTGTGCATCGAACCCATTACCACGCGATTGCGCAAGCGGGTAAAGCCGAGGTCGAGTTCAGCGAGTAAGTGTTGGTAAGGCATGCAGGGGACCGTGTAAGTATGGTTGTGCGCGAACAATACACCGCGAAACGTGCCAACCCTCCGAGGAAAAATTCTAATCCGCGCAACGCGTTGCTCAGTAAGCCATTCGTCTGATGCCGGAAGCCCTATCGAACCCGCGGCACACGCATTGCTGAATTCGAGCGTCCATCGACACGGACCACGCCGCTCACCAGCACGGGCGCGATGTGCAGCAGGGAGAGGGAGGGGGCGCTTCATTTCGGAGAGCCAGCCTGGAACCGTTCTAACGACCAACGAACAAGGTTTCCAGGCGGCGCGATGTCCGAGGCCGGGCGCTCGCAAATTAACGGCTCGAGAGCCCAACATCGATATAGGTGGAACACAATGAAAACGATCCGAACCATGGCGGCTGTGGCCGCTGTTGCATCTGTCCTTGCCGCATGCGGTGGGAGCGGCAGCGACGTAGGCAAGGAACTCGGTCTGACGAATCCGGAGATCCATTTCATCCACGCAATTCCTGGCGGGCCAGCAGTGGACTTTCTCGTGAACGGTACCGCACCTTCGGGACAGACGAACATCAGCTATAAGGGCGTAACGAACCTCACCAACATCAACACGGGTTCAACCTCCGTCGCGTACTCGAACACTGGCACGACGACCGCGTTGGCGAGCGGTAACTTCCCCGACGTTGCGAAGGGCCATGAATACACGGTGCTGGCTCTGCCGGGTGCGACAGCGCCGGATATCGGCCTGATCGACGATCCGTTCGACAAGGGGCTGCTCTCGAATAGCGCGCGCCTGCGCGGCTTCAATGCATCGGCTAACGCGACCAATCTCGACCTGTATCTGGTTCAGTCGACCAGCACTGACATCAGCAATGTCAGCCCGACGATGGCGGGCGTGTCGTTCAAGAACGCGGTGCCGGCAAGCGGCCAGGATTCGATCTATGTGTCCGGCGGCCAGTACGTGTTGATCGCGACGGTGGCGGGCAGCAAGACGCCGATCTTCCAGTCGTCGGCTTTCTCGCTGTCGAACAACGCCGACTGGCTGGTGACGTCGGTGCCGATCGCCGGTGCGCTGAGCCAGCTCGTGCCGGGGCAGATCCATTTGCTGATCGCACAGAACGGCAACACCGGCACGCCGAGCGTTGAACTCACGAACACGCTGACGGGTCAATAAGCTCGCGAACCCGCATGCGTGCATAGCAGTCGATAGATACGATAAGCGACAGTCTCAGGGAGGACAGAGCGGCGATCCACGCAAGTGGATCGCCGTTTTGTTTCGTTTGCGGAGCCGACTATAAAAAAAGCCCGCCGCGGTTTCCCGCGACGGGCTGTGGAATTCCTTCATGGCAGGGCGCCGTGAGGCGCCGCGCAGTCGATGCGTTGCCGCTAACTTACTTGGCTTGCTCGGCTGAATTCGTGATGGCGTTGCCACCCTTCGAAATATCCTGCCCAGCCCCCGCCATCGTGTTGCAACCGGCGAGCGCAGCCGTCCCTGCAATGAGAAGCAAAGCGATCAGTCGATTCATGAAAGTTCTCCTTGTCGAGAATGCATCGGTTGACGTGCCCATCCTGTACGGCACGCGCTAGCCCGGCTAGCTGTCGTCCGACCGGGGCTTACGCCAGTCGATCCGGTCTGATTGCATGTTAAAAAAAGGGCGGAGGCGGCGCTGTCGGTTGCGCTGCGATTTTGTTGTAGGCGTGCTCCGGTGTTTGCGTCGGCGCAGTCCTACACCGGCTATTGCAATGTGCCGCAAAGCCCTGCTAGACGGCTGTTCGCGACGGGGTCGACGGCGGCAGATCCACTGACGGCGTGGCCGTGCTGACACTCGGCATCACCACATGGATGTCGGTGCCATTCGGCGCGCCGCGCTGGATATCGAAGCGCCCGCCATGCGCGGCAACCCGCTGGCGCATGCCGAGCAGCCCATGGGTGTGCGTGCGCTGCAGATCGGCGGGCGTGATGCCGACGCCGTTGTCCGCGATACGCAGTGCCACCTCGCCGTCGCCGACCTGCAAGGCGATCGACACCTTCGAGGCCCGTGCATACTTGGCGGCGTTCGTGAGCGACTCCTGCGCGACGCGAAAGAGCGCGATTTCGGTTTGCTCGTCGAGCTGGATATCGTCGGCGGGCAAGTGCGATTCGAGCGTCCAGTTGTTGCGCTGCGCGGCTTCGTCGGCAAGCGTGCGCAAGGCAGTAACGAGCCCGAAGTTCGCCAGCACGGTGGGCCGCATGTCTTCGATGATGCGGCGCTTCAGCGCAATGCCCTGGTCGAGATTGGCGAGCGCGCGCTTGAGTTTCTCGGAGATATCCGGGGCACTGTCCTTCAGTTTGCGGTTGGCCCAGGCCACATCCATTTTGCTCGCGGTCAGAATGGCGCCGAGTTCGTCGTGCAGTTCGCGCGCGAGCTGCGTCTTTTCGTTTTCGCTGACGGCCTGCAAGTGCCAGCCGAGCGCCTCGAGCTGACGCGTGCGTTCGTTGACAAGCTGGTCGAGCTCTTCCTGTTGCGTGATCAGTTGACGCTGCACGCGCGCCTGCCGGTTCATCTGGATGCCGAGATTGCGAAACAGCAGGATGAACAGCACGATGTTGAGCGCGGACAGCGCCGCCGCGCACAGCGTGGAGATGCGCTGGTCGGCGCGGCTTGCGTCGAGCGCGTGCTGCGCGCGGCGCTCCTCGTTGTCGCGCAGCAGCGTGAGCGTGCTGTCGACCAGTGTGGCATCCGCCGGATTGGCCTCGCCGGCACTGCCGCAGGCGGAGAGATCGAGCGAATTCGTTGTCGCGCGTTGCAATGCAGCAGCGCCCGCGCCGATGCGTGCGTCGATCAGCGCGACGATCTGGGTGAAGCTCGCGAGCTCGGCGCTGTCCGCCTTGCCGCCGCGGTAAAACCGGCTTAGCTGCTGTTCGTTCTGCCGTATCTGCACGGCGGTTGCGCAAAAGCCTTGAGCAGATGAATCCTGCTTCGTCAGAAGAAAATCGCTTTGGTGAGCGTTGAGGCGGGATAGCTGGCTTGCGAGCGTGCTCAATTGAACCGTGACGTCGCGCGCTTCGAGTGCCGTTTCGTATTCAGCGGCAATGCGTTGGCGCGCGGTTTCGAGAATCACGAGCCCGCCCACGGTGATGACGATTGCCACGGTCATCGCGATGGCCCAACTGCGATTGCGCATCCAGTCGCCCAGCCGCACGGTGGCCCCTGATTTATGCGTGTTCGACACGTTCAGCACTTTTGGCTCCTGAGGTGAGCATCAGTGTAACGCCCGCCGGGCTCGACGATGGAGCAGGCGGCGTAACGCCGCCGTAATCCTGTGTAAGCGGATTCTCACACGAAAAACGGAGCACGTCGGAATGCGCCCAGCGTCGACGACCGATAGGATGAACCTGATCGTTCATTGACTGATTCTGGAGGAAGCCATCATGTTGAAATGGGCATTGTTCTTCGCCGTCGTGGCGGTGATCGCCGGCCTTCTTGGGTTTACCGGCGTGGCAGCGGGCGCAGCGGTGATCGCAAAGTTCCTGTTTATGGTGTTCGTGATTCTGTGCGTGGTGTTCCTCGTGCTCGGCTTCGTGGTCACGAAGAAGATCGTCGATTAGCGCCGTTCGATGAGGCGCTTGCGTGCTGTTTCCGTTGATTGTGAGGGAACGGTTCGCTTCGGATTCGCCTCAGGGTCTCTTGATGCAGATACCAACAAGGAGAGTCGCCATGCTTCACTATGCCATCGTCTTTTTCGTGATTGCGATCATCGCAGCCGTGTTCGGTTTTACCGGAATCGCCGCGGGTGCGGCCGAAATCGCGAAGATCCTGTTCTACATCTTCCTTGTCGTGTTCGTGGTTACGCTGCTGCTCGGCGTATTCCGAACGTAGACGAATGCGCCTTCCTTAAACCGGCGTATCAGGCGCGATTCGTGCGGGATACGCAGTTCCCCCAATACCGGATAAAGGAGAATCTCAATGGCGAAGGTTTCTGGCGCCCAAGGCGCAGCATCTCAATCCAGCGGATCGTTCGTGATGGACATCAAAAAGATCCGCGAAGACGCCCGCAAGCATATGTCGGATGGTCCGGTCACGCAAAGCTACGGTGCGGACCGTGAGACGGTGCTGAAACTGCTCAACGATTCGCTGGCCACTGAAATGGTCTGCGTGCTGCGTTATAAACGGCATCACTTCATGGCCAAGGGCATCAACTCCGAAGGCGTGGCGGCGGAATTCGCGGCGCATGCCGCGGAAGAGCAGGAGCACGCCGACCGCATCGCCGAGCGTATCGTGCAGCTTGGCGGCGAGCCGGATTTTGCACCGGACGGCCTGAAGACGCGTTCGCATTCGGAGTACAAGGAAGGCAGCAATCTGACGGACATGATTCGCGAAAACCTGATTGCCGAGCGTATTGCGATCGATACGTATCGTGAGATCGTGCATTATCTCGGCGAGAAGGACGTGACGACGCGCCGGCTGTTTGAAGAAATTCTTGCTGTCGAAGAGGAGCACGCCGATGATATGGCGGACCTGCTTGACGGCCGCGAGTAGGCGAGGTTGAGAGGTGGAGTCGGGAAGCGGACGTCGAAAGGCGTCCGCTGCCCGTGCCGGTATGGTTCGATGCACCGCTACGCTGTGCACATCGGTCTTCGGCAAAGACGGTGCCAGAGATCATTACAATGTCTGCTTTGGAGCAATCCTGTAGCACGGACGCCAAACTGATGATTCGAGTGCTGATAGCTGACGACCATGCGATCGTCCGAGGTGGTTTCCGGCAGTTCGTCGCTGACGAGCCGGACATGTGCGTCGCGGCCGAAGCCTCGACCGGCGACGAAACCATCAGCCTTGTGCGGGAGCAGGCGTTCGACGTGGTGTTGCTCGACATCGCGATGCCGGACAAGAACGGCATCGACACGTTGCGTGTGATCAGGCAGGTGCGCCCGGAGCAGGGCGTACTGATTCTGTCGGGCTATCCGGAGAGCCAATACGCGATCAACCTGCTGCGCGCGGGCGCCAACGGCTACCTGAATAAAGACTGCGAGCCCGAGGAGATTGTGCGGGCGATCCGCGCGGTGGCGCGCGGGCATCGTTATCTGTCTGAGGCCGTCGCCGACACGCTGGCCGACAACCTCGACAAGCCGGCGGTGGGACGACCCCACGAAGCACTCTCGGAGCGCGAGTTCCAGATATTCTGCAAGCTCGCAGCGGGACAAATTCCGACTGACATTGCGGAGGAATTGCATTTGTCGGTGAAGACCGTGAGTACTTATCGGGCTCGCGTGCTGGAGAAGATGCGGTTGGCGAACAATGCCGATCTGACTTATTACGCGATCAAGAACGGCTTGATCGAATAATGAATGGTCGAGATACACCGATGAACAGCGAATCGAACATTGATGCCGGACCAGCCAGTCGCGCGCCGTTGCGCGTGCTGCTGATCGAGGATTCGCCGCTGATACGCAGGAGTCTCGTCGAGGCCATCGATGCATCGGGTTTGCTGCAGGTGGCCGCATATGCGGATTCGGCTGATCAGGCGATTGCCTTGTTGAGCGATGAGGCTTTTGATGCGGTGATTGTGGACCTGCAGTTGAAGCAGGGCTCGGGGGTGCCGGTGCTCGCTTATCTGCAGCGCGAGGGAATGGTCGAGTCGATTTTCGCTGCGGTGTTGACGAATCATGCGTTGCCGGCTTATCGGGAGCGCTGTGAACAGTATGGCGTTCGGCACTTCTACGACAAGTCGTTCGAGTTTGATCGGGTGATCGATGCTCTGCATGAGTATGCTTTTGCGCGGGGCGCTGGGTGATGGGCTTGTTTTGTGGGGCGTTTTTTGTCGGTGTTCGTAGGGTTTTGGGGTTTCCTTGGCCTGGCTTTGGTGCCTTTCCTTGCATTGCTAGTGGTCTATTAGCGTTCCCCCTGTGCGGGGGGGCACCTACTTTTCTTTGCCGCCGCAAAGAAAAGTAGGCAAAAGAAAGCGGCTAGAAGCCCCTGCTAAGTGGGCACCGTGGTCTGCGCAGGGTAGTGGTGCATCTGGAATCTGTGTTCGTGCCCGTGCATAAGCTTGTGACAAGGGCGTCATACTTCCGGCGGCGCTGCGCGCGCCGAAGAGCCATTCATAAAACCGATCGCTACGTTTTGGCGCTCACGCCTCGCCACCGGGCCGTGGCTCGTCATTGCACCGCCATATCATTTGAGGCGGGATTCCCGGAAGAGTGCAGAGGCGCCTCGCCGAGGCGAAGCCGACGGCCCTCACTGCGCGCAACCGAAGCCGGTGGTTTCCGTAGCAGACCCGTCCGCAACGCACGCAGTGCGGAGTGGGAGCTGATGAGTCCTTTTATATGGACGCCTCCCGTTTGCCAAGGAATTTTATGTGCTGGTAGACAGGAAGGCTGCGGCTTTATACATGGCCTCGTCCCGTTTGCCAAATGGTCTGATCCGCTGCATGCAGGTGCTGGATTGCATATATACATTCGGCCTGTTTGTGGCACAGATGTGCCTGGCCCCAATGGATTTCGCCCGGCGACTCCTTCATATATCCTCGGCTTCGTGAGCCCTAAGACCGCGCAGGTTTTGTCGCCGACGGTCCAACCTGTTTGCCATTGAATCAGATCATTTGTGCAATCGAAGGAGGGGTAAGGTTATTGCAGCCGTGCTGTCATCGTCCTGGTCATACTGGAGGTTCGTATTCACGCCCTCGAGCCAGCAACACCCAGATTGTCCGGGCTATCTTGTTGGCGAGCGCCACAACCGCGACGTTCGTTCCCCGTCTTGCCTGGACCTCGAGTATCCATCGCGAGAGCGTATCGCTATGCTTCGCCGCCTGTTGGACAACGGACCTGGCCCCGTGGACCAGAAGCATCCGCAAGTATCCGTTGCCCCGCTTCGTGATGCCGAACAGACGTTGCCTGCCGCCTGACGAATGCTGGCGTGGCGTTAGACCGAGCCACGCTGCAAACTGTCGCCCGTTTGCGAACTCAGTCGCGCTGCCTGCCGCCGCGATGACGGCGGTTGCGATCATCGGTCCGACACCTCGGATTTTTTCAAGCCGCTGGCTGAGTGTGGATGACTTGTGTGCTTGACGGATGAGGTCGTCGTAGCGCGCGATCTGTGTATCCAGAAGCGCGAGTCGCTCATACATGTCGCGCATCATCGACCGGGTAAGCGCGGTGAGCTCGTTATCCAGATCATCAAGAATTGCCGGCAACTGTTGCCGTACTTTCATCGGCGTCTGGGCAATGACCACGCCGTATTCAGCCAGCAGGCCTCGAATCTGGTTGATTTGCGCGATCCGGTCCCGCATTAGGAGACTGCGGATGCGATGCATGGACTGGATATCCTGCTGTTCAACGCTATTGATGGCGACATAGCGCATCGTCGGACGTGACGCCGCCTCGGTGATCGCCTCGGCATCATTGCGATCGTTCTTCTGGGATTTCACGAAGGGTTTGACGAACCGCGGAGCGATGATCTGCACGTGATGTCCCATTGCAGCGAACCTGCGGGCCCAATAGTGCGCTCCGCCGCAAGCCTCCATCACGATACGGCAGCAAGGTATATCGAGAACTGCCTGCAGCAGCTTGGTGCGGCTGATCCGCCGACTCAGCACTGGCCGACCGCGCTCGTCAACGCCGTGCAGTTGGAAGATGTTTTTTGCAAGATCGATGCTCAGCAACGTGACACTCATGACGGCCTCCATTCGTTTACGGATCACGGTTCCTCAATCCTGCCACCCTCTCGGTGGACACCCTTCGAGCTCTACCACCGGAGGTGGGACGAGGCCATTCCACTATATCCGGCCTTGTTGCAGGTCGAACCCGCTGGCCTCGATGGATTCCGCTGGCT
>NZ_JALPRI010000018.1:0-158791 GCF_030464785.1 Paraburkholderia sp. SEWSISQ10-3 4
GCGGTGGTGGGACGGGCGGAGGTGGGACGGGCGGTGGTGGGACGGGCGGTGGTGGAACAGGCGGAGGTGGAACAGGCGGAGGTGGAACAGGCGGTGGTGGGACGGGCGGAAATGGCGACGGCGGTCACGGCGACGGCGGTCATGGTGGCGNGTCCGGTGGTCATGGAGATGGCGGCCATGGCGACGGCGGTCATGGTGACGGTGGTCATGGAGATGGCGGCCATGGCGACGGCGGTCATGGTGACGGTGGTCATGGTGATGGTGGTCATGGTGACGGTGGTCATGGAGATGGCGGCCATGGCGACGGTGGCCATGGTGATGGTGGCCACGGCGATGGAGGTCATGGCGACGGAGGTCATGGCGATGGCGGTCATGGCAGCGGTGGTCATGGTGACGGTGGTCATGGAGATGGCGGTCATGGCAGCGGTGGCCATGGTGATGGCGGTCACGGCGATGGCGGTCATGGTGACGGTGGCCATGGTGATGGCGGCCACGGCGATGGCGGTCATGGTGACGGTGGTCATGGCAGCGGTGGCCATGGCGATGGCGGTCACGGCGACGGCGGTCATGGAAGCGGTGGCCATGGAGATGGTGGCAAAGGTGACGGTGGCCACGGCGACGGTGGCCACGGCGATGGAGGTCATGGCAACGGTGGCCATGGAGACGGTGGCAAGGGCGACGGTGGCAAGGGCGACGGTGGCAAGGGCGACGGTGGCAAAGGCGATGGTGGCCATGGCGACGGCGGTCACGGCGACGGCGGCAAAGGCAGCAGCGGCCAGGGCCATGGCGGCGGTTTCGGTGGGGGCTTCGGCGGCGGTGGCGGCCATGGTGGCGGTTACGGCGGCGGCCACGGCAACGGCCACTAATGCATCTTGCAATCCTTAGCGCGCGGGCGGCCGACAAACGGCCGCCCGCGCCGCTTCAATTACCCGCCTTCTAAAGTTCGAAAAACATCCCCCCGACGCGACCCACGAAAACGCAAACAACCTCCGCCTGATAAAGTGCCGTCCATGATTAAATACCGGGTCACGCTCACCGCATAAAACGCCAAAGCCAACCCCCGGCGGCCACACCGCATCAGTCCATTTACAACGTTGCGCATTGCGCAAAACGGAGTCTGCGTTGAACAACAAACAGGTCTCGCTGCCGCAAGCACCATTGCGAATTGCGGCGGCGCAAGCGCAACCGGTGTCCGGCGACGTCACGGCGAACATCGCCAGAACGGTCGAACTGACCAACATCGCCGCCGACCGCGGCGCGAAACTGGTGGTCTTCCCCGAGAAATTCCTAAGCGGCTACGAACCTGACCTGATTGCCGGCGACCCCGCGAAATACGCTTTCGACGAACACGACGCGCGGCTCGAACCGATTCGCGAAGTTTGCCGCGAGCGCGAGATCGCCGTAATCGTCGGTGCGGCGACACGCGGCATAGGCAACGTGGACGGCCTTCATATTTCGTCGCTAGTGTTCAACCGCGCAGGCGAGCTGATCGAGTCGTATCACAAGCAGCATCTCTACAGCGGCGAGACAAAGATCTATCAGGCCGGCTTGCAAGGCTGCATGCTTGAGATCGACGGCTGGCGGCTCGCGCTCGGCGTGTGCTACGACTCCGGTTTTCCTGAGCACGCGCGCAACGCCGCTGTAAACGGCGCGCACGCTTACCTGGTGAGCGCGCTCTTCAGCGTGAAGACTGGCTATCATCAGTCGCGCATCTGGTTTCCCGCGCGTGCTTTTGACAACACCCTGTACGTGCTCTTGTCGAATCACGTCGGCACTACAGGCGGCTGGGAAACGTGCGGCGCGAGCGCGATCTGGGGCCCGTATGGCGACGTCGTGACGGAAGCGAGCCGCGATCGCGAGGAAGTGATTACCGCGCTACTCGATCCAACTGTGCTGGCCGATGTCCGGGAGCGCGAAACAATGCTCGCGGACTTCAAGGCGCACGTCGCTGAGACAGCGGGTGAGTACGTAGTGCATCGTCTGGATTAACCGCACGCGCGGCAAGATCACAAAGCGTGCCGTTACCGTCACTCGGCGTGGATGTCGAATAAGTTCACGCGAGCAATCATCCCGGCCAGAACATGCCGGCCGCAGCGAGTCCCATTGCTGCGGTAGCGATCCAGCCGAGCCAGCGCAACCAGCCGGTCACGACGAACTGGCCCATCACCTTGGGGCTGGCCGCCATCACCATCACGAGCACCATGATCGGAACCGCTGCGACGCCATTGATTACCGCGCTCCAATACAGCGCTTTGATCGGGTCGAGCCGCATGAATGTGAGCGCAATACCACCGAGAATCGCCACCGCGACCACGCCATAAAACTGCTTCGCCAGACGTACCTGTAACGCCAGACTATTGCGCCATTTCATCGTGCCCGCAGCCGCGTAGGCGGCCGAACCCGCCAGCACCGGCAACGCCAGCAGACCCGTGCCGATAATGCCGAGGCTAAACAGCGCAAACGCCAGGTTGCCGGCAATCGGCTTGAGCGCACTGGCGGCATCGGCGGTGGTTTTCACTTCGACGTGATGCGCGTGTAGCGTGGCGGCGGCAGTAAGCATGATGAAAAACGCCACGCCGTTCGAAACGGCCATGCCGACCCACGTGTCCATGTTGATTCGCTTCAGTTGTGCGGCCGCCTGCATCGGTGCGCGCAAAAGCGATTGCTGCGCGGGATTCGAGCGGATCTCCTCGACTTCCTGCGATGCCTGCCAGAAGAAGAGATACGGGCTGATGGTCGTCCCGAGTACCGCAACCACGGTCGTCAGATAACCGCCGGACAGTTGAACCGGCGGTTTCACGATGCTCAGTCCGACTGCTTTCCAATCAATCGGAATCACGAAGATGATGGCGACGTAAGCGAACAACGTGAGTGTCAGCCATTTCAGAATGCTCGCGTAGCGTTCGTAGGGAATGAATACCTGCATCAGCAGGGAGGCCGTGCCGAACAACGCGACGTAGAGTTGGACCGGGCCGCCGATCACCAGTTTTGCGGCGGCGCCCATTGCCGCGAGATCGGCCGCGATATTGATGGTGTTGGCCGCGAGCAGCACCAGTACCGCGAGATACAAAAGCGGAGCGGGGTAGTGGCGGCGCAAATTGGTTGCGAGTCCGCTGCCCGTCACCCGTCCCATGCGGGCACTGACAAGTTGTATCGACACCATCAGCGGGTAGGTGATCAGCAACGTCCATAGCAATCCAAAGCCGAATTGCGCGCCGGCCTGCGAATAGGTGGCGATGCCGCTCGGATCGTCGTCGGCGGCGCCGGTAATCAGACCGGGACCGAGCCGCTTCATCCAGGAGCGTTCGCCGATATCTTCGACGACAAGTTCCGGTTCCAGGTTTTCAGTAGTCATGGCATCCGCCTGCGAAAGGAACCGTATTGAGTCACTTGCAAAGCGCGCGTGCGCGCCGGGGCGACCCTACGTGCCGCTCGTCAGGAAGTAGCATTCTCTGTGCCACGGACTCTGCCGCTCAACTGCCTTTGCGCCTGTGATTGCCCAGCATCGGCGGTCAACGGCCTGCAACATGTCATCCGCTACAATGACACGCATTACCCACCTGGAGACTCGCTTTGAAATCTATCGTTGCTTTGGTCGCCGCGGCTGTTCTTTCTTCGACGGCGATGGCCGCTTCCACCACTGAGAAACTGCCTTCCGGCGTCATCGTTGAACATCTTACGCAGGGCACGGGCGCCCAGCCGGCCGCAGACGATGTCGTCAAGGTCAACTATCGCGGCACGCTCGCTAACGGCACCGAGTTCGATAGCTCGGCGAAGCATGGCGGTCCGGCAACCTTCCCGCTCAATCGCGTGATTCCGTGCTGGACGCAAGGCGTGCAAAAGATGAAGGTCGGCGAGAAGGCCAAGCTGACCTGCCCGTCGGCCACGGCCTATGGCGAGCGCGGAGTAGGCCCGATTCCCCCGAATAGCGACCTGACGTTTGAAGTCGAACTCGTAGGTATCGTCAAGTAATACCGCGCGAAGTGCGCTGAGACTGAACCCCGCTCCGGAGATCGAAGCGGGGTTTTTCTTTTTCAGGGCACTGCATTTGCCCACTGAAATCTATCTGTGATAAAAACCGCGCCGCTCTCGCGGTGATCTAACCTGACGTATTCACGATCAACGGGATTTCCTGAAAGGAAAGAAGTTCTCGCTTCGGTCGGCGGGCGTGGCGTATGTGTTCCCCTAAAAGTAGTGGCATTCTTTTTTAAGTCCTGTTGCACTCGGTCGTTTACCCTCTGCGCGTGCAGCGACACTGCAATCGCCGCTTTGCGCATTCCGGAATATCTAGCCGTCATTCGTCATTCGTCGCGCCTCAGGAGCGTTTTCCATGAATATCGACTTTCACTACGGGGTGGTCTATATCGTCGCCCGTATCGGCGGGATGGCGCCCGCCGAGGCGCTCACGGTGGCCCATGCCTGCCAGTATGTCGACGACGCGACCACTTCAGGAATACTGCGTTTTGCCGGCGGCGAGACATTCGAGCGCTTTGCTACGGCGCACAAGCTATTCGATTACACCAATACGGAAGACGACCAGAACCGTCTGGTGTGGACGCCATTTCATTTTCTGCCTGCCGGCGAGGGGGATACGCTCGAAGAGAAGGCGGTGTGCCGGCCGGATAGCGCAGTTGCTCGCGAGGTGGTGCGCCGGGCGATCCGGCAGCGGGGCGCCGATACGGCATTGCACCGCCTGGGTGTGACGCTTCACGCGTACGTCGATACGTGGGCCCACCAGGGCTTCGCCGGTATCGAAAGCCCGATGAATCGCGTTCATATGCTGGAGGCGGAAGATTGCACGAAGGAAAGCTGGCTTGCCCGTCTTACCCGCGCAACCCGGCATCTGGTCGAACACGTCGAGGAAGATGTGCTGACGCTTGCACTGCCTGTCGGTCATGGGGCCGCTTTGCACTATCCCGATCAGCCGTGGGCAAAATGGCATTACACCGACGGTAGAAATGAGCGCGTCGACAGGCACAATCTGCCGGAGTTCATGCAGGCGGCCGAGATGACTTGCCGTGCGGTGCGCGGCTATGTCGCGGGACGGGAAGATTTTGAATCCCAGCCAGGCCTGCCGGAAGATGTCAAAACCGCACTCACGAAGCTTCTCGACACCAATCGGAATCTGGACGACAACAAGCGCCTGCAGACCATTTGCGAAGCGGTGAAAACCGACGTCATTCCAGGCCTGTCAGAGTCGGTTCCGGACTATGTGGCCAAGGGGCTCGGCTCCTGGAAATATAAGGCCACCGGTTTGCAGTCCGATGACGATAGCGGGGACCGCCCCCGGTGGAGCGACATCTTTGAGAAAAGTGATTACCGGCGCTTTCACGACGCCGTCAAAGAGCACCGTTTTGTAATTACGCAGGAGATTCTGCCGGCTCACGGATTGCGGATCGCCTGAAAAGAGGACGCTTTTGCGCGTTATTTCAATAGCCGCCCCAGCGGCCGCATTCATGCCATTCGTGCTCGCGCCATTGCGCGCGACGCCATTCATGTTCACACCATTCGCGGCGTTCGCGCCGCTCGCGTGCGCATCAATCATAGATGAAACAGCGCTGCGAGATTGGTAACGTGGGCTTACCGGCAAAAAAATGAACTGCCGCCCTTTGAATCTCCGGATGCTTGCCTATAGTAGAAGCGGCTATTGCCGCATTGCACGGCGGCCGGCTTCTTTTGACATGGGTGACGGGGAAACAGAAATGACGCCATCGAATGCTGCAATCTATCAGGCCCAGGCTTGCACGCCGGATTCATTACGAACGCTTGCCACCTATCTCGAACTGGCGCTCGACGAGGGAGAAAGCGTGGTTCTGATGCGGATCGGCACGCAGGTGCGCAGTATCTATGTCGGCAATCCGTCCGGCACGTTGGAGGATTTGACTGATCACGGTGTAGTGGCCGCCTTCCAGGCCGACGAGATGCTTGCATTGACGCAGTTGGGACTCAACCGGATAACTGCCGACGATCAGCAGTACCGGTTCATGCGCAGTGTGAGGTATATCGCTGACCGCCAGGTTGTCGTTTTTACTCCTATTTGAGTGACTGGCCGGCAATTGGAAAGGTTAAGGAATGCGGTTATCGAGTAGTGAGCTCGAAAGGTTCGTACTCCACGGGATGCATTCCCGTGTAAACCTGATGCCTTTATAGTTGCATAGATCTGCCTTTCTCGCGCTATTCATGGCATAGTTCGATCGATTACCACATAAGGAGCAATCAAATGCCCACGTTAGAGCAAATCCAAGCAAAGCTTAAGAAGCTCCAGGCGCAAGCTGACGTCCTTATTGCCAGGAAAGCACAAGTTGCGGTCGACCAGATTCGCGAGCTGATGCTCAAGCACGGTCTCACTACCGCAGATATCGAAGCAAAGGCAAAGGCGAGACGCGCCGCGCGCGGCTTGAATGGCCATGCTGCAGGTGGCAAAGCAAAAGCCGCTGGCGCAGGTAAGTCGCTGCCGAAGTACCGCGACCATAAAACGGGCGCGACATGGACAGGTCACGGGCGTGCACCGGCCTGGATTGCCGCCGTGAAAGACCGGACTCAATTCCTGATTGAAGGCGCAAGCGAACTGAAGTCCGCGGCAAAGGCAGCGGTTACTCAGGCCAAGGGCAAAAGTAAAGGTCAGCCCAAAGGCGCACAGCCGCCCAAGTACCTCAATCCGAAAACTGGAGCGACCTGGAGTGGACGCGGCCCGGCGCCGGCATGGCTCGCCACGGTCAAGGACCGCACCAGATTTCTGATCGATGGCGCTTCGGCTACCAGCAATGCCGCTGCCAAAAAAGTTGTGACGGCGAAAAAGGCAGTGGCGAAGAAAGGTACCGCGGCCACTAAGAAAGCTGTAGCAAAGAAAAGCGCGGCCAAGCCCGCTGCGAAGAAAGCCGCGGCAAAGAAGACTGCTGTGAAGAAAACGGCAACGGCCAGGAAAGCGGCGGGCCGCAAGGCGGGTGCTAAACGCAAGGCCGGCGCGACGAGCGCCGCCGCAGCACCGCAAACCTCGTCAGTGCAAGCCGGCGCGTGAGCGCAACGGAGTCGCGAAGTAGATGACCAGCATGCTCGAAGTACCCCAGCAGGAGGACCATGTCGTCCTGCTGGATTCCGTTCCTCACCCGGCAGCCGACGCCGCCGAACCATTCATTGTCGCCAGCGACCGCCGGGTGATTCTGGCTTATCCGATTGCTGAATCCGACTTCGAACGGTTCGGACCATTCGATTCCGACGACGATCCATTTTGCACGGTGCTATTTCCCGACGCCGTGTTTCATCGTCTTGGGCCGCCCGGTGACGGCGATCTCGAGATACATCCACTCGCGTCGCAAGGACTCAGTGGGTACTCGGTTCACGAAGTCATGAATTCGTCGTTGGCCGCTGAGATTTCGGCCGTTACGTCGCCTGGTCCTTTGCAACGCCATTTCGTCATCACGTTTCAGGGTGCGACGTTCGAATGCGTGGCGTCGGACTATACGGTGGTCGGCGTGTACGGCGCGGGTGAGATTGCCTGGCGGGAAGCCTTCTCGCTGGTCCGCTAATCTTCCTGGCGGTTATTGCCGCTTGTTGCTGCTTGTTGGCGTTCATTGCCGCTGGGTGACGCGACCTCTTTCCAGTCTGTCCCATCGCCTGAACGCTCGCCTCGCGCAGCGTTCGGGCGTTCCAATGCCTGCCCCTCCAGTCAATCGGCACACTATGTAGCAAAACACGGTCCTGGCAACGGGCACGCGCAATGCGTCCTGCCCAGGTAGTAAGAACCCGGGCTTAAGGTCCCGGCGTGCCCGCCAAACGGCAAACCACGAACTGCAGGGTGCTTGCCCGCCGCATCCTGCCGATTAGCATCGAGGCCACGCATGCTGACGATTCCAATTACCGCCTTTGTCACGCTCGTCATCATATTGGTGATTGCCAATCTGTCGAGTGGCGAAAAGAAGATCGAACACAAGATCGAACGGCTTTATACGAGTGACGACCCGCAGTTTCTCCGTTCAATGGGCCTGCTGCTCGGGCCGCCCGTACTGTCCGGAAACCGCTTCGAGATGTTGCTGAACGGCGAACATATCTTTCCGTCGATGCTCGAAGGCATCCGCTCCGCAAGTAAAACCATCACGTTTGAAACCTTCATTTACTGGTCCGGCGAGATAGGCGAGCAGATCGCCAGCGCACTGGCGGACAAAGCACGCGAAGGCGTCGCCGTGCATGTGCTGCTCGATTGGGTGGGCTCGTCGAAAATGGATAAGCGTTATCTGAACATGCTTCAAGATGCGGGCGCGGAAGTGATCCAGTATCACAAGCCGCATTGGACCGGTCTCGGGCGAATGAACGATCGCACTCACCGCAAGCTGCTGGTGATTGACGGACACATCGGCTTTACCGGCGGCGTGGGCATTGCACCGGAGTGGACCGGCCACGCACAAGACGAAAAACATTGGCGCGATACTCATTTTCGTGTGGCCGGCCCGGTGGTTGGCCACATGCAGGCCGTGTTCATGGACAACTGGGTTAAAGCGACCGGCAATGTGCTGCATGGGCCCGACTACTTTCCGGAAGTTGAAGGCGTTGGTGACGGCCTCGCGCATATGTTCAGCAGTTCGCCTTCAGGCGGCAGCGATGACATGCAGTTGATGTATCTGATGGCGATCACCGCGGCAACCCGCTCTATTCATCTGGCGAGTGCCTACTTTGTACCGGACAAGCTGACAATCAATGCGATCGTCGAGGCGGCAAAGCGCGGTGTGAAAGTACAGATCCTCACGCCCGGAAAACGTATCGACACCCATACCGTGCGCGAAGCGTCGCGTGCCTGTTGGGGCAACTTGCTGCGAGCGGGTGTCGAGATGTTCGAGTATCAGCCGACCATGTTTCATTGCAAGTTGCTGGTGGTGGACGAGTACCTGGTCTCGGTCGGCTCCACCAATTTCGATAGCCGCTCGTTCAAACTCAACGACGAAGCGAACCTGAATATCTACGACCACGACTTCGCGAAGCAGCAAACCGCAACCTTCGCAGACGACATCAGACAGTCGCACCAGGTCACACTCGACGCGTGGCTGCGACGGCCGTTTCCGGAGAAGCTGATCGAGAAGTTTGCGTCGCTGCTGGATACGCAGCTGTGATGCGATGACTGCGCAACGCGCTGCTGTTTCCTTTCAATAACATTTTCCCGCCCATTTCGAACATATGCTCAATGACTTTTTTTAGCTTTTATTTTTGAAACATGTTAAAAAGCTTTCCGACATCGTATATTGACATGAAGTCTTCACGCAGTGAGGGCAGAGTGACAGCAACGAATGGCGTGCTGTAGAGATTGAAGCAACGCATTCGAAATTACATATAAATATATTACGAGGCATCGAACGCTCGATTGAAGCGGACCTGAGTTCAGGCGCGCGTCACGAAGAGCCGGCAGGTATCACGTCGAGTGGTACGTGTTTTCGGTGCAGCAGCGGTCGTCGCGGATCGGATTTGCCAGCGTAAGGGTACGTAATGGTACTTAAAGGCAAATCGCATGGGCCTGATCCCCGGTAGTACGGCCGCAAGGCGTCCGCGAGTGCGGGCGCGGTATCGGTACGCATTTGCGTTGCGCAAGTGCATGCGAATACGCCATGCCCATCGAAAAACTCCTTGTTCCGCTACCGGCGGGCCTGAAAGTCTACGTTGAACGTCACGTATTCGATCCGGCCTTCGAGAGTGTCATTCTGATCAACGGCGCGCTGGCCACCACGGCGTCGTTCGGACAGACAATCAAATACCTCGGCGAACGCTATAACCCAATTTGTTTCGATTTACCTTATGCGGGTCAATCGAAAACGCATAACGTGTGCGACTTCGTTCTGACAAAAGACGATGAAGTCGACATTCTGCTGCATCTAATAGGCTTATTCGAGCCGAGCTTCCTGTTATCGGTGTCGTGGGGCGGAGTGGCGTCGCTGCTGGCGCTCTCGCGGGCGCGCACCAGCGTGAGGCGCGCGGTGATTGCGTCGTTCTCGCCGCGGCTCAACGCAGCGATGACCGCGTATGTGACCGCGGCGCGCGACCACATCGCCGCCGGCGAAAATCTGAAGGCCGCGCAACTGCTCAACGATACCGTTGGGCAGCATCTGCCGCGCATCATGAAGCTCTATAACTACCGCTACCTCTCCACGCTGCCACGCGATGAGCAGGACCAGGTGGCCTTTCACGTCGACCAGATTCTGGCTATCCGTCCAGAGGACTATCTGCACGAGTTCCGCAACATCGAGTGCGGCCTGAAATTCCTCAACGGCGAGCTCGACGACTACACCACGCCTGAGGACGCCCGCTCGCTTAGCGCGCATCTGAAGCGCGCCGAGTTTCTCACGATCGAGCAGGCCGGGCATTTCCTCGATCTCGAAGGGCGGGCCGCACTGCGCCAGGTTCGGACGGCCATTTTCGATTACTTCGGCGCCGCGCGGGTCCAGGCGCCAGCCCGTGGGCTCGATGGTTTCGACACGTTCGCCGCCCGCACGTCCGCCATGCCGGTGCAACAACCCGCCATCGCGAACGTCGCGTTGCAAGCCACCGCCGATCACTCGTTCCAACAGGTCGAAACACCATGAATATCGCTCAGAGCATCACTATCGTCGTACCGTGGACGCTGTGGCTGCTGTATTGGATCGCGACGTCGAACCGCGTCAAGGAAACCGCGCGCAAGGAAGCGTCTCTGTCGCGCACGTTGCAGTCGATTCCGTTGATCGGCGGAGGCGCACTGATCATCCTGCCGGACTTCAACACAGCGGCGTTGTCCTTCGATCCGCATGCGATCGGGCCGCTGCAGCTGATGGGCTTGGCCGTGCTGTTAGCTGGCCTTGCGTTTTCCGTTTGGGCGCGGCTGCATCTCGGCACCAACTGGAGCGTCTCGGTCACGCTGAAGGAAGACCACGAGCTGGTGCGCAGCGGACCCTATGGACTGGTTCGTCATCCGATCTATACCGGCTGCCTGCTGGCGCTTCTCGGTGCTGTGCTGATCGGCGCGCAATGGCGTGGCGTGGCTGGGCTAGTGCTGATTTTCGCCTCGCTGGCGTACAAGGTCCGGGTCGAGGAGAGTTGGCTGACGGGTCACTTCGGCCGTGCGTATTCGCAATATCGCCGCGACGTCGCCGCGCTGATTCCCGGTCTCTTCTGAGCGACCTGAATGGCGAAAGTCATCATCACCGCGATCGGCTCGGCGGGCGACGTGCATCCTTTGCTCGGCATCGGCGCGGCATTAGCCGCGCGCGGTCACGAGATTGTCTTCTGCACGCATCCGCCGTTCGCGGAGGCCGCCTCGCGCCAGGGTTTCGCATTCGTACCGATCGGCACCGCCGCCGAATATGAAGCGGCGATGGCTAACCCGGCGCTATGGCATCCGCGTACGTCATTCCGCACGCTATGGGCGGTGATAGCGCCTACGCTGCGTCCGCATTTCGATACGCTGGCTGCGTTGACCGATAGCGACACCGTGCTGGTCGGCACGTTGTGGGCTTTTTCCGCGCGGTTGATGCAGGAGCTGTATCGGGTGCCGTTCGTATCGGTGCAGGTCTCGCCGTCGACGCTGCTCTCCGCGCATGCGCCGCCTACCCATCCACGGTTGACCATTCCGCGCGGCTTGCCATTGGCTCTAAAAACGGCGCTGCTGCGACTGATCGAGCGCCACGTACTCGACAAGATCTGCGGCCCCGCATTGAACGCGTTGCGCGTGGAACTGGGGCTCGCACCGGCGCGCCGCATTTTCGGCGAGTGGCTGCATTCGACCGATGGTGTGCTGTGTCTCTTTCCTGACTGGTTCGCGCAAGCTCAGCCGGATTGGCCGTCGCCGCGTTGCCTCAGTGGTTTTCCGCTGTTCAACGACACGGGCGTGCAGGCGCCCGATCCCCAACTCGAAGCCTTTCTCGCCGCGGGCGAGCGGCCGGTGGTTTTCACCGCGGGTTCGACCTTGATCGATCAGGCGCGCTACACGGATGCAGTGAGCGCGGCGCTGGCGGAAAGCGGGTTGCGCGGGATTCTTTTGACGCCGGATGCGCCAGCCGCCCAAACAGATGCGCAGACAGACGCACAGGGCATGCTGCTCAAGCGGCGTTACGTACCGCTGCAAAAGCTGTTGCCGCGCTGCCGGGCGCTGGTGCATCACGGCGGCATCGGCACCGCGGCGCTCGCGTATGCTGCCGGCATTCCGCAAGTGGTGACGCCGTTCGCGCACGATCAGTTCGATAACGCGCAGCGTGTCGTCGTGAGCGGTTGCGGCGTTCGGCTCGATAAGCCACTGGAGCCGCAGGCGCTTGCGCGTGCGTTGAAACATGTGCTCGGCAGCCCGTCGATCGCGACGCAGTGCGGACGCGTGCAGGACCGGCTTGCGTCGTCGCCGGATGGCTGCGAGGCGGCCGCACGGTATATCGAAAGTTTCGTGCCCGCCGGCGTGCGCGCGCAAAGCCTCGGCCGCGTGTCTATGCCGGCACTTGCAGACAGCGGGCATAGCGCATGAGCGCCGCCACGCCATTGCCGAAGCACGCTGCGTCGGCTGACGAGGCGCACGGCGTCGGCTCCGGCATTGGCCCCGCCGGCGAGCGCAGCACACCCGGCATGCGCGGTGCGCGGCTCGCCTTGCTGACGTTCGCGTTGTCGCTGGCCACGTTTATCGAAGTCCTGGATTCGACGGTAACCAACGTTGCGGTACCGGCGATTTCCGGCGGCCTTGGCGTGTCCAACAGCCAGGGCACGTGGGTGATCAGTTCGTACTCCGTGGCCGCCGCCATCGCCGTGCCTTTGACGGGCTGGCTCTCGAGGCGGGTCGGCGAAACGCGGCTGTTCCTAGGCGCGGTGATCCTTTTCACGTTGACGTCGCTGCTATGCGGCATAGCAGGCGACTTTCATCTTCTGGTTGTATGCCGGGCATTGCAGGGGCTTTTCTCCGGGCCGATGGTACCGCTCTCCCAAACGATCCTGCTACGGACCTTCCCACCGGATAAACGCGTCGTGGCACTCGCGCTGTGGGCGATGACGGTGCTGCTCGCGCCGATCTTCGGCCCGGTAGTGGGTGGCTGGATCATCGACAACTTTTCGTGGCCGTGGATCTTCCTCATCAATCTGCCGATCGGCATCTTTTCGTTTGCGGTGTGCATGACGCTGCTGCGCCGCGATGCACCCGTTGGCAAGGCGGTGCCGATTGATCTGCCCGGCATTATCTTGCTGGTCGTCGGCGTCGGCTCGCTGCAGACGGTGCTGGATCTCGGTCACGACCGCGGCTGGTTCGATTCGCCTTTGATCCTGACGCTCGCGATCATCGCCGGCCTGGCGATCGTGTCGCTGTTGATCTGGGAGGCGGGCGAACGGCATCCGGTGATCGATCTGAGCCTGTTCCGCGATCGCACGTTTTCGTTCTGCGTGTTGATCATTTCGCTCGGCATGATGAGCTTCTCGGTAGTCGGCGTGATCTTTCCGCTCTGGCTGCAGGCCGTGATGGGCTACACCGCGTACCAGGCCGGACTCGCCACCGCGCCGCTTGGCGTGCTCGCGCTGGTGTTCTCGATTCTGGTCGGCATTTATGCGGCCCGCTTCGACGCGCGCGTGCTCGCGACTTTCGGCTTTCTCGTATTCGCGGGCGTGCTGTGGTGGGATGCGCATTTCACACTGACCATGACCTTCACGCAGATCATCACCCCGGGTCTGATTCAGGGCATCGGCTTGCCGTGCTTCTTCATTCCGTTGACCGCTGCAACGCTCTCGCGCGTGTCCGACGACAAGCTTGCCGCGGCCTCGAGTCTGTCGAATTTTTTGCGCACGCTGTCGGCGGCGTTCGGCACGGCGATGAGCGTCACGCTATGGGATAACCGCGCGCTATATCACTACGACGTCGTCGCGCAGTCCGTGACGAAATCGTCCGGCAATACGCAGCGCTTCGTTCAGGGTCTGCACGGCATGGGCATCGACGGCGCGCGCGAACTCGCCACCTTGCATCACGTCGTGCAGCAACAGGCCTACATGATGGCGACCGGCGACATGTTCTACATGGCAAGCATCACCTGCCTCGTGCTCGCCGCGATGATGTGGCTCACGCGTCCGAAGCGCGGCGCGGCGATGGCTTTAGGTCACTGAGGAACTTCGAATGACGATCCTGGGCGCATTGATCATCCTGTTTCATCCGAGTGAAGAGCAGCTCGCGCGCGCGGTGGCGATGCGTTCGGCGTGCGACCGCCTGCTGGTAGTCGACAACTCGCCGTTGCCGGACGCGCGCGCCGCGATGGTGTTGGGCGAGGCGGGCGTTGCGTTGCTGCATCACGGTAATCGCAACGGCATTGCCGGCGCCTTCAATTGCGGCCTGAGCGCGCTGTTCGACGCAGGCGCGGATGCAGTCGCGCTGTTCGACCAGGATTCCGAGGCGCCAGACGCTTACTTCGCGGTGATGCGCGACCGGTGCACGTCGATGAGTGGCCGGGCATTTTTAGCGGGCCCGCGCATCTTCGATGAAAACGATCAACGCTTCCTGCCCGAACTCGCGACGAGCGGTCTGGCGGTGGAGCGGCTGTCGATACACGCCGACGCCGCGATGCAACGCTGCGCGTTTCTGATTTCGTCCGGCTGTGTGATTTCACGCGAGGCGTTCGCGCGGCTCGGCCGTTTCGATGAAACGCTTTTTATCGACCACGTCGACACCGAATACTGCCTGCGTGCGTTGCTGCGTAATGTACCGGTGTACGTGGTGCCGTCACTTGTACTGCTGCATCGGATCGGCTCACGGCGGCGCCACAAGCTGGGTTCTCTGGAATTGACGACGATGAATCACCCCGGTTTCCGCCGCTATTACAGCGCGCGAAACGCAATGCAGCTTGCGCTGCAGTATGGAATGCGCCTGCCGGTCGCCATCGTACCGAACGTGCTGACGCTCTGGCAAATCGTGCAGATTGCGCTGCTTGAAAAGGACAAGCTGGCCAAGCTCAATGCGATAGCACTGGGTCTATTCGATGGGTTCTTCGGACGAATGGGGCCGCTTGAGCGCACGCGTCCGCGACTCGCGGCCAAAGTTACCAGGACCGCGAATCTGGTTAATGCGACTAACCCGGCGAGGCTTGGCGAGATGAATACGCCGGTAGCAGGAGAACGTGCAATGCCTCTTACCCGGCACTCATGAGACGGTCTATGCAATTCCCCAAGCCACGCACTTTGCCGCTGCTGCTGCCGCCGCTGCTGATTGCAGCAGCGCTGAGCGGTTGCGTGAGCGACGCGGGCCTGCAAGCGAACGTCAAACCGATCAAGCCATCCGCCGATGCACTTTCGCAGACCATCGGGCCAGGCGCGAACGGCGCATGGCCCGCGCCCGATTGGGTAAAGCGTTACCGCGATCCGCAACTGGATGAGCTGACCGCTGAAGCCTTGCAAAACAATCCCGACCTGCGGATCGCCAAGGCGAGGGTGGGCGCCGCGCAGGCGCAACTCGAACAGTTTGCTTCGCTCACCGGCCTCACCGGCACGGCGGGCGCGACAGTGAGCAAGGCCCGCTTGCCGCAGCCGAACGACGTGGCCAACGTATCTGTCGGCGGCCAGCAGATTCCGGTGCAGTTGTTCAATGATCCGGTGGTGTCGCCGGCTGCGTTGTTCGCGGGCCTAAGCTACCAGCTCGACCTATGGGGCAAAAATGCCGCGCTAACCGGCAGTCTGCTGTCCACGCGCGACGCCGCACGAATCGATGCGGAGCAGGCGCGGCTCACGCTGACGGTCGCGCTCGTGACGCTGTATTGTGAACTCGACCGCGCCTTTGCGATGCAGGATATTCTGCTGCAGAAGCAACAGGCCGCGGATAAGGTCGATGCGGTGTTGCGCGAGCGGGGCGCACGCGGCATCGATAACGCGTACGACTCGGCGGAAGCCATACTCAAGCGAAGCCGGCTCGCCTCGCAGCAGGCGCTCAACGACGAGCGCATCAAGCTGACTGAGTTGCAGATCGGCGTGTTGACGGGACGCGGCGCAGAGCGGGGTTTGTCGCTTCATCGTCCGCAACTGGCCGCGGCGGCCGATGCGCCGATGCCTGCGCAATTGCCGGTCGATCTGCTGGGCCGCCGGCCCGACATCGTAGCGGCGCGTTTGCGGGCTGAAGCGGCGCTCGCCAACACCGACGCCACGCGGGCCCAGTTCTATCCCGACGTGAATCTGGTGGCGTTTGCCGGGCTGACAGCATTGACGCCCGGCGCGCTTTTCTCACGCGCGGCGTTGACCGGCTCGGTGGGACCGGCGATCTCCCTGCCGATTTTCGACCGGACCCGTTTGCACGCGCAATTGGGCGGCGATTACGCCAACGTCGACGCTGCGGTCGGCCTCTATAACAAGACTGTCGATGAGGCGCTCGGTGAGGTCGCGCGTCAACTGACTTCCTTGCGCACGGTCGATACGCTCGCGACCGAGCAGACGCGCGCGGTGGAAGCGGCTTCGCATATCGTCGCAATTGCTGAAGAGCGGCATCGCCGTGGTATCGGCATGCAGAAGGACGTGACGCTGGCCGACCTGTCTTTGCTCGACGAACGCGCGCAGCAAGTGGATTTACAGGGCCGCCGCAGAATGCTGCAGGTTGCGCTGGTCGGCGCGCTCGGCGGTGGCTTCGACGTACGCAAGGTGGCCGGCGCACCGATTTCTCACTATCAGACCACCTTTCCTTCCCACGCACGCATCACGGATACGCACTTCGATTGAATGCACAACGATAAACAGGCACAACACGCCGCGGGCTGGACCGAGGAGCAGGCAAACCCGGCAAACGCGGCAGGCATAACGAGCGACGCGCACGATGCGAAACGGGCGGCGCGCCGGCGGCGCTTTGCCGTTTTCTTCGGCGTGGCGGCGCTCGCCGGTATGGCGTGGCTGACGTACTGGGGCTTAAGCGCGCGCTTCTTCGAAGAGACCGACGATGCCTACGTGGCCGGCAACATCGTGCAGATCGCGGCGCAGATACCAGGCACGGTCACCGATATTCTGGTGGAGAACACACGGCAGGTCCGCGCAGGCCAGCCGCTTGTGAAACTCGACGACGCCGAAGCGGCCGCCGCGTTCGCGCAGGCTAAAGCGCAGCTGACGCTCGCCGTGCGACAAGTGGCCAACGCGACGATCTCGCGCAAGCTCTACGTTCAATCGATCGACGCGCGCCGCGCCGAACTCGCATTGGCGCAGCGTGCGCTGGCGGCGCGCGATCATGCGTCAGTGGAAGTCGTGTCGCCGGAAGAGTTGGCGCGCGCCCGCGAAGCAGTAGCCGTCGCGCAAGCGAATCTCGCCTCGGCGCAGGTCCAGCTCGACGCTGCACGCGCGCTCGGTGGGAAATTCCCGGTCGAAGCCAGCCCGCCGGTTTTGCAAGCTGCGGCGCAATTGCGGCTTGCTTACCGGAATCTGCAACGCACCACGGTCGTTTCTCCCGTCGACGGTACGGTCGGACAGCGTTCGGTGCAGATCGGCCAGCAGGTCGGGCCGGGGCTCGCACTCATGTCGATCATTCCGCTCGAGCGGCTGTGGGTCGAGGCGAATTTCAAGGAAGGCCAGATTCGCAGCATGCGCGTGGGGCAGCCGGTGCGCATCGTGTCGGATGTGTACGGCTCGCAAGTGGTGTATCAGGGGCACGTGGAGGGCTTTTCGGCTGGCACGGGTAGTGCGTTTTCGATGCTGCCGTCGCAGAACGCCGCCGGTAACTGGATCAAGGTCGTGCAGCGCGTGCCAATCGTGATTTCGCTCGACCCGGCCGAACTCGCGGCGCATCCGTTGCGGCTCGGGCTGTCGATGCAGGTGTCGGTGGATACGCATGTGCGCACCGGTCATCTGATCGGCAACGATACGCAGGCGGCCGCGCAGAGTACCCGCGTTCACGATAACGTTTCGCGCGATGCGGATGCGCTGATCGCGCAAATCATTCGGGACAATAGTGACCGTGGTGGTGCTGCTGACTAGCAATCTGCGCCGCTGAGATACGCTTCGACCTTCGATACTTGAGACGGATTGCCGCTCTCGTCACCAGGGCGGACAGGTACGGCAAGAATTGTTTTCGCTCGTTGATAAGCGCCGGCAAATCCTCGCAATTCCTGCGTAATCGGCCGGTCATCCAGCCGGCGGCGTAGCAGCGCTTGTGCAATGGAGCGTTCGATCAACGCGAGCTGGCTGTCGATATAGTCGAGGGACAACTGGCGGCAGCGTGCTGAAACACCTGCTACAGCCAATAGCGCCGGCACGATGGAAATGCTCAGAAACCCGCCCGCGGGAATGCGCGCCAACGCGGCGGGCGACTCGAATAGCTCTTTGCGCAGCGCTTCGAATACGGCCTTGCCCCATACCTTACTTTCGGCTGCGAGTGACTCACGGCGGCGTGCGAGTGCATCTCTCGCGGCCTCGTCTTCAATGCGGCCTTCTGCGACCATCAACTTGCCGTCAGCGCGGTCGCCTTCCTGAATACAATCGGTGCCGAGATACGCGGCACTCTGATTGCGTCCGGCCAATACCAGGTGTTGCAACGCATCCGGCACGAGTGGATCGAGCGGGACTACTTCGCACGTGAGCGGTTTGCCGTCGAAGTGAATCGCACAGCGTCCATCCTCTTCCAGCGCCGGGCAGCGTGCAAGAGAAGGGTAGTCGTAACCCTGCGTCGTGAGGCTGAACGTGTCTCCCGCGCGATGCAGCAGCGTATCCGCGATGGCATCGAAGGCGGCGACGTCAGTCTCGTCGAGTACGGTTTCGTATTTGCCGACCCGAAGCTTTTCACCCAATCGCTTGCGGGGCACACGCCCAATCGCAATGCAGCCGATGAACCGATCTCGATGTCGGAACAGTTCCGGCAACGACATCGCCGGCGGACTGTTGCAACATTTTCCGCACGCCGAGCATGCGAATGAAAACGTGCTCACCATGGCCGGCGTACCGAGTCCTGATAGTGCGTCAGGATGAAATGCGCGACCTCGGGTGAGTGATACGCGCCGATCAGTTGCGCGACCCACGGGTCAGTGCGGTCGCCGTCGCGCACGGTCAGCACGTTGGCATAGGGCGAGCGCGCGTCTTCGAGACCGAGGCTATCGCGAGCCGGGTAAAGACCCACGCGTGCCGCATCGTCGCTATCGATCACAGCGAAGGCCACGCTGTTCAAGCTGTCGAACAGGCGAGCATGCGGCACCTGACGGATCTTCAGGTTCAAGCGGTTGCTCGTGATGTCGGCAAGCGTGGCATGCAAACCGGCGCTGTCCTTGAAGGTCAGCAGCGTGAAATTTTGCAGCAGGATCAAGGCGCGCGCGGTGCCTTCACGGTCGTCGGGAATCGCAATGGTCGCGCCTCGCTGCAACTGGCCGAGGTTCGTCAATTTGCGCGAATACAGCGCGATCGGAAATGTGACGGTGGTCGCGACGCTCGTCAAGGCGTAGCCGTGTTGTTTGCGCTGCGCTGCGAGGCTCGGCCCGTCTTCGAAGCTTGCAGCATCGATCTGTTTTGCGGCGAGCGCGGCGTCGATGCCATCGGGCTTGTCGAAGACGACGACGTCGAGCGTAAGGCCTTGCGTGGCGGCAATACTCCGTACTTCGTCCATGATCTGCGCGTGGGCACCGGCGGTGACGCCGATCTTGACTACCTGCGATGCGGCGGCGTGCGCAGGATGGACCCACGAAGCTGCAATCAGCAGCGCCGTTGTGATGAACGCGCGTGGTTTCACGATGCATCCCTCAAGACAGTACGAAAGCCGATATGCGAGGCCGGCAAATCCGCTTCCTGCTGTTCGCGGGACGCCGCCCGATAGCGTACGCAATAGTCGCGCGAACACAGGAACGAGCCGCCTTTGATGATCATCGGCGTGTCGTGTTTGCGGCTTGCAGGTGCGACTGCCGCGGTATCGCCATTGGTGTGCGACTGATGCGGGCCGCTGTAGATGTCTCTCGTCCATTCCCATGCGTTGCCGATCATGTCGTAGAGCTTGAAATCATTCGCCGCATAGCAACCGACCGGCGCGAGGCCAATGTGACCATCCTCATTGGTGTTCAGCACGGGAAACACGCCTTGCCAATAATTCGCACTTGGCTTGCCGCGTTGGTCGCGTGGTGCAGTGTCGAGATCCGCGCCTTCGTGGCCGGCTTTGCCCGCATACTCCCACTCGGCTTCGGTCGGCAGATCGCGGCCGAGCCAACGCGCGTAGGCCAGCGCGTCAGCCTGCGTGACCATCGTCACCGGCTGGTTCATGCGGCCATCGAGATTGCTGCCGGGCCCCGTCGGATGATTCCACGCGGCGCCCTTGACCCACGTCCACCACGCCAGATCGCGCGCGTTCATTTCTTCGCGCGTCGGCGTATGAAAAACCACAGCGCCGCCCTGGCGCTCCGAATCGCTGACGTAACCCGTGGCTTTCACGAATGCGGCGAACTGCGCATTCGTCACATCGGTCTGGTCGATCCAGAAGCCGGCGACGTGGGTTTGGCCGTCGCCGGCAGGGCGCTCGTCTTCATACCCGAGTTTGCTGCCGAAGACGAAGTTGCCGCCATGCAGATGCACCATGCCGGCTTTCGGATCGTCGCGCCAGCGCGAAGGCAGGCCGGCATAGCGCTCGCATTGCTGTTCGGAGCCGAGCGCCACTAAAGCGCGCGAGCGGTTCAGTTCGTCGAATGCGCTCTGCTTCCCGCCGCTCAATGCCGCCGAGGCGGCCATCGCGGCGGTAAAGGCCGCGGTAAAAGCGACCGTGGCGATTGCAGCATAGGCGCCGTACAACGCCGCGGTGCTTTTCAGTTTGAATCGGACGGACATGGCGGGCTCAGTAGTAGCCGCGCGGACGCAACGGCTCGACACCGCCGACGCTGCTCATATAGCTGTTCCACTGCTGCACGAGGCCGTCGATTACCGACGGATTCTGCGTTGACACGTCCTGCGTTTCGCCGCGGTCGGCGCTCATGTCGAACAGTTGCCAGTGACCGTCCACCGGACCCAGCGGCGGTTCCGTCCACAAGGCTTTCCAGCGGCCGTCGGCGCTGCGCAGATAGCCGCGGCCGTAGGCTTCGTCGCCGAATGACGCGGTGTGCACGGCGTCGGTGGTCTGATCGTTCAGCAAAGACAGCAACGACTGCCCGGTGATCGGATACACATAGCGATTGTTGTAGACCACCTTGCCCTTGTTCTGATCGACGCCGGTGAGCGTATTGATCAGCGGCGGCGCAGCTTGTGTGGGCGGCGAGATCTGTGCGACGGCGAGGAATGTGGCGGTGTTATCGGTCACATGCGTGAAGTCGCGCAGCGTGGGCTTCTGTGTGGTCTGACCCGGCAGATGCACGATCAATGGCGTGGATACGCCACCTTCTCCGGAATAGCCCTTCGTCAAACGGAACGGCGTGGCGCTTACTTCAGCCCAGCGCAAGCCGTATTGCAGACGTTGCGCGTTCTGCTTGCCGTTGTCGGTGCCGAGTGTTGAATAGACCGGGTCGGCGGCATTCGCTGTGTCGGTGGCGGTCGGGTCTGCGCCGGAGTCGATCGGCCAGCCTTCGGCGCCATTGTCCGACTGGAACATGATGAAGGTGTTGTCGTACTCGCCGATGTCCTTCAGATGCTGGATCAGCAGGCCGATGTTGTGGTCGAGATTTTCGACCATGCCCGCGTAGATTTCCATGTAACGCGCCTGGGCTTTCTTCTCGGCTGGCGAGAGGCTCGCCCACGTCTTGTTCACCGTGCCGGGACCGTAGTCGGTATAGCCCTGCGCGGCGCTATGCACGGCGCTTACATATTTCGCGTTGGCAGTGCCGTTGTTTGCCGTGGCCGCTGTCGCTACGAGCGTTTCCGATGCGCCGCCGTACGGCACGAAGTCATTCGGAATGATGCCGAGCGTTTTTTGCCGCGCGATGCGCGCGTTGCGGATCACGTCGTAGCCGGCGTCGTATTTACCGACGTAATTGTGCAGATAGGGATCGGGCACCTGCAGCGGCCAGTGCGGCGACGTGTAGGCCGCGTAGGCGAAGAACGGCTTGCCGTCGCCCTTGTTCGAGTCGATGTACGAGATCAGACGTTGTGTGTAGAAGTCTGTTGAATAGAACACGGGGGGGCTGCCGCCTGCGCCGCCCGGCTGTCCAGGCTGACCGGGCTGCACGTACTTGCCGTCTTCGGTGTAGTTCTGCGAGTTCGCCAGTTCGTGAGCAAAGTGATTGGTCGCGGCGCCGCCGAGCAGCGCGTAGCTGTGCTCGAAGCCCCATTGATCCGGCGTCTGCCCGCCACCCGTCGTGCTGCCGACGATCCCGGAGCCGATGTGCCACTTGCCGGCCATGTATGTGTGATAACCGCCGTCCTTCAACAATTGCGCGACCGACAACGCGCGGTCGTTCAAATAACCTTCATAGCCGGGCAGGCCTTTGCGTTCGTCGGTCGGCACACCCATCGTGCCTTCGCCGACCAGATGGTGATCCGTGCCGGAGATCAGCATGGAGCGCGTGATCGCGCAGACGGTGCCGGTATGGTGATTCGTCAGGATGCGGCCCGACTGGACAAGAGCGTCGAGGTTGGGCGTATTGATTTCGCCACCGAAGGCATGGATGTCGGAATAGCCGAGGTCGTCGGCCATGATGTACAGAATGTTCGGGCGCTTTTGCGCGGCTACCGGCGCAGACGCCGTCGGTCCGGGCAGCTTGTCGTCGCCGCAGGAAGCGAGTACGACGAGGCTGGCGACGGCCGCGCCGATTATACCGAGACGAAGAGTGGGGCGTTGCGATCGTTGTGTTGTCATTGTTGTGCTGACCGGATATGTCGGGTCGCCGATGTTAGCAATGACGCGAGAGTGGCCAAAGATCGATTTCTGCGTTGCTATGTTTGATTGTCGATATAGGTGTTAAAGCGTGATGGGCGATATAACGCACGACGCAACTCCGTGTGCTGCTTCGTGTGTTTTTTCGTGCGCGGCTAGTTGCCGGGATCGATCACGGGCTTCTCAGGATCTGCCAGCGTTTTATAAGGTAGCGACGCGGCGCGCGGGTTGCTTGTGGTGTCGTCGATCACGCGATCGACGTCCGCGGTTTTCGCGAGTTCCGTGAGGAATGTCTGTTTGTCGAAGCCTGGTGCGACGCAGCCTTGCACGTAGATGAAGCGGCGTTGCAGCGTGAGCCACAGCGTCGACTGTTCGCGCCAGTGGATGGCGTAATTGATGTTGGTGAGACGCCGCTGGACGGCGTCGGCGATTTCCGCGTCGTAGAGATACGCGTTCGACAGACGGCAACGGCCCTCCACCCAGCAGCTATTGCCGCGCTCGATCCGGTAATGACTATCGTCGAGCCACTCCTGCTCGGTCTCGAGTGGGCCTAAGGGCACCGGGCAGTCGCTGATCGCTTTGGATATCTGAAAGAACGGATCGTGGCCGCGATTGACGCGCGCTGCTTGTGCTTGCGCCTGGGCATGCGTCGCGGCCATGCAGATCAGCAGACTTGCCAGGTACTGTTGGATCAGGCGTTTCATCGTCTTGGGCTCCGGGATTTGAGCGTGGGGCAGACGGACCGACGGTTTGGATTCTCGACTACCCAATCGAGATTATGCAGCGGCGGCCCAAAACTTCACTGACTCTTGCGACGATTTTCAACGGCGAACTTGATCAGCTCAGCCTGGCCTTCAATATCGAGCTTGCGCTTCAGATTCAACCGATGCGTCTCCACCGTGCGCACCGAGAGGTCGTTGCGTTGAGCGATCTGCTTGCTCGAGAGACCTTCCGCGAGTGCATCGAGAATATCGCGCTCGCGCGGCGTGAGTCTTTCAATCGGTGATTGCGTCGCCGATGCCTGGATCAATCGAGCGCCCAGTCCCGCGCTGAAAAACGTCTTGCCCTCCAGCACCGCGCCGATTGCCTGAATGATTTCGGTGGCGGGCGAGTCCTTGAGCACATAACCGCTGGCCCCTGCGCGCACGGCCTGGGTCACGTACTCGAGGTTGTCGTGCATGGAGAGCATCAGCACGCGTATCGCCGGGAAGCGCTCATGAAACATGCTGGCCAGCGCGATGCCGTTCATTCCGTTCATGCCGACATCCATCAGCACCAGATGAGGTTCCTGGCTGGCGGCGAGCGCGAGTGCTTCCTGCGCGTTGCCCGCTTCGCCGACGATCTCGATGTTGCGCACGGCTTCGAGTCTCGCGCGCAAACCATCGCGTACCAGCGGGTGGTCGTCGACCAGAATCAGACGTGCGATGGCGAGTGACATGTCGTTCATAGCGAGGTTTCCTGCAAGGCCGGCGATTGAAGCGCAGAGGCAACGACTGGCACGCGCGCGGTCACGATCGTATGACCGGCTTGCGAGCTGAGCGACAGCTTGCCGCCCAATGTGTCCAGCCGCTCGCGCATATTGCGCAGACCCACGCCTGCGCGTGGATTGACAAGTGCGTGCGCCACGTCGAAACCGCGTCCGTTGTCCGAAATCGTCAGCGTGACGGCGTCGCTCGATACTTCCAGCGATAGCGCCGCGCTGGACGCCTGTGCGTGCCGCACGATGTTCGTGAGCGCTTCCTGGGCGATGCGGAACAGGACCGTGTTTACCGCTTCCGGCAAGGCCGCTGCATGAGTGTGGGCGATCTGCGTGAAGCCGATTTCGATGCCGGATTCGTCGCTCAACTCGCGCGTGAGTTGCTCCAGCGCGGCAGCAACGCCCAGGTCATCGAGCATCGACGGACGCAGCGCGTGAGAAATACGGCGCACTTCACGCAAGGTCTCGCCGATGCGCGCCACGCTGGTTGATAGCGCGGCTTCCGCCGCAGGCACGCGCACATCGCTGCGTTCGAAGCGCGCCAATGCCGATTCGAGCAGCAGCTTCACGGAGACCATCATCTGGCTAATGCCGTCGTGCAATTCACGCGACAGGCGCGCCCGTTCATTTTCCTGCGAGTCGACCACCTGCTGCGCGAGCCGCTTCAGTTTTGCATCGGCACTGCGATATTCGGTGACGTTGAGCACCAGTGCACACAACGCGATCACGGCGAGCCCGGCGAGTGCGATGGCATCGATCCACTGCATCGTGCGGTC
The DNA here is from genome assembly GCF_030464785.1 of Paraburkholderia sp. SEWSISQ10-3 4. Classification (NCBI taxonomy): domain Bacteria; kingdom Pseudomonadati; phylum Pseudomonadota; class Betaproteobacteria; order Burkholderiales; family Burkholderiaceae; genus Paraburkholderia; species Paraburkholderia sp. SEWSISQ10-3 4. The sequence continues at coordinate 24,944 of NZ_JALPRI010000018.1, forward strand.
GATGTTGGCCGCCGCGCGCTGATCGATGTCCGCGAGCGTGGCGTCGACGTCGTCGAGATAGATGCCGGTGCCGATCATCCAGCCCCAGCGTTCGAGCGGCACCACGTAACCCAGTTTCGACGCGAGCTTGCCCGTCGACGGACGATGCCACACATAGCGCACATAGCCGCCGCCGCGCGTGGCCGCGGCGAGCAATTGCTGGATCGTCAGCTTGCCTTGCGGATCGCGCAGCTCCCAGAGGTCGCGTCCGACGAGGTCGGGTTCGCGCGGATGCATCAGCGAACGGCCGTGCATGTCATAGACGAAGAAGTAGCCGTCCTTGCCGAAATCCATTTTCTCGAGGATGTCGAGCGCGCGGGTGCGCAGCATTGCGTCGTCACGCGCGTTGTCCTGGCCGGCGTTGTAGAGCGGGGCGATCGCCGTGGTCGCGAGCTCGACGTAGTGCTTGAGTTCGATTTCCTTGCTGGCCATGTACGCGGCCTGGGTGGTCGCGTGTTGCGTCTCGGCGAGCGCAGTGGCTTCCTGGCGCACGCCAATTTCAATGCTCGCGATGGCCGCCAGAAAGGGAACGATCGCCAGCAGGACAATCTTTGCTTTGAGTTTCATCGTAGACAGGACGGCCGACAGGCTACGTAATATTACGTAGCCGGCTTACGTAGTTGCGCGCTTGTGAGAGCGTTCACGAAGGCGAATACTACATCCCCACGACGCACCGCGCCTTCCGGCGCGCAATGGTGCGGCGCACAGTTGCAAAAGCAGAACCCGGTTTTGCCGTCTAATTTCAGGTAACCGGTTTTCCGCGTGCTCGACCACAAGTCATGGCGCGCGGTTTCAATAATAGACCTAGGAGATGTTTGTGGAGACCTCCCAATCTGCCGGCCGTTCATGGCTATGGCTCATCCTGCTGATCCCGTACATTGCGTTGCTGTGGTTGCCGTTCTATAACGACACGCGGCCCTCGTTCGCCGGCTTTCCGTTCTTCTACTGGTATCAGTTCTTGTGGGTTCCGTTGACCTCGCTACTGATTTACGTCGTGTACCGAGGTGTCAAATGAGCGATGTCACTCCTGTGAACCCGGTTGCGATGACCGTCTTTATCGCATTCTTTGTTCTCGTCACTGTCATCGGTTTTTTTGCCGCGCGCTGGAAGCGGGGCGATTTGACGCAATTGCATGAGTGGGGCCTGGGTGGCCGCCAGTTCGGCACGTTGATTTCGTGGTTCCTCGTGGGTGGCGATTTCTATACCGCCTATACCGTGATCGCGGTGCCCGCGCTGGTGTATTCGGTGGGCGCGTATGGCTTCTTTGCGCTCCCGTACACGATCATCGTCTATCCGTTCGTGTTCGCGGTGATGCCGAAGCTGTGGAAGATCGCGAAGGCGAAGGATCACATCACGGCGGCGGACTACGTGCAGGGTGAATACGGCGGCAAGTGGTTCCCGGCTGCGGTTGCATTGACCGGCATTGTCGCGACGATGCCGTATATCGCGCTGCAACTGGTGGGCATGCAGGTGGTGATCAAGGGGCTCGGCGTCACCGGCGAGATGCCGCTGATCGTCGCCTTCGTGATTCTTGCGCTGTACACGTATGCAAGCGGCTTGCGGGCGCCGGCGATGATCGCGTTCGTCAAGGACATCATGATCTATATCGTCGTGATCGCGGCGGTCTGGCTGATTCCGGCGAAGCTCGGCGGCTATGCGCATGTGTTCGATGCGGCCGATACGTATTTCAAGGCCAAGGGCGGCGCAACCGGGATCATTCTGAAGCCGACGCAGTTCACTGCTTATGCATCGCTTGCGTTAGGTTCGGCACTGGCGGCGTTTATGTATCCGCATACGATGACCGCAGTCTTGTCGTCCTCGTCGGCTAATACGGTGCGCAAGAATGCGATTTTCCTGCCGGCTTATACGTTGTTGCTGGGGCTGATTGCGTTGCTTGGGTATATGGCGATTGCGGCTGGCGTGCATGTGAAGTCGGCGTCGGATATGGTGCCGGCGCTGTTTAACACGCTGTTTCCGTCGTGGTTTGTTGGTTTTGCGGCTGCTGCTATCGCGATTAGCGCTTTGGTGCCCGCCGCGATCATGTCGATTGGGGCGGCTAATCTGTTCACTCGGAATTTGTGGCGTCCTCTTGTTTCGCCGGGTATCACGCCTGAGGCGGAGGCTTCTACTGCGAAGATTGTTTCGCTTGTTGTTAAGTTTGGGGCGCTGTTGTTTATTGTGTTCTTGCCTACGCAGTATGCGATTGATTTGCAGTTGCTGGGTGGGGTTTGGATTTTGCAGATCTTTCCGGCTATTGTGTTTTCGTTGTATACGCGGCGGTTGAATACTACAGGGTTGTTTCTTGGGTGGCTGGTCGGGATCGTGTTGGGGACTGGTCTTGCTATTTCTCAAGGGCTCAAGCCGGTGTTTGCTTTGCATGTCGGAGATGCTGTTTATCCGGTTTATATCGGGTTGATTGCGCTCGCCGCTAATGTTGTTGTTAGTTTTGTTGTGTCGGTTTTGTCGCCGCGCAGGGTTGTGGCGGCGGTTTGATGTTGTTGTTTGGCGTGGCTGACGCTGCTAGGGTGGTTGCTCCGGCGGCGTTGGCCTTTCCTTGAATTGTTAGTGGTCTATTAGCGTTGCCCCTGTGCGGGGCGGCACCTACTTTTCTTTGCCGCCGCAAAGAAAAGTAGGCAAAAGAAAGCGGCTAGAAACCCCTGCTAAGTGGGTCCCGCAGCTTGCTACCGGTAGTGGTGCATCTGGAATCTGTGTTCGTGCCACTACATGCGCTTGTGACAAGGGCGTCATACTTCCGGCGGCGCTGCGCGCGCCGAAGAGTTGTTCAAAAACCATTCGGTATTTGGAGCTTGTCTCGTCGGGGTGCGGCGGATGCTGCGGCGTGCTCCTTGTTAGCGTCTACGCCGAAAGTTAATCCCCACGAACACGGCCATCAATGTCAAAAATCCGCCGAACAGTAGGGCGGAATTGACGACAACGTGTCTGACGCCAAGCACGTCGACGTTGATGAAAGGATACGGATAAAAGTCTGACAAACTGCCGCGCCAGAAGGTAATGGCGAGGTACGCGACAGGATAGATCAGCCACAGCAGGCAATGCCGTAGCCGCAAATGGAATCGCGGTACGAATAACACCCAGTAAAGCACCGCCAGCATCGGTAAAAGGCTGTGCAACGATTCGTTGAGCAGCAGCCTGTACGCCCTCGGTGACCACATTCCGCGTAGAAGCAGGTTGTAGGCGATCCCCACAAATGCCATGTAGACAACGACCGCGGTCACGACGGTGGGCTGTCGAAAAAAATGCACGATTACCGGACTGCGCCTTCGTAACGCTACGCAGGTAAAACAGACCGCGCACGCTAATACCGTTAGATTGGTGAGGTAACTGCTCATCCGCGCAACCCCATCGAGCACGCCGAGCCCGCGGGCTAGCGTGCGGTCGATCGTCAAATCGGCTTGCGCAACGATCGAAATCCACGCGATTACGGCGATGATCGCCGCCAGCGTCACAGACGAGACGCTGGGCGTGTGGAGCGGAAGCTCGGGCTCATGGTGATGATGTGGGGCAGGGCGCATGCGAATGATTCTATACACACCACATTCGCTTTGCAGCAAGTGCGAAAAATCGAGTGAGCCGAGGTCGAAGTCGATCCGGACTCAACCTCTGCCCAATAAAAATTCTACGGCGTGCTATGTGAAACGCTGACCGGCTGCAAACGGCTCACTACTTCGGGTATAGCCGAACTTGCGGGCGATGTTTCGTCAATCGTCGTGCGGCCGCCGTCGTGGAAGAACGCGAGTTCCGCGGCCTTGTTCAGTACAAGGATACTGATGCGCCGATTGGTCGGCTCGTCGGCGACGTTGCTGTTTAGCGGCAACACATCGGCGAGTCCGCGCACCTGCAGCAGCTTCTCGCCGTGCATGCCGCCTGCTACCAACGCGCGGCGTGCGGCGTTGGCCCGCTCGGACGAGAGTTCCCAGTTTGAGTAGCCCTCTGGGCCGGCCGTGTACGGCACCGCGTCGGTGTGGCCGGCTATCGAAACGCGGTTCTCCACGTCGTTGAGCGCGGCGCCGATTTGCGTCAGGATCGTCACGGCGTAAGGCTGCAACTTTGAACTGCCGGACGGAAACATCGGGCGATTCTGTGAATCGACGATCTCGATGCGCAAACCCTCGTTCGTGATCGAAATGCGGATCTGATCCTTGAATGTCTTCAGCACCGGGCTCTGTTCGATCAGGGCGGTGAGCTTCTCTTTCAACTGCTGAAGCCGTGCCGCGTCGGCGGGCGCCACGATCGGTGCGACCTTTGTCGGCGGTGTGGGTTCGGTCTGGGTTTTCTTGCCGTCGCCGGGTCGGCTGTCGGTGATGTCGCGCCCGCCGCCCTGGATGACGTTCGGACGGGCCGCTGCCGTGCCCTCGTTGCCGCCGAGCAGGCTCGACAGCGGGGTGTTGAAATAGTCTTCGATGCCCTGCTTGTCGTACTTGGACGTCGAACCGAGCAGCCACATCAGCAGGAAGAACGCCATCATCGCGGTGACGAAGTCGGCGTAGGCGATTTTCCATGCGCCGCCGTGGTGGGCGCCATGGTCGCCACCCTTCTTCGAGCGGCGCACGATCACCGGAGCGCTTGTCTCGTCCTGCTGGGACGCGCGCGATCTTCTTTCACTCATGATGCCGCTCCGCGTCAGGCCGATTTCGGCATCTTGGTGGCGCGCACGGCGTCGTCGAGTTCCTGGAAGCTCGGGCGGTCGGCGGTGAACAGGACCTTGCGGCCGAATTCGACGGCGATCGGCGGTGCATAGCCGGAGAGTGAAGCGAGCAACACGGCCTTCACGCACTGGTAAGGTTTGGCTTCGGCGCGGCCCTTGGCGTTGAGCAGATCGGCGACCGGACCGATAAAGCCATAGGCGAGAAGAATGCCGAGGAAGGTGCCGACCAGTGCGCCGGCGATCATTTCGCCGAGCACGGCAGGCGGCGCGCCGACCGAGCCCATCGTATGAACGACACCCATCACGGCGGCGACAATGCCGAATGCCGGTAAGCCGTCAGCCATTTTCTGAATCGCGTTGGCCGCGACCGATGCTTCCGCATGATGTGTGGCCAGCTCTTCGTCCATCAGGTCCTGCACTTCAAGCACGTTCACGTTGCCGCCGGACATCATGCGCAAATAGTCGACGATAAAGTCGAGCAGATGATGGTCCTTCAGGACGTGCGAATACTTCTGGAACAGCACGCTCTCTTCCGGCGCCATGACGTCGGCTTCGAGCGACATCATGCCTTCCTTGCGTGCCTTCTGAAGCAGCTCGTAAAGCAGCGCGATCAGCTCGAGATATTTTTCCTTCGTATACCCACCGCTTTTAAAACACGAAGGAATCGCCTTGATCGTTTTCTTCAGCGTGGAGGTCGGATTGCTCACGACAAACGCACCGATCGCCGCGCCAAAAATACATAGCAATTCGAACGGTTGAACGAGCGCAGGAAGATGCCCGCCTACACCGACAAAACTACCGATCACAGAAGCCATTACCACTACCCAGCCGATTGCGACAAACATGCTCTCTCCGTTATCTTGCGCGACGCACGTTCGGCGGAACAGGCCCGATTTCATGGGCTTTTTCGAGTGCGTCACTCATATTCGCTATGTACCGGTAAACGGCCAGATTCGCGATGTCTGAAGTGTGCGCATCAGTGAAAAATAAAATATTCACCAACTGGTTAATCGCCTGTTTTATTTCCGGTAATTTTGTCCGCCGAATTTGATCAGTCGTTGCGGTCGCAACCAATAGTGGAGATTTGAAAACCGGGTGATTGAAGACGTGGTTGCATGACTGCATTATTCAAAATGCATGGTGTGGCATTTTTACCGGGCGGTCTGCTAGCATGGCTAACAGTTTGTAACGTCCCGGCGCTCGAAGCCGCTACGCGGCTTCTCGTCGGCTCACGAATGCCGGCAGCGACAGCGGCCCATCCGGAGATGCGAAAAACATGCGGAATCTGAATTCTGCCGGGAACATCAAGCTCACAACCAAAGCGTCCTCCTGCCTTGTCGGTATCGGGCTTCTGTTCGCGTCCAACGCGGCTGACGCCCAGGAGTTTTCCCTATTCGGCGGCGGCTCGCGCGCGGGCAGTACAAACACCTACACGTGGGCGTTCAACTATCAGGAAGGGCTCGGGCAATACTTCGCCGCGAGCTTCACGTGGCTCAATGAGGGACACATTCCCAACCATCATCGCGACGGCCAGATGATCCAGCTATGGGGCCGTATTCCCGTCGGCAGCCCGCAGTTCGTCCTGCAGGCGGGCGTCGGTCCATACCGTTACTTCGACACCACCACGGCCGTGCAAGGCGGCAGCTATTCGGACACTCACGGCTGGGGTGTCGTGTATAGCGTGCGCGCGGCGTACTACGCGTCGAGCCGGTGGATCACGCAACTGCAGTTGAATCGCGTGCATGTGCAACGCGGGCCGGATGCGACCAGCGTGATGTTCGGCGTCGGCTATCAGCTCGATGCCCCGGGCACCCCCGGTCCGCGCGACTGGGCGAGCGGCAGTACGCACAACGTCACTAACAACGAAGTGGCGGTGTACCTCGGCGAGACGATCATCAATTCGACCAGCTCGCCGACTGCACTTGGCGGCGCGATCGAATACCGGCGTGGGCTTGCGAAATACCTCGATGTGACGGTTGGCTATCTTCACGAGGGCAGCAGCAAGGTGGCGCGCCGCGACGGCTTGACCAGCCAACTGTGGGCGACGCGTGCCTTCCTCAACGATAAGGTATCGCTCGGGCTCGGCGTCGGCGCCTACTATGCGATCAACGAAAACGAGAACAGCCTGACGCCGGGGCCGGGCGCCGGGAAGTTTTCCGGGCTCGTTACGATCGCCGGCTCGTATCGCTTGACCGATCACTGGAATGCGCGGATCGAATGGAATCGTGTCGTGACACGCTATGATCGCGACTCGGATGTGATTTTCGGCGGTGTGGGCTACCGTTGGTGATGGCTCACCGTGTCAGCAGAAGCAGTCTTCTAGAACCGATAGTAAAGATTCACAGAAAAAAACCGGAGAAGAGCATGAAAGCCAGCACCATCGCCGAACGGGAGGCCCGTGGCCGTGCCGCCCGTGAGCACTCGAAGCGCTCGAGCCATCGCACGGTAGGCGAGTTGCATCGCAACCCGATCGAGTTGCTCAAGCAAAGCAGCGAGGGGCGCGTCGAAAGGCTTGTGCCGCTGCGCTACGGGCGCATGTCGGTGTCGCCGTTCACCTTCTTTCGCGGCACCGCGATCATCCAGGCGCACGACCTGAGCCGTGTTCCCGACACCGGCCTCACCATGCCGATTTGCGGCGACGGTCATCTGATGAATTTCGGCGGCTTCGCGACACCGGAGCGTCAACTCGTATTCGATCTGAACGACTTCGACGAAGTCGCGACGGGTCCCTTCGAATGGGACCTGAAACGCCTGACCGCGAGCCTCGTGGTCGCCGCGCGTCATATGCGTTTGAGCCGTGGCGCAGCCGAGAATCTGGTGATGACCGCCGTTACCGAATACCGCGACCGCATGACGCAATACGCGCAATGCGGCGCGCTCGAACTCTGGTACGACCGCATCACCTTCGACCGCATGGCGGAAACCGCGCTGACCCCCGAGCGCCGCCGTATCGTGCGCCGCGGTATGGAAAAGGCCGCGAGCCGTACCCACGAAAATCTGCTGGAGAAAATGGCCGAGCACGACGGTGACCACTGGACGATCCGCGATGCGCCGCCGGCGCTGTTCCACGTGCTGGGCGCGAACACGCTGTTCACGCCTGAAGAAACCGAAGCATTCAGGGGCCACAACTGGCGCAAGATGCTCGAACGCATGTGGGGCGAGTACCTGAAGACGATGTCGCATGACCGGCGAGAGTTGCTCAGCCATTTCACCGTGCAGGACATCGTATTCAAAGTGGTGGGCGTTGGCAGCGTCGGCACGCGCTGCATGGTGGTGCTGAACGTGGATCACATGGGCAAGCCATTGTTCCTGCAGCTCAAGGAGGCGCGGCCGTCTGTGATCGCCCAGTACTACAAGTCGGCTCCCGTGAAGCACGAGGGCGAACGCGTCGTGCAAGGGCAGCGCATGCTGCAGGCCGCGAGCGACATTTTTCTCGGCTGGGCGAACGGACCGCTAGGGCGCCATTTCTATTTCCGGCAACTACGCGACATGAAACTGTCGGCGAATATCGAGTTGTTCGACACCGACCTGCTGGAAGGTTACGCGAAGCTTTGCGGCTGGATCATGGCGCGTGCGCATGCCAAGGCGAGCGGCCAGGCGATCGAAGTCAGCGCGTATATCGGTCGTGGCGACCAGTTTGCGGAGTCACTCGCAGCTTATGCCGCCAGCTACGCGGATCAGGTGGAACGTGATTACGACGTGTTCCTGAAGGCCTGCCGCAGCGGCGAGCTCGAGGCGCGCACGGACGAAGACATGGCGGCGGATTTCCGGGTGTAAGAGGGCGCGGCGTGGCTCGCCACGTGTCGGTGGCCGAGCCACGCGGCAAGATTTCTCGCAGTTCAGTCGTCGACGCGCGCTTCACGCAGCGTAACGAAGCGCAGGTGCTGTTGGCGCGCCGCTTCGATCACGCTCGGCAGGACGGCGAGTATCAGCGGTTTGCCTTCGAGGGTGAGCGCGGCGTTTCCATCGTGCAGGAGCAGGATGTCGCGCGGGGCAAGGCCCTGAAGCAGCCGATGCGTGACCACCTGGGGATCGCGTTCGCGCGTGTCGTAGCCACGCCGCGTCCACGCCGCGAGCCGCAAATCGAGTTTGCGCAGCACGGGCTCGAGAAAAATGTTGCGCAGGCCCGCCGGGGCGCGGAAGAACATTGGCCGCTCGCCGCTCAATGCCTGGAAGGTGCGCTGCGCCGCTTCGATCTCGCGCGTGAGAGCACCCGGAAACGTGATCGAAAACGTGTGCACGTGAACCTGTGAATGGTTTTCCAGCGCATGGCCGCGTGCGACGATCTCGCGTGCGAGCTCCGGGTAGCGTTGCGCTTTCGCGCCGATACAGAAGAAAGTGGCGCGCACGTTGAAAGCGTCGAGCAGATTCAGCACTTGCGGTGTGACGACCGGGTCGGGACCGTCGTCGATGGTCAGTGCGATCGCGTCTGCGTTGCGCGCGCCGGCGGGCAGGCGCGTCCAGTTTGGGCCCAGCAGCGAGGTGCGTGGCAACAGGCCGGCTACCGTGAAAATAGCGTGATTCGCGAAGATCGCGGCGAGCCACCATGGCCATGCGGCGGGTGTCAGCAGCCAGCCGGCCAGTACGAATACATGCCATGCGGCGGTGGCGGTGACCATCGCGGGATAGCCGGTGCGCGGCCAGCGGTGCTGCGGCGCGACCTCATTGCGATGCGGGGTGAAAAGTTCGTTCATAAAGCGTGCTTCCTGTCTTCCTTCCTCCGTCCTGGGAGGGCCCTGAATCGCGCGCGTGACGCGCAACAGTCAACCATACCATTGATGCGCAACGCGGCGCTGTTGCGGAAGGTAACGATAAGTAATGAAAGAAATCTGAAAGACATCATGCTTCGCGAAGGCTGCGCCGTTGCCGTTGCGTTTGTGATGGGCGACCTGCTGTTGTATGGTGCTAGGGCCAAAGAAACCGAGCGGGAGAAGTGCTGTGACAGGAACGGGAATCAAGAAGGTCGCGCTGGTGACGGGCGCGGGCAGTGGCATCGGCCGGGCCTGCGCGCTCAAGATGCTGGAACATGGTTATAGCGTCGTACTCGCAGGCCGTCGCCAGGCGCCGCTCGACGCCGTGGTCGAAGAAGCGCAGCAACTCGGTGGCGATGCGCTTGCCGTGGCCTGCGACGTGACGGATGCCGATAGCGTCGCTGCGCTGTTCGACACGATCCGCTCGCGGCGCGGCCGTCTCGACGTGCTGTTCAACAATGCGGGCCGTAACGGCTCGCCGGTGGATATCGACGAGCTCGATGTCGACGAATGGCGCTCGGTGGTCGACACCAATCTCACAGGCGTGTTTCTCTGCACACGTGCCGCCTTCGGTCTGATGAAAACGCAGACGCCGCGGGGCGGCCGCATCATCAACAATGGCTCGATTTCCGCGCATGCGCCGCGGCCGAACAGCATTGCCTATACGGCGACCAAGCACGCGATTACCGGCATCACCAAAGCGGTTTCGCTCGACGGCCGCAAATACGACATCGTGTGCGGTCAAATTGACATCGGCAATGCGGCGACGGAAATGGCCGAGCGGATGGCGCGCGGCGTGCCGCAGGCGAATGGCGAAATCGCGGTCGAGCCGTTGATGGACGTGCAGCACGTCGCCGACGCGGTGCTGCATATGGCCGAATTGCCGCTGTCCGCGAACGTGCAGTTCATGACCATCATGGCGAGCAAGATGCCGTTCGTCGGGCGGGGTTGAGCAGGGCGCGTCCGCACGCATCGCAGGAGATCAACTTATACTGGGCGCTTCCCGCCTTCCGGAAAACGATTCGCCGTGCCCCGCGCCACACCCAAGGACGACCCGCAGCCGGTGCCGCCCGTGCAGCCCGACCTCGACGATTGTTGTCATAGCGGCTGCAATCCGTGTGTCTTCGATCTCTACGATGAAGCACTGGAGCGCTATCAGTCAGCGCTCGCCGAATGGCAAGCGCGGCAGGCGGCACTCAGGGTGCAAAAGGTACAAAAGGTACAAACCGTGCAAGCGCGGCACAGCAAACCGCGTACGCGCCGCTAAACGGTGTTTCAGGTTTTACGCCAAGGCCGCAGCCATACCCCGTCCCCGTCATGACCGACCTTCAGCCCGCGCACATCGAACCCTTCAACGAAACGCACACGCTGGACGACCTGCATACCTTCGTGCAGCGTTATCCGCGTCTGTTCGTGCTAACCGGTGCGGGCATCAGCACAGATTCCGGCATTCCAGGCTATCGCGACGACAACGGCGAATGGAAACGTTCGCCGCCGATCACGCTGCAGGAATTTCTCGGCACGGCTGCGATGCGCCGACGCTATTGGGCACGCAGCATGGTGGGCTGGCCGGTGGTGGCCGACGCGCAGCCGAATGCCGCGCATACCGCTCTCGCCCGGCTCGAGGCAGCCGGCCATGTGCCGACGCTCGTCACGCAGAACGTCGACGGTTTGCATCAGCGGGCGGGCAGCCGCGAGGTGATCGAACTGCATGGCGGTATCGATGGCGTGACGTGTCTGGACTGCGGGATGCAGCATTCGCGCGCGTCGATCCAGCGCACGCTCGAAGCCGACAATCCCGCGTTGCTGAACGTCACCGCTGAAACCGCCGCCGACGGCGACGCGCATCTGGAGTGGCACGATCTCGACGCTTTCCGCGTTCCGGCGTGCACGAACTGCGGCGGTTTGTTGAAGCCCGCCGTGGTGTTTTTCGGCGAAAGCGTGCCGCGCGAGCGTGTCGAAGCGGCGTCGCATGCGCTCGATGCGGCGGACGCGGTGCTGGTGGTCGGCTCGTCGCTGATGGTCTATTCGGGCTACCGCTTCTGCGTGTGGGCGCAGAAGCAGGGCAAGCCGATCGTCGCGATCAATCTGGGGCGCACGCGCGCCGATCCGCTGTTGTCGCTGAAAATCGCCGCGCCCTGTGCCGACACGCTGACTGCGCTGGCGGGGCGTCTGGCACTGGATTGAGCGGGCCGCCCGAGCTGCGCGCGGCTCGCACAAATCGTCGATAATCCCAATCCCACGCAGTGCCGCCCTCACGAAAAGCAACCGTCCCGCAAAAGGAACGCCGATGTTGACGACGATCGAACAGCTCGAAGCAATCTACGGTCAGCCCCACGAACGCGCAGTGAAGAAAGAGATTCCCTACGTCAACGAAGACTATCGTGCGTTCATCGAAGTCGCGCCCTTCGTCGTGCTCGCCACCGCCGGTCCGGAAGGCCTCGACTGTTCGCCGCGCGGCGACGCGCCGGGCTTCGTGCGTGTGATCAACGAACGCACGCTCGCGCTGCCGGACCGCATCGGCAACAATCGCGTCGACAGTCTGCGCAATATCATCGTTGAGCCGCACCTGGCGCTGCTGTTCATCATTCCGGGCGTCGGCGAAAGTTTGCGCGTGAACGGCCGCGGCCGCATTTCCAACGATCCGGAATTGCTGGACAGTTTTGCCGTCGAAGGTAAACTGCCGCGTACCGTGCTGCTGATCGACGTCGAAGCGGTGTACTTTCATTGCTCGAAGGCGCTGGTGCGCTCGAAACTGTGGGATCCCGCGCGTCATATCGAACGTTCGCGCCTGCCGAGTGCCGGCGAGATCCACCAGCGCATCAACGGCGCCAGTTTTGATGCCGCGACCTACGACCGTGAACTCGCCGAACGCGTGCGCACGACCCTGTACTGAAACAACCCGAACATGACTGATTCCCATCCGGCGTTGCGGCAACATTCGCCCTCCGCCGAACGCAATCGCGAACCGATCCTTGCCGTATTGCGCGAAGTGCTGCCGGCTACCGGCCGTGTGCTGGAAATCGCGAGCGGCACGGGGCAGCATGCTATCTGCTTCGCCGGCGCATTGCCCGGGCTCGACTGGCAACCGAGTGATCCCGATGCGGACGCGCGTGCGTCGATTGCGGCGTGGATCGCGCATGCAGGGCTGGCGAACGTGCGCGCAGCGCTCGCTCTCGACGTGCATCAGGCGGAGTGGGGTGTGCAAACGCTGAATGCGCCCGATCAGTTTGACGCCGTGGTCTGTATCAACATGATTCACATCTCGCCGTGGAGCGCGACGCAAGCGCTATTCGCCGGCGCGAGTCGCCGACTGGTCGACGGCGGTGTACTGTATCTGTACGGCCCTTACAAACGCGGTGGCGCGCATACCTCGCCGAGCAACGATGCGTTCGATCAGCAATTGCGCAGCCGCGACCCCGCGTGGGGCGTGCGCGACATGGAAGCGGTGGTCGCGTTGGGCGCATCGGTCGGGCTCGTGTGCGACGAGCCGATCGCGATGCCGGCGAACAATTTCAGTCTGGTTTTCAGGAAACGCCTGGACGCGGCGCGGGTCTGACAGACGTTGCGTAATGCGGTGTGTGCGGTGTGTAAGCGGTGCGTCATAAAGCGCATCACCGGGCACCGCCTAAAGTTGAGGCCCGCACGCAGTGGAAAGCCTGCTCGCTGAGCGCAAATGCGCGTCAGCGAGCGGCAAGCCGGCATTTCTTTTATCCTTTCACCCTCGACGTTCCGCCGACGTTCTTTCCGGCGCGGCGTCTCGACATTTTTTGGACTCTGGAGAATTCACATGGGCAAACAGGCAATCGGCGTGGTGGGGCTAGCGGTCATGGGCCGCAATCTGGCGCTCAACATCGAAAGCCGCGGCCACGCGGTGTCGGTGTACAACCGTAGCCGCGAGAAAACCGACGAACTCATCGCCGAATATCCGGACAAGAAGCTGGTGCCGGCCTTCACGCTGGAAGACTTCGTGGAGTCGCTGGAAAAACCGCGCCGCATTCTGCTGATGGTCAAGGCAGGCGAGCCGACCGACGCCACCATCGCGTCGCTCAAGCCGCTGCTGGACAAGGGCGACATCCTGATCGACGGCGGCAATACGCATTTCACCGACACCATCCGCCGCAATCAGGAACTGGCGAAAGCCGGCCTGCATTTCATCGGCACGGGCGTGTCGGGTGGCGAAGAGGGCGCATTGAAAGGCCCGTCGATCATGCCGGGCGGCCAGCGCGACGCCTATGACCTGGTTGCGCCGATCCTCACCGAAATCGCCGCCAAGGCGCCGGACGGCGAGCCGTGCGTCGCGTATATGGGTCCGGACGGAGCGGGCCACTTCGTGAAAATGGTGCACAACGGCATCGAATACGGCGACATGCAGTTGATCGCCGAGAGCTATGCCGTGCTCAAGCAGGTCGTCGGTCTGTCGAACGAGGAACTGGCCAAGGTCTACACCGAATGGAACGAGGGCGAACTCGACAGCTACCTGATCGAAATCACCTCGAAGATCTTCAAGAAGAAAGACGAAGAAACCGGCAAGGATCTGGTCGACGTGATTCTCGATCGCGCGGCGCAGAAAGGCACCGGCAAGTGGACCAGCCAGAACGCGCTCGACCTCGGCGCACCGCTGCCGCTGATTACGGAAGCCGTGTTCGCACGCGTGCTGTCGTCGTTGAAGACTCAGCGCGTGGCCGCGAGCAAGGTGCTGGAAGGGCCGGCAGCCAAGCCGCTCGGCGCCGAGCGTGACGCGTTCATCGAATCGGTGCGCCGTGCGCTGTACTTCAGCAAGGTGATTTCGTACGCACAAGGTTTCGCGCAACTGCGCGCGGCATCGGAAGAGTACAAGTGGGATCTGGACTACGGCACGATCGCGAAGATTTTCCGCGCCGGCTGTATCATCCGCGCCCGCTTCCTGCAGAAGATCACCGACGCCTATACGAAAGACAAGGCGATCGCCAACCTGCTGCTCGATCCGTACTTCCGCGACATCGCGAAGAACTATCAGTCGGCGTTGCGCGAAGTCGTGATTGCCGCCATCAATGCTGGCGTGCCGGTGCCGGCATTCGCGTCGGCAGTGGCGTATTTCGACGCATATCGCTCGGAACGCCTGCCGGCGAACCTGGTGCAGGCTCAGCGCGATTTCTTCGGCGCGCACACGTTCGAACGTATCGACAAGCCGGGCAGCTTCCACGCGAACTGGAGCTGAGCGTTTGAATCGTGGCCCGGCGCGCGCTTGCAGCAAGGCGCGCCGGGCCACATAAGCGATTGAATTCAAGGCGGGCAATTATTGCTGATAGCTATCGTGCAGATAGCGTGGCAGCACGCTGGACCCTCTACTATTGCGAATTTCGGAATAGAGTTTCATCGTTTTAGGGGTTTCCCCTAGATGTTGCCGCTCCTAAACTTCTACTTAAGCGCTACGGGACAACGAGCCCAAAGCACATTAAATACAAGTTCTGGAGGTTTACATCATGAAGACTCTTATCTCTGCAGTTGTCGTCGCTGCCGCTCTGGTCGCTCCTGTTGCTTCGTTCGCTCAATCGAACCAGCCGCTTACCCGCGCTGAAGTGCGCGCTCAACTGGTGCAACTGGAAAAGGCCGGTTACAACCCGATCGGCGATCATGTCGATTACCCGGCTAACCTGCAAGCTGCGCAAGCCCGCGTCGATGCACAGAACGGCACCGCTCAAGCTGTGAACAGCGGCTACGGCGCACCGATCGCTGGCACCTCGCAAGCCGGCCGTCCGCTGACCGGCAACGACCGTAACTCGGTCTACTTCGGCAACTAATTCGCCGAAACTGATGTGAACGCCGCCTGGCTGACAGGCGGCGGGTAATAAAAAAACGCCGACCGGATTGCCGGGCGGCGTTTTGTCGTTTACGGCGTTGCCTCGCCGTCAGATCGATTTCAAGGCGCGCTTCAACGGTTCGGCAAATGCGGAATCCCTTCGTTGCTGGTCAGATTCAACTGATGAATCTGCCGATGCGCCTTGTTCAGATGCGCCTGCGCGGCGACGCGTTGCGCTTCCAGTTGCGACACCTCTTTGCGCACCTGATGCTGCCGGTTCGACACGGTCTGTTCCTGCGCGCCGCGCCGTTGCAGATCCGTGCGCAGCCGTTCGGCCTGCGCCTCGGAGCGCGCGATCATGCGCGCCAGCTGTTCGTTTTGCGCCTCGAGTTGCGCGCGGCGCGTTTCGCCTTCGGAGAGCCGCGTCGCCTGTTCCTCGAAGTGATGGAAGGCCGCTTCCGCGGCTTCGAGGTCGGCGGCTTTGAGCGCGCGCCACAGCGAGCCGTCCTGATACAGCGCGACGTAGTACGTCAGTTCCTTCGCGTGGAACAGCAGACTGACCGAATAGGCGAAGCTGCGGAACACGCGGAACGGCGTCAGCGCTTCTTCTTCGGCGAGCCATTCGATTTCGGCGGTGTCGGCCATCTGCACGCCGCGCGCGCTAACCTGCGAAGGCACCACCGGCACCGGCCGTAACGTCGTTACCGGCCGCGCCGGCTCGGCGACGGGGGCGGGCTGGGCACCAGCGGCAGCGGGCGTGACGCCGGCCGCCGCGGCCAGCGCCGCCTCCTCGCTGTCGTCGGGCGAAACGGAATCGGCGGCGTTCTCTCGTGCGACCTGCACGAGATGCGATGGGCCTGCCAGCACGCTGCGGCGGTTCAGGAGACTTTTCACGGCGGTTCCTCCGGTTGACTCGCCCGAAACCTTCAGACGGCGTCGACAGTCAAGCATGCCGGACAATCTGGCGGTTCGGGCGGTGAGCGAAAAGTGGCGGACCGGCGGTACTAGCAACTGAGCACCGGGGTGCGCGGCAGTGCGGATGCGTTTTCCGCAAGCGCAGCTTTAATGCAAGGTGCGATGCCGGCGGCCTATTTCATCGAACAGCGCGCGGCTGGGTTCGAGGGCAAGCAACCAGGATTCGTCGTAACCACTGAGATTGTCGAGCGCCTCGCGCAGCCGTTCAATCGCCAGTGCCGGAATCTCGACGCTGGCTTCGACGCCGCTCGACAATCCCGCGATGCTGGCCAGCTGGACCAGCGCGTCGGCGGCTTCGGCGACGTCTGCCGCGAAAATCAGATGGGTGTTCAGCAACTCGACCAAACCGGGCGACGCCGCAATATCGTCGACGTTGAGTTGCACGGCCAGAAACGTGGCTTTGTTCATCCTCAACTCCTCGCTGGATCCAGGCGTTTGCGTACGGTGCGTTGCGGCAGCATGACTGAGTATAGGCGAGGGTTAAAAGGATTCAATAATCACACGAATGCGTTCGCCCGGCCGTGTGGCGGCGGTTGCGCCTGCCGCAACACCTATAATGGGGTCGGTCGAAACGCGTGATCCCGCTGGGCCGGGCGGTTTGGTATGCGGCACGGATAACGCGTCGACAGCGTCTGCTTCTCAATCCACTATTCACCATGAAGATCATTCGCAGCAAGAGCTTCACCGCGACGCGTCCGTGGGGCGCGCTCGATATCGCCAACATGGGCGGCATCACGACGCGCCTGCATTGGACTGATCAGCCGTACAAATGGCATGTCAACGACGGCGAGGAAGTGTTCGCCGTGCTCGACGGCCGCGTGGAGATGCGCTATCGGGAAGGCGGCGTGGAACAGTCGGCGATTCTGGAAACGGGCGATGTGTTCTACGCGTCGGTGGGCACCGAACACGTTGCGCATCCGATCGGTGTGGCGCGCATTCTGGTGGTCGAGGCCGAGGGCAGTGTCTGACGGTTCCTTGGCCCATGCCGTGTCGAAGCCGTTGCCAGCGCGCACGGCGGCATAATGGATAAGTGCCGTGGCGCCCGTGGCGAGCGGCACGGCGAATGCTTGGGGCTGATTGAATCCGATTGAATCTAAGTGTCGAGGAAAATCACATGACAAGACAATGGCAATTCACGGCGACCCGGTTGCTGATCTCGGCGACACTCGGCGTGATGATCAGCGGTTGTACGTCGATGCCGTGGGAAAGCACGCCGTTCTATAGCAGTGCGCCGTCCCGCCCGACTACCCTTGGCACCGTCCCTGTGCCAGCCGGTTACTACCGCGCCAATCAGGGTGACACGCTGGCGGGCATCGCGTCGGCGTACGGTCGCAAGCCGCAGGAGATTGCGGCATGGAACGGCCTCGCAGCGAATGCGGCGGTCAATCCGGGGCAGGTGCTGCGAGTGGCGCCGCCCATGGCGTCGGGTAGCGTGGTGACGCCGCCGGTCGGTGTTGCCGGTCAGAATGGCGCTGCCGCGACGCCTGGCACGCCCGGCGTGCCGCAGCAAGGCGTGCTGCTGTGGCCGTTGCGGGGTCCCGTGCTGAAAGCCTTTGCGCCGGGCAAGTCGAACGGTATCGTGATCGGCGGCCACGCAGGCGATCCGGTCAAGGCCGCCGCGACCGGCCGGGTGGTTTACGCCGGCACGGGTATCGAGGCGTACGGTCCGCTCATCATCATCAAGCACGACGATTCGCTGATTACCGCCTACGGGCAGAACAGCACGCTGCTGGTCAAGGAAGGCGATGCTGTCGCGCAGGGACAAACCATCGGCGAAGTCGGCGTGGATAGCCGCGGCGTGGCGTCGATCCAGTTCGAAGTCCGTCAGAATGGCCAGCCGGTCGACCCGCTTGCGTGGCTGCCGAAGTCGGGTGGGTGAACCGCGCCTATTAGCGCGGTTTTCAGCGCCGCGTTAATTAATTGAATACACTGTGTGGCTCAACAGCCGGAGTCGTGGCCGTTCATCGAAGCAGATGAAGCGGTACGCGGGCCGGCGATCACAGGCTGTCATGCATTGACACAAACAGGGACACACGAGGTTTTCACCATGATCGATTTGCGCAGCGACACCGTAACCCGTCCAACTCCTGCCATGCTCGCGGCGATGTCGGCCGCCGAAGTGGGCGACGACGTCTGGGGCGACGACCCAACCGTGCTGCGTCTGCAGGCAACGGTCGCCGAGCGTGTCGGCAAGGAAGCCGGCCTGTTCTTTCCGAGCGGTACGCAAAGCAATCTGGCAGCGTTGATGGCGCATTGCGCGCGCGGCGACGAATACATCGTCGGCCAGTTGGCGCATACCTATAAGTACGAAGGCGGCGGCGCCGCGGTGCTCGGCAGCATTCAGCCGCAGCCGCTCGAGAATGCCGCCGACGGTTCGATCCCGCTCGAGAAGATCGCCGCCGCGATCAAGCCGATCGACAACCACTTCGCGCGTACGCGGCTGCTGGCGCTGGAAAACACCATCGGCGGCAAAGTGCTGCCGGCGGGTTATGTCGACGAGGCGGTGCAGTTGGCGCGTAAGCATGGCTTGTCGGCTCACCTCGACGGCGCGCGGGTCTACAACGCGGCGGTTGCATCGGGCAAGCCGGTTGCGGCGCTGTGTGAACGGTTCGATTCAGTCTCGATCTGTTTTTCGAAGGGCCTCGGTGCGCCGGTCGGCTCGGTTCTGGTCGGCAGTCAGGCGCTGATCGACGTGGCGCATCGCTGGCGCAAGGTGCTGGGCGGCGGGATGCGTCAGGCCGGCGTGCTGGCGGCGGCCTGCCTGTACGCGCTGGATCACAACGTCGAGCGTCTTGCCGACGATCACGCCAACGCCGCGCATCTGGCGGCCGGTCTGGAATCGATCGACCAGGTCAAGGTGCAATCGATCGCGACCAACATGGTGTTTGCGCATTTTCCGCAGCAACATTGCGTACCGCTCGAAGCGTGGCTCAAGGAGCGCGGGATCCTCACGCAGATGCTGTATGCGTCGCGCTTCGTCACGCATAAGGATGTGTCGCGTGCGGATATCGATACGTTTATCGCCGCGGTGAAGGGGTATTTCGCCGCGCATTGATCGATCGAAATGCCGGGAAGAAAAAACGGGCGCACTGCCACAGCAGTGCGCCCGTTTTGTTTACTTCGCCGACGCTTTCGCGTGCGCGCCTGAGCGATGCGAAGGCGCGAACAGCCGCAGTCCGCTTGCAAGGCTCGCCGCGCCGGCAAAGAAGGCGCCGGCGCTGAGCGCGAGTGTGGGCCCATGACGGCCGGCGATACCGAAGCTCAGCGCGACCAGCGCAGCGCCGGTGGTCTGTCCGAGCAGCCGGGCAGTCGCGACGATGCCGCTGGCGCCGCCGCTGCGCTCGGGCGGCGCGCTCGCCATCAATGCCTTCAGGTTGGGTGACTGGAAGAAGCCGAAGCCCGCACCGCAAATCGCCATGCGAATGCCGATGTCGAGCACATGCGGATGCACCGGCAACAACGCCAGCGACGCCATCCCCGCCGACATTACCGCCAGGCCGATCGCGCCAAGCAGGCCCGGTGGATAGCGATCGGACAGACTGCCCGCCAGCGGCGCGGCCAGTGCGACCACCACGGGCCACGGCGTCATCAGAAAGCCGGTCTCGACCTGGCTGCGATGCAGCACATCCTCGAAGTAGAAAGGCAGCGACACGAACGCCAACCCTTGCGCGGCGAACGAGCACACCGCAGTCACTGCCGACAACGCAAACACCGGCCGCTTGAACAGATCGACCGGCAGCATCGGTGCGGGGTGACCGGCTTCACGACGAATCAGCAGTACGCCGAACACCACGGCGATCGCGGCCGCGCTCAGCACCAGTTGTGTCGAGGCGCGCTGGGCCGCTTCGCCGAGCGCGAAGATCAGCGCGGCGAAGGTGATCACGTTGAGGAGCGCCGCGATCGGGTCGAAGTTGTGTTTGCCGCGCTCGGTGTGCGGCAGCGCCGGCCATGCGAAGGCCAGCGCCAGCAGACCCAGCGGCACGTTGACCGCAAACAGCCACGGCCACGCGGCAACGGACAAAATCAGCGAGGCCACCGTCGGCCCGACCGCGAACGATACGCCGACGATCAACGCGTTAGTGCCGAGGCCGCGTCCGAGTCGATGCGGCGGATACAGATAGCGGATCAGCGCCGTGTTGACGCTCATGATCGCGCTCGCGCCGAGACCTTGCAGCACGCGCGCGGCGGCCAGCATCGGCAGTGTCGAAGCGAGCGAACACGCCAGCGACGCCAGCGTGAACAGCGCAATGCCGCCGATATAAATCCTGCGATGCCCAACGATGTCGCCGAGTGCGGCGAGCGGCAGCAGTGTCGCGACCATTGCGAGCTGGTAGGCGTTGATGATCCACACCGAAGCCGCGGGCGCCGCGTGCAGATCCGCCGCGATGGCGGGCAGGGCGGTGTTGGCGATTGCGGTATCGAGCGTGGCGAGCGCGACGGCGAGCATGATCGCGGCCATCGCGCGGCGATTGGCGGCGCTCATCGGGCCGTCCGTCGGAAAGGTCTGGTCGAGCGTGGCGCCACGGGCGGCGCTGGGTTTGTCGGACAAGGCGTGGCTCGTCGGGTTATGCATGCCGCAGCGCCGGGCGCGCCGGAGGGACGGCGCTGCGGCGTGCAGGCGGCAGGGTTGCGTGGCGTGAAGCGCGGGGCCCGAGTCCAGCGGTCAGGGCGGCGCGCGCGGCGAATGAAGTGATTGTTACAGAGACGTGGAAATCGTGCTGGGAGGGCGGCAGGGCGGGGCGC
Source organism: Paraburkholderia sp. SEWSISQ10-3 4 (assembly GCF_030464785.1). Lineage (NCBI taxonomy): Bacteria > Pseudomonadati > Pseudomonadota > Betaproteobacteria > Burkholderiales > Burkholderiaceae > Paraburkholderia > Paraburkholderia sp. SEWSISQ10-3 4. Next base: position 45,900 of record NZ_JALPRI010000018.1, read on the forward strand.
TTGATCGGACGTCTTCAACGCAACTAACGGTCAAGTCCGCCCGGCGTCTTCGAATCGGCGTGGCGCCTCGTTATCGCATATCGCTTCGGCATAACAGTTCAGCAGACGAGGCGCGCCGATGTGACCACGTATTGAACCGGTCAACGCTTTCATCGGCACGTCACACGTCGAAAAAGATAATCGTGCTGCCTCTCTCCCATGCAGTCGGCTTTCATCGCTTGATATCGTTTGCCTGTTTTGCGGGCCGATGCACGCGCCTAGTGCCGCGCACAGGCTACCGCTGCACCGCGTGCGTGCGCGGAATGCGTGTGAAATGCGTGAAGCCCCGTATGTCGGCGGGCATGGCATGTGCATGACCACCCGCTCGCGCCCGGCGGTGTTCCTGCGCCGTAAAATGTCGTACTCTGTTTGCTAACCCGCCTGACCGACACGCGCCTCCCGTCCGTCATCTATGCGGTTCGCGTATGTCGCGTCGTTTTTTCCCCGGAGGCCTCGATGACAGCCGTCGATCTGGAATTCGACCAGCTCAACAGTACCGTCGACGCGCTACGGCGCTCAATTTCCAATCGCATGATGTACGGCGTCGGCAAGGACGCCGTCACCGCTCATCCACATGACTGGCTGCACGCCGCGGCGCTCGCCGTGCGCGACCGGCTGGTCGCGCGCTGGATGAAGACCACGCGCCTGCAGTACGAACAGGACGTCAAACGCGTCTACTACCTGTCGATGGAATTCCTGATCGGCCGCACGTTTACGAACGCGTTGCTGGCGCTCGGCATCCACGATCAGATGAAGGAAGCGCTTGCGGATCTCGGCGTCGATATGGACATGCTGGTCAATATCGAACCGGACGCGGCCCTCGGCAACGGCGGCCTCGGACGCCTCGCCGCCTGCTTTCTCGATTCGATGGCGACGCTCGGCATTCCGGGTTTCGGCTACGGTATCCGTTACGAATACGGCATGTTCCGTCAGGAGATCGTCGACGGCGAGCAGGTCGAAGCGCCGGACTACTGGCTGCGCGCGGGCAATCCGTGGGAGTTTCCGCGGCCCGAGATCAAGTACATGGTGCACTTCGGCGGCCGCACGGTGCAGCGCGGCGAGCATGTGGAGTGGATCGACACCGAGCATGTGAACGCCACCGCGTATGACACCGTCATTCCAGGTTACGCGACAGACGCGACCAATACGCTGCGCCTATGGTCGGCGCGCGCCACCGAAGAACTCGATCTCGGTGCGTTCAATCGTGGCGACTACCGCAACGCGGTCGATACGAAGAACATGTCGGAGAACGTCTCGCGCCTGCTGTATCCGGACGACTCGACGCCGGCCGGCCGCGAACTACGGCTGCGGCAGGAATACTTCTTCGTCTCGGCGACCATGCAGGATCTGATTCGCCGCTATCAGCGCACGCACAGCACGTTTGGCCGCTTCTCCGAAAAGGTGGCGGTGCATCTCAACGACACGCACCCGGTTCTGGCGATTCCGGAATTGATGCGCTTGCTGGTGGATGTTCATCATCAACCGTGGGACAAGGCGTGGCATCACGTCACCAAGATCTTCTCGTACACGAACCACACCTTGATGCCCGAAGCGCTCGAAACGTGGGACGTCGAGATGCTCGCGCGTCTTTTGCCGCGGCATCTGGAGATCATCTTCGAGATCAATGCGGGCTTTCTCAAGCATGTCAGCGAGCAATCGGGACACGACGGCGAGATGATCCGCCGCATTTCGCTGGTCGACGAATATGGCCAGCGGCGTGTGCGGATGGCGTATCTGGCGATCGTCGCGAGTCACAAGGTGAATGGTGTATCGAAGTTGCATTCGCAACTGATGACGCGCGATATTTTCTCCGACTTTGCGCGCATCTATCCGGACCGCTTCACCAACGTCACCAACGGCATCACGCCGCGGCGCTGGCTGGCGCAGGCGAGTCCGTCGCTCTCGTCGCTGATCGATCAGCAGATCGGCAAGCATTGGCGCAGCAATCTGTTCGAGCTGGAGCAACTGCGCAGTCTGCGCAACGACAGCGCGTTCATCGACGCCTTTCATGAAGCGAAGCGGCAGAACAAACTGCGGCTCGTGCAGCGGCTTGCGCATCACACCAAACTGCACTTTGATCCCGATGCGTTGTTCGATCTTCAGGTCAAGCGTATTCACGAATACAAGCGGCAGTTGCTGAACGTGTTGCACGTGATCGTGCGCTACAACCAGATTCGCGCGAATCCGGAGCGCGATTGGGTGCCGCGCGTGGTGATGTTCGCCGGCAAGGCGGCGTCCGCGTATCGCATGGCGAAGACGATCATCAAGCTGATCGGCGATGTCAGCGAGAAGGTGAATCACGATCCGTTGATCGGCGATCGCCTCAAGGTGGTGTTCGTGCCGAACTACGGCGTGAGCGTGGCCGAGTTGATCATTCCAGCGGCTGATCTCTCCGAGCAGATTTCGATGGCCGGCACCGAAGCGTCAGGCACCGGCAACATGAAGCTCGCGTTGAACGGCGCGTTGACGATCGGCACGATGGACGGCGCGAACATCGAGATCTGCGACGCGGTGGGACACGACAACATTTTCATCTTCGGCCATACCGCTGATGAAGTGGACAACCTGCGCGCCACTGGCTACCGGCCGCGGCAAGTCTACGAGGAGAATCCGGAACTGCGCATGGCGCTCGACCAGATTCGCACGGGTTACTTCTCACCGGATGATCCGCTGCGCTTCTCGGACATTTTCCACACGTTGGTGGATTGGGGCGATCACTATATGGTGCTCGCCGATTTCGCTGCGTTTGCGAAAGCGCAGGACGAAGTGGATGCGCGTTTCGTCGACCGGCGCGCGTGGACCGAGAGCGCGATCGAGAACGTCGCGGGCATGGGGCAGTTTTCGTCGGACCGCACGATCGGCGAATATGCGCGCAATATCTGGCACGTGAACCCGCTCAGTATGGAGTGACGGGGTGGAGTGACGCAGGCACGTTTGTGTATGGCGCTTGCTCAAATGAAAAAGGCCGTGCGAAATTTTTCGCACGGCCTTTCTTTATCGATCGATGACTATCACGGGGCGAATCGTTCGCTCTCTTGCGCGGCATACAAACCGAACTGCCCGCGCGGGAAATCGAATAACACGTCGATGTTCTGCATGGCCATCAAACCGACCACGATGCGGTTAGCGTCCGGCTTCGCCTTGACGATCGTGACTTGCGCCTTCTCGTAACGGTGCACCCACGATCCAGTGCCGATGGCCGTCTCGTAGTTGCCCTGATCGAGCACGTTGCCGACATCGCCGTCACCGGTCCAGTTGGGCGCCTTGTCCATTTCGAGGCGGATCATGCCGGTGCTGCCGGTTGCGAACACCAGCGGCGCGCAGAAGGTCATCTTGTCAGCCACGTTCACACAGCCTCGTGGCCATTGCGCCGTGCCGTCTCTCGACATTGTCATTGGCACCATCGTGTAGTTTTTGGTGATGGTGCTCGAGGGGCTCAACACCATGTACGGCTTTGCGAAGTTCGCGTGCACCAGATAGCGTTGACCGATGTTGCCGGGCAATGCGCGCAACGGTTGCGTGTAGCTGTTGTCGTCGGGCTGCGCGGCGCCGACGCCGAGGATGCCGGAAAACGCCCAGCCGAATTCGCCGGTGTAGCCGTCCATCCCGACGCACTTGCGCGCGTTCGGCAAGCAACGCACGACGTCCACCGCTTGCGCGGCAATCGGCGTCGGGGTGGTGCCGGCGAGGCTGAACGGCACCTTCACGGCCGAGCCGAGCACCTCCACGCCGTTCGCGAACGACAACGATGTCACGCCGCCGGCGCTTGTGTAGCCCGAACCGGGCAGCACCGACTTCAACACCCGCGTGCCTTGCGTACCCGTGTCGAGCGCCATGTAAACCGGCTTGCCGTCGAGTTGAACCGGCAGACCGAGGCGCGCGTGGTCTTCGTCGGCACGCTCCACGTGCAGCGGAATCAGCAGGCCATCGTTGCCGCCGTTGATCAGCGCGGCATTGGGGGCTGGCGGCGTGGGGGTGGGGAAGGTGACGGCGCAGCCGGTCAGCGTGGAGAACGCGCCGGCTGCAAGCAGTGCCGCCGAAGCTGAGCGACGAAATTGAGAATGAAAATGAGAACCGACATGCCGGCGTGCGGCATCGAGAGACGACAGGAACATAGGATCACGCTTTGCAAAAAGGCGGGTCCCTGGCGAAGGCGATGCATCGTGGGCTGCGGGTCGGACAACTCGAACAGCACTGGCGGCAATCTCACTGGATTGCCGCGGCGTGAGCGGAAAAACCGGAACGCTTGCGGGGGCCTGCGGGAGGGAACACGCGATAACAGGAGCGGCGACTCTACACGGCCACCCGCGGGCATTTGCAAAGATGTGTAAAGGTTTTGGGGACGGCTAGCAAGTCGCCCGTGCAAGCGTTGATCTATGTCAATAGTCGCGCGGACGGCGGATTACGGTGGTTTGCGCGCGGCCGAGCGTGGCGCGGTCGAGAGCGCATGTCAGCAGGCCGATCACATCGTCGAGGGTGCGCGAGGTGACTTCGACACGGAAGGTTACGCGCTCGTGTTGCTGGTCGACGGTAACAACGTAGAGGCGTAGATCGTCGCCGAGGGCGGTATGCAACGCGCGCCGCCCGTGTGCCGACGAGGTGCCGGGCACGGTGACGTCAATGATGACGAGCGGAACGACGACATGCGTGCGGCGGGGAAGACGTGATTCGCGCGCTGCGCGCGGGATGGGGACTTCAGACGTTGCAACTGACGTGAGCATCGTGGTTGCGCCGATTCGGCGAGGCGGCGCGCGTTGTTGATACCCAACCACTCTAACGACGCGCGCCTCAACGACGCGCAAAAGCTGCCGCGTCGCGAATCAATTTTGTGTTAACGCGCCGCGCCTCGCGTATATCGGACGGCGGCTGCTCAGGCCTTGGGCGCTACAGCGACGCTCTTCGCTTCGTGCACGGCTGCGGCAACGCGCTCGACGAACTCGCGATCGGTGCTCATAAGCGCCTCACGCAGACCATTCGCGGTCTGCACCATCAGACGATGCGTGATGTCCTGGGTCGCCCACGTGAGCCAGCCGACCACGACCAGCATCGTGCCGCACACCATGCCGACCGGCGAGCGCAATATCCCGCCGACAATCGCGCCCACGAGTCCAAGCAACGAGATCGCACGGGGCAGGGCCTTGTTCTTCTGCACGGTGACGACTTGCACGTCGACGATGTCGCGCAGCGGAAAGACCTGGCCGGCCGACGAGAGTGCGTTACGCGTGACCGACACGCCGCGGTCGTTGAAAGGGGTTTCCATCGAGTCCAATGCAAGCGGTAGCAAAGGGCGCAGCGTACCAGATGCGGCGGCAGCGCTGGAAGTGGCGGGGGGAGGAAGACGCTGCTGGCGGATTTGATCAGTGTGACACTTTGGCCAGAAGCTTGAAAAATGGTATCACTAATGGCACCATTGATTCATGACGGAGAAAATTCTTGGCCAGATGCGCCGTGAGCCGACCAACGTCCGCTTTTCGGCGTTGCTCAAGGTATGCACGCAATATTTTGGCGAACCACGCCGCTCGGGCACGAGCCACGCAGTGTTCAAAACCCCATGGCCGGGAGATCCTCGCGTCAACATTCAAAACGATAACGGCAAAGCCAAGGCGTACCAGGTACGTCAGGTATTACAAGCCATAGAAAAGCTCACGGAGAGTCAACATGCCCGCTGATCACTACACCTATCGCGTTACCTGGTCGCCCGAGGACGGCGAACATGTCGGCTTGTGCGCGGAGTTTCCGTCCTTGTCGTGGCTTGCGCGCACGCCGGATGCCGCGTTGAAGGGAATTCGCGCTGCGGTCGCCGAAGCAGTCGCAGATATGCAGGAAGGCGGGGAGGCGGTACCGGAACCATTGGCCGAGAAGCGCTACAGCGGCGAGTTTAGAGTTCGGATCCCGCCGCAGCAGCATCGCGCGCTCGCAATGCAAGCGGCTGAACAGGGCGTCAGCCTGAATCGGCTGGTGAGTATGAAGCTTGCGGCATAGGTGTCGACGTGGGCACGCGAAAACCGCTCCCCTAAAAGAAAAACGCCCCGCAGGGCGTTTTCCAGAACCTCAGGACAGCAAGGAACTCGCGCTCCTCGCCGACCAGGTAAAACTCGCTTAGAACTTGTGACGCAGGCCTGCGCGAACTGCCAGTTGCGTGCTTGCGCCTGCCACCGGCAGGAAGCTGCTCGTGCTGGAGCCGATCTGCGCTTGCAGGCCGGTATTCTTCGACGTCTTGCCCGCAGCTGCCTGATAAACGCCCAGCAGGTACACGTCGGTGCGCTTGCTCAATGCGTAGTCGACGCTGGCGTCGATCTGGTTCCAGTGGCCGTTGGTCTGGTCCTTCGACTGCATGTACGTGTAGCCCAGCGCGCCCGTCAGTGCCGGCGTGAAGGCGTACTTGCCGCCTGCTTCGTACGCGTTGAACGTCGTCATGTGACCGGTGATCTGTTCGATGTTCGTGTGCGTCCAGAGAGCCCACATCGTTGCCGCGCCGATCGAGTACTTGGTGCCAACGCCGACCGTGGACAGGTCCTTAGCCGTACCGCTGATCGCCGAGTTTGCGAGCGTCGTCGAGAAGGTGGTCGGCGATGCCGAACCCGGGTAGCGGATGTCCGTGTACGCAGCGCCGATGCCGAACGGGCCGTTCGCATAGTTCACGCCAAAGCTGTACACCGACGACGAACCGGTTGCGCCCGGCGCGCCAGCAAATGCACCAGCCTGGTTCGAGAAGCCGTACATACCGCCGAAGGTCAGGCCCGCGAAGTTCGCGCTGGTGAACTTGACCGCATTGCTGACGCGGCTCGACGTGAGCTGGTCGACGTCGTTGATGTGATAGCCGTAGTTACCCGCGACGGTCTGGCTGCCGTTGCTGTACACGCCACCCAGGAAGTCCGTCGAGAACGAGTATTGGCGACCGAACGTGAGCGTGCCGATGCCGTTCTGCGACAGACCGACGTATGCCTGACGGCCGAACAGCGAGCTGCCCTGGCCGAGCGCGCCGGTGCCGGAGTTAAAGCCGTTTTCCAACGTGAACAGCGCCTTCAGGCCATTGCCGAGGTCTTCCGTACCGCGCAGGCCCCAACGGCTGGCTTGGGCGACACCGTCGCCGTATTGATAAAGCTTCTGGGCTTGAGGGCCAGCATGGTTGACATAGGTGAAACCGGCATCGATCAAGCCATACAGCGTGACGCTGCTTTGTGCGTGTGCGGCGGTGGCGAAGACGGCGAGCGTAGCGGCGGCCAATACTTTCTTGTTCAAGACTTTCTCCGATTAAAAATTAAGCGATCACCACGCCGTACTCTTAGGTAAGGTCGTGAGATGGAGCGAAATTTAAGGGAATGCAGAGTAAGGTATGTGACAGCTTTGCTTATTTTTGTAATCTGTCGCGCTGGCGCGACACTCACATAGCATTGCCAGTTGAAATCGAGCAAGGCACGTCGCGCATAAGCTTTTTCCAGATCGTGCATATAAGCGTGTGAAAAACGATTGGTTTTCGGGGGCATTTGCTGCATGCGAGGATCCGCACCTGCCAATCAAAATCGCTCGTGGGGAAATGCATGCAACGCCGGAAAATCATCCAGAATCTGCTCGCTATCGCCGCCGTTTCGCTGACGGCAACGTTTGCGCACGCCGACGACAAACAACTGAAGATCGGCACGATGAGCGGCCCGGACGCACAAATCTGGTCGGTCGTGACCAAGGTGGCGGCGCGCGAAGGGCTGAATGTGAAGGTCATCGAATTCAACGACTACGTGCAGCCGAACGCGGCACTTGACGCCGGCGACCTCGACGCCAACGGTTTTCAACACCAGCCGTTTCTCGATAGCCAGATCAAGCAGCGCGGCTACAAGATCGTCAACGTCGGCCTGACCTATGTGTCGCCGATGGGCTTCTATTCGAAAAAGCTCAAGTCGCTCAAGGACTTGCCGGAAGGCGCGAAGGTCGGCATCCAGAACGATCCGTCGAACGGCAACCGCGCGCTGCTGCTGTTGCAGAAGTACGGCGTGATCAAGCTGAAGCCGGGCGTCGGCACGAACGGCGTCAACGCCACGCCGCTCGACGTCGCCGAGAATCCGAAGAAGATCAAGCTGGTGGAACTCGACGCCGCGCAATTGCCGCGTTCGCTCGACGACCTCGACGCGGCGTCGATCAACACGGACTACGCGGTGAAGGCCGGCTTGCAGCCGACGAAAGACGCGATCGCAATCGAGGACCTCAAAGGTCCGTACGCGAATCTGATCGCCGTGCGCGCGCAGGACCGCGACAAGCCGTGGGTCAAGAAGCTGGTCGCGGCGTATGAGTCGGATGAAGTGCGCAAATACATCGACACGCAGTTCAAAGGCGCGATCATTCCGGCTTTCTGAGCGGTTTTACAGGCGGCTTTCCGGTCGCCTTTGAGTAATCCGCTCTTTTGCAACAGACCCGTAAACGCAGAACGCCCGCTGAAATAGCGGGCGTTTTGCTTTGCAGGCGCAACTTTTACAGATGAATCCTGCGAAAGCGCGGCTTCAATTGTTCCTTAGTTAGTTGCTCAACAACGATCCGCTTCTGAACGCCTTCGCACCGGCAATGCGTGCGAATTCCAGCCCGGCCGTCGCGAAGCGCGTCAAATGCCGCGCATACAGCACACCGGCTACGGTGCTCTTCAGCGTGATGACGCGATCGGTCAACGGATCGACGATATCGGCGATCTCATGGCCGACATCGACCCAGGTACCGACTTCACAGCGATACACGAGCACACCGCTGATCGGCGCGACGATCGGCTCGGCGCCGGCCAGCGGCGTAGCGGCGAATTCGAGCGCCGGCAGCGGAGCGGCCGTTCCGTCGATCACGCCACGCGAGGTCAGGTACTCGATGATCGCCTGAGCGTCGCGCTCCGCGTACTCGTACGACACGTCGCGTTGACCACGCAGTTCGATCGTGACCGAGACCGAACCGTTCGGAATCGGGAAACGGTCGCCGTAACGGCCGCGCAGATCCGACCAGCAGAAGCTGTGGATTTCGTCGAACGGATTACCCACCGAATTCAGCGCCAGCAACGACGCCTTGGCGTCCAGATAGCAGGCAAGCGGCTCGACTTCCGGCCACAGGTCCGGGTTCGTGTAGATGTGCATCGCGGCGTCCCAGTCGCAGTGCAGATCGAGCACGACATCGGCGTCATACGAGAGCTTTTGCAGCGCCAGACGTTGCGATTCGAGTTCGGTGACCGGCGCTTGCGCGTCGAGCGCTTCGCGCATTGCCGCGCGGATCGCCGTGCGATTGGCGTCGATGTTGTCGGTCAGGCGCGCTTCGATGCCGGGCTGAATCAGCGCCGACAGTTCGTAGAAGTTGCGGTTGAAGTTCTGCGCGCTGTTGGTTTCGAAGCGGCCCGTCAGATGGCCGAGAAAGTGCTGATTCAGGCCGATCGGATTGGCCACCGGCACGATCACGACTTCGCCGCGCACCTTGCCGGCGGCTTCTAGCGCGGCGAGCTTGCGGCGCAACGCCCACGAAACCAGCATGCCAGGCAACTCGTCGGCATGCAGCGACGACTGGATGTAAATCTTCTGCCCGCCGCCGGGACCATAGTGAAAACTCGTCAGATTACGGGCGGTGCCGAGCGTCGGGGCAATCAGCGGATGGGTTTGGGTTTGCATGATTTTCAAATCCGCGGGCATCTGGGGCGTGCCGCGCTATGTCGTTGATTACAAGGGGAAAGGGTGTTTAAAGGTCGGGCATTGGCGGGCGGGTTCGCAGCGCCTCTAGCGCACGATCTTAGCCGATATGACGCGGCGCGTGGTCTTAGGCGGCGCCGTTTGGATCGCGCGTGGCACGCGGGCCGGGCTATCCGGTTCGATCACAGTCCGGGCGGCGCGGCAAAGCGGCCCCGCAAACGAAACGGGCTCCGCGTGATGCGGAGCCCGTTTTCTGCAAGCCGGCAAGCGCGCCGTCAGGCGCGCGTGACAGGCTTAGCTGCCGTACACGTCGAAGTCGAAGTACTTCTTCTCGAGCTTCTTGTACGTACCGTCCTTGATGATGTCGGCAATCGCCTTGTCGACCTTCGCCTTCAGATCGGTGTCTTCCTTGCGCATGCCGATGCCTGCGCCGTTGCCGAGGATCTTCGGATCGTCGAGGTCCTTGCCGACGAAGTCGAAGCCCGCGCCGCGCGGCGTCTTCAGGAAGCCGATCTCAGCTTGCACTGCGTCTTGCAGCGCTGCGTCCAGACGGCCCGACAGCAAATCGGCATAGACCTGGTCCTGGTTCTGATACGGCACAACCTTCGTGCCCTTCGCTTCCCAGTACGTCTTCGCGTAGGTTTCCTGGATCGTGCCTTGCTCGACACCAACCGTCTTGCCCTTGAGCGAATCGGCGGTCGGCAGAATGCCCGAACCCTTCTTCGCGACGAGGCGCGTCGGCGTGTTGAACAGCTTCGACGAGAAGGCGATCTGCTCAGCGCGTTGCGGCGTCATGGACATCGACGACAGCACGCCGTCGAACTTCTTCGCCTTCAGGGCCGGGATCATGCCGTCGAAGTCGTTTTCGACCCACACGCACTTGGCCTTCAGGCGCGCGCAGATTTCATTGCCGAGGTCGATGTCGAAGCCCGCGAGCTTGCCGTCGGAGCCCTTGGACTCAAACGGGGGGTAGCTGGCGTCAACGCCGAAACGGATTGTCGACCAATCTTTAGCGTGTGCGCCAATCGAGACGGTTGCAAGCAGAGCAACCGTCAAAGCCGCTAGCAGTTTTTTCACTGTTTAACTCCTCGGTGTAGTTCGAATACTCCCGTATGCGGTTGTGCCGCTGCGGGACGCCCGGCGCGACTCACGACCGGGCTTGGGTTGAAGCTGCCGGCCGGGGCGGCCAGCAGCGCGCGCCAAGCTTATCAGTTCAAAAAGATTGGGTAGCTAGTGAAACACCGGATAGCGCACGGGAATAGCTTCTAAAGCCTGAATGTGGTGGAGTTTCGACGGGGTCGTCATGCGAATTGCATGGCCTTGGGATGCTACCTGTTGTCGCGTAAAGGAGCCGTAATGAAGTTGGCTACCCACGGCGCTTTTCCGGCGTGCTTCGCACCTTGCGCTGTGCCGGCAAAACCAGTATTCAGAATGGCGCTATTACCAGCAGTTATTGCAGACTATTACGCGACCGTGATTGTCTCAATTGAGCGTCGCCGAAGTTAAAGATTTCGCGAGAACAACCGTTAAATACAGATGAGCGTATTTGTTAAATCTCACCTGACCAATTGTTTTTTCTCGATTGAGGCGGGGCCGGAACCAAAAATGCATTGCTTGGCGCTATGATCAACGCTCCGCACGGCTGCCTTTGCAGCGTACGGTTGCACCGGTATCTGTCTGAACAAAGTCATCGAGCACTACGCCCGCGATTAAATACCGCGCGCCTGTTTGCGTTCGTCTTAATGACATTCTGCTAAGCGGTTGTATATGCACACGATTTCGATGGCAGACGAAATGCGCTGTTTCAAACCATCGCGCCGGAGCCGAACTGCAGTCGCAGCGGCACGCGCGAAGTCACTGCGCGGCCGCGCGTTTTCCGCTTTTTTGACATTACTGATAAACGCCGCTTTCTGCTGTAGCCTTTTGTCTTCAGCACCCGTCGTGGCCGCCGACAACGTTCTGCGTGTGCTGGCATGGCCCGGTTATGCGGACGCTGACGTCGTCAAGACTTTCGAGTCACGCTACAACGCGAAGGTCGAAGTCACGCTGGTCGATTCCGACGAGGCGCTATGGGCGCAGATGCATGCTCAGGGCATGCCGCAGTTCGATGTGCTCGCAGCGAATACTGCTGAAATCGAGCGCTATACCCGCGCGAATCTGCTGGCGCCGCTCGATCTTGCCAGTTTGCCGAATACGAAAAAACAGTTGCCGCGGTTTCAGGCGCTGTCGGCGATCGAAGGGCTGACCTCGGCAGGCAATGTGTACGCCATTCCATTCACGTACTCGTCGATGGGGCTGATCTATGACCGCAAGCAGATCGCCGTTGCGCCGCGCTCGATGCGCGAATTGTGGAACCCGCGCTATCGCGGCAAGGTGCTCGACTTCAATAGCGCCCAGCATAATTTCTCGTTCACCGCGCTGGCGCTGGGCTATCCGCATCCCTTCCAGCTCGACGCCACGCAGATGCGCGTGATCGCTCACAAGCTCGTCGACCTGCGCCGCAACCTGCTGACCTATTACACGTTGCCTGAAGAAGCGACCGCGTTCTTCATCCAGCACAAAGTTGCCCTGATGTTCGGCAACTACGGCACCCAGCAGGTTGAATCATTGCGCCGCGCGGGCGCCGACGTGGGCTACGTGATTCCCGAAGAAGGGGTGCTCGCCTGGCTGGACTGCTGGTCGATGACGCGTTCCGCCAAGGATCGCCCGCTCGCGCTTGCGTGGATCAACTACATGCTCGAACCGGACGTCAGTGCGTTGCTGACGCAACGCCAGGGGCTCGCCAACACGCTGACGGCGCCGGCGGAGAACGGCGACAAGGCGCATATCCTTTGGATCGGCCCGGTGGAAGATATTCAGCGGCGCGAAGATCTGTGGAGCAGAATCGTGTCCGGCGACAGGTCGGAGCGTTTCTGATGATGCGCCCCGGCCTGACATTCAAGTTATCGATTCTGCTTGCGTGCATTGGCGTGCTCGCGTCCGGTGCAACGGGTTATTACACGTATCGTGCCAACCGTACGATGCTCGTGAACGAAGCCGAACGCAGCCTGCTGACCTCAACGGAGTTGTTGGGACAGCGCTTTTCCGTGGCGATCGACGATGTTGCCGCAGACGCGCTGGTGCTCGCGAGTTTGCCCTCTCTGGCGGACGTCGCGCAGACCGACAACGGCGTCGGCGCGAATGCGCAGCGCGAACAGCTGGCGCAGGTGTATGCCAGCTTCATGATTCATCACTCCGAGTACCTGCAGATTCGTTTCATTGCCCGCAAGCACTACGGACTCGAGCTGATCCGTTTCGACCGCGATGCGGACGGCCTGGTGCGGGTTGAGGGGAACAACCTGCAGGAAAAAGGCCAGTTTGCGTATGTGTTCGACACGCTGGGGTTCTCGCCCGGACGCATTTACACTTCGCCGATCGCGGTGAATCACGAGTATGGCGCGCATGCCGCTGAGGGCAAACCGACACTGCGGCTCGGCACACCGGTGGCGAACGCGAGTGGCGCGGTAGTGGGCGTCGTGATTATCGATATCGATCTGGCCGGACTGCTCAACCGTTTGCAGAGCGACTTGCCGAGCGACTATCAGGTCTATCTCGCCAACGAATGGGGCGATTTCCTGGTCCATCCGGATGCCTCGAAAACGTTCGGCTTCGACAAGGGCCGCCGCGTTCTGATGCAGGACAGCTTTTCCGCCACCAAGCCGCTCTTCGATCAGTCAAAAAGCGAGGTTCTGCTGAACGGTCTCGTGCGGCCGGGGCAGGCGGCCGGCCAGGTGCTTGCTTTCGTGCGCAGACCGTTCGGCGCATCCGAAGGCAACCGTTTTATCGTGATCGGCCTTGCCAAGCCGCTCGAGGATGTCTTGTCCGGCGCTACGCAACTGGGTAACAGAATCATTCGCATGGTGCTGATATTCAGCGTGCTGGCGCTGTTCCTCGCGATTCTGTTTGCGCGCGCCTTGACCAAGCCTTTGCACATCCTCGCGTATGCGGCGACGCATCTGTTCGCCGAGCACACGATGGAAACGCTGCCGCTCAAACGTACCGACGAGATCGGCGTACTCGCGCGCTGCTTCGATCGTTTGCGCCGGGAAATCAAGTCGCAAATGGACGTGCTGCATAACAAGCAACGTGAGCTCGTGCATCTCGCCACGCACGACGGGTTGACCGGCCTGCCGAACCGCATGTTGTTCATGCAGAAGCTGGAGGCGGCGATCGAGGAAGCAACAAGGCGTCAGGAAGGGCTTGCCGTGCTGTTCGTCGACCTCGACCGCTTCAAGCAGATCAACGACCAGTTCGGCCATTCGATTGGCGACAAGGTGCTCGCCGCCGTGGCGAAGCGGCTGAAGAAGGTGCTTTGCACGGCGGATGTTGCCGCGCGCCTCGGCGGCGATGAGTTCATCGTGTTGATCGAGGGGCCGCGCTCCGCGGAGGCCGCACCGGGGATTGCCTCGCGCATCATGGGGGCGTTGAACGAAGAACTGGTGATCGACGGACAAAGCATGACGGTGGGCGCGAGCATCGGCATCAGCCAGTTTCCGGAGGATAGCGCCACGGTGGAGGAGTTGCTGCTCCATGCCGATGCGGCGATGTATGCAGCCAAAGCCGGTGGACGGTGTGGCTATCTGCGCTACCAGGATGTGCTGGCGGCGCGCAAGCGTGAGCAGGAGAGCGAAGGGGCAACGGAAGGCCGTGAGGCGGAGCCGACGGCCTGAAGCGCCGAATTTCATTGCAATGCTGTGATGGCTCCTCGTGCGCCGTGTTCGTGAAGCAGCTGCAATGCGTGTCGAAGCGTTTTTCTGAACTCGGGCAGGGCGGCCAGATCTTCCGGAAACACTTCACGCACAGTCAGTAACGCATCCATCAACGCTTGCGGCTCACCGTCAGCGGACGCCACGAGCGTCTTCAATCTGCCGGCCAGCGGATCGCTGATTTCGTAACGCGTGCCGTCGTCCGCGTGGCCGCACAAAAACATCATCCAGGCCGCTATCGCCAGCGCGAGACGCGTGAACGGTTGACCCGCGCCGATCCGCGCCGCAATCGTTGCAAGCAGACGGGGTGGAATCTTCTGGCTGCCATCCATCGCGATCTGCGCGCAGCGATGTTTCAGCGCCGGATTCGTGTAGCGCTCGAGCAGTGCGTCCCGATAGGCGGCCAGGTCGAATGATGCGGGCATGGTAAGCGTCGGTGCGATTTCTTCCGTCATCATCGCGTGGATGAGATTGCGCATGGGCGGGTGAGAGATCGCTGCATCGATCGTCTCGAAGCCGCCGAGCATCGACAGATAGGCCAGCGTCGAGTGCGTGCCGTTCAGCATGCGCAGCTTCGCCAGTTCGAACGGCGTCACGTCTTCCACGAGTTGCGCGCCGACTGCCTCCCATGCGGGACGTCCCCCCGCAAAACGATCTTCAATGACCCACTGCCGGAACGGCTCGCAGGGCACCGGTACGGTGTCTTCATAAACGATGGCGTGGGCCACGGTGACGCGTTCGGCATCCGTGGTGGCCGGCACGATGCGGTCGACCATCGTCGACGGAAACGCAACGTGGGCGGCGATCCAGTCGGCCAGCTCGGGATCGCGTTGCCGCGCGAACGAACAGACTACCTGGCGCAGCGCGGCGCCGTTATGGGAAAGGTTGTCGCACGAGAGCACCGTGAACGGTTTGCCGCTCGCGCTGTCGCGCCGCTCGCGCAATGCCGCGACGAGGATGCCCGGTACGGTACGCGGTTCGAGCGGGTTGGCCAGATCGTGTGCAACGGCGGGATCATCCAGCGCGACCTCGCCGGTTTTCGGGTCGCGGCAATAGCCTTTTTCCGTGACGGTCAGTGAGACGATCTGTACCAGCGGATCCGCGAGACGCGCGAACAGGGCGGCGCGATCGTGCGGCATGGCCAGCACTTCGCGTAGCGCGCGCACGACCGTCACCTTAGCGCCATGCGGGCCGCGCTCAACCACGCTATACAAACCTTGCTGCGCCATCAGCGCATCGCGCTTGTCGACATCGCCTTGCAGCGTGACACCGCAAATCCCCCAGTCACCACCCGCGGCAAGCATGGCCTCTTCGGTATAGAGGGCCTGATGCGCGCGATGGAAGTTGCCGATCCCCAGATGAACGATGCCGATGCGCGGCTCCTGCCATTGCGGTGAGAGCAGGTGTGATTGCAGCGTGGGCAGTGCTTGGCGGACGAGGCGAGGCAAGGTGGCTACAGAAATCATGTGACGAATTCCAGGTTGCGGAAAGGCTTCAAACCGACGCCGTTCAACGGGAAAACCCTGATTTGACGTGTCGCTATACTTGTATGGTAGCATCGTTCAAACGGTTTGAGACAGGTTGGCGAGTGCGATTTTCCACTGCAACCAGAGCCAAAAATCGACATGAAAAACAGCCAGTCGTATGCCGCCGTTGTGCGCGGTTCGCGGCTTGCCTCTGCAAGGAAGAAGTCATGAAGATCGTTCGCGCCGACGTGATCGTCACGTGCCCGGGCCGCAATTTCGTCACACTGAAAATCGTCACGGATGAAGGCGTATACGGCATCGGCGATGCAACGCTGAACGGCCGCGAACTCGCGGTCGCTTCGTATCTGAAAGACCACGTGTGCCCGTTGTTGATCGGCCGCGATCCCGGCCGTATCGAAGACACGTGGCAGTACCTCTACAAAGGCGCGTACTGGCGCCGCGGCCCTGTCACGATGTCGGCGATCGCTGCGGTGGATATGGCGCTGTGGGACATTCTCGGCAAAGTAACGGGCATGCCGCTGTACAAGTTGCTCGGCGGCGCCTCGCGAGAGGGCGTGATGGTGTATGGCCACGCCACCGGCCGCGATATTCCCGAAGCGCTCGACCGTTACGAGGAACACATCGAAGCCGGCTATCAGGCCATTCGCATTCAATGCGGCGTGCCGAATATGCGCTCGGTGTACGGCGTGTCGAAAGGCAGCGGCATGTACGAGCCGGCTACCAAGGGTGCGGTGGAGGAGCAGAGCTGGTCGTCGGAAAAGTATCTCGACTTCGTGCCGAAACTCTTCGAAGCCGTGCGCGACAAATTCGACTTCGATACGCATTTGCTGCATGACGTCCATCACCGTTTGACGCCGATCGAAGCCGCGCGTCTCGGCAAATCGGTCGAGCCGTATCGCCTGTTCTGGATGGAAGATCCGACGCCCGCGGAAAACCAGGCCGGCTTCCGGCTGATTCGCGAGCATACGGTCACGCCGATCGCCGTCGGCGAAGTCTTCAACAGCATCTGGGATTGCAAGCAGTTGATCGAGGAACAGTTGATCGACTATATCCGCGCGACCCTGACGCACGCAGGCGGCATTACGCATCTGCGGCGCATTGCGGATTTTGCTTCGCTCTACCAGGTGCGAACCGGCTGTCACGGGCCATCGGATCTGTCACCGGTGTGCATGGGCGCGGCGCTGCACTTCGACCTGTGGGTGCCGAATTTCGGGGTGCAGGAATACATGGGCTTTCCGCCAGAAGCGCTCGACGTATTCCCGCATGCATGGCGCTTCGAGCGCGGCATGATGCATCCCGGCGAGGCTCCGGGCCACGGCGTCGATATCGACGAAGCAGCGGCCGCGCGGTATCCCTACGATCCCGCGTATCTGCCGGTCGCACGTCTTGAAGACGGAACGCTATGGAACTGGTGAGCTGATTTTGCTCGACTGACCCTAACTACAAAATCATGGAGACACGCGTGAACCCAGCACGTCCGCAAGCCGCCGCGCCGGCCAGCACTGCCATGCTGCGTCGCGTGGCCTTCGCCTCGACCATCGGCACCGCGGCCGAGTACTACGACTTCTTCGTCTACGGCACGGCTGCGGTGCTGGTGTTCGGCCAGAAATTCTTTCCCTCCGCGGACCCGCTGATCGGCACGCTTGCCGCCTTCGCCACCTACGCAGTCGGTTTTCTGGCGCGGCCGCTGGGCGGCATCGTGTTCGGGCATTTCGGCGACCGCGTCGGCCGCAAGAAGGCTTTGATCGTGACGATCCTGATCGTCGGCTTGGGGACGTTTGTGATCGGCCTGCTGCCGGACTATCAATCGATCGGCATCTGGGCGCCGATTGCGCTGATCGTGATTCGCGTGTTGCAAGGCTTCGGCGTGGGTGGCGAGCAGGCGGGCGCGGTGTTGCTGACGGCGGAATACGCTCCGCCTGCGCGGCGCGGCTTCTTCGCGAGTCTCGTGCAACTGGGTGCGCCTGCGGGCTTCCTGATTCCTTCGGGTCTGTTCGCGCTGCTTAGCGCGACGTTGACGCAGGCGCAATTGCTCGACTGGGGCTGGCGCATTCCGTTTCTCGCGAGCGCGCTGCTGGTTGCGGTGGGCCTGTATATCCGCTTGCGCACCGAAGAGTCGCCGATCTTCGCAACGATCCAGCGCACCAAGGCAGTGGCTTCGCGCCCCGTGGTGGAAGTGGTAAGGCAGTTCGGCCCGACGATCGTCAAAGGTGTCGGCGCGAAATTGATCGAGGCTTGCGCCTTCGCGATGTACACGATGATCGTGCTCGCCTACGGCAAGGCACACGGCATTGCGCAAAGCATGCTGCTCGAAACGGTGATCGTTGCGGTCGCGCTCGAGCTCGTCACGATTCCGCTCGCCGGTGCGCTGTCCGATCGCATCGGACGGCGGCCGACCTTTATCGCCGGTGCGCTATTGCACGTGGCGTTGGTGGTGCCGTTCTTCATGGCGATCGATAGCGGCAATCGCGCGGCGATCCAGCTCGTGATGATTCTCGCCATTAGCGTGGGTCACAGCCTTTGCTATGCACCGCAAGCGGCGCTGTTTCCCGAACTATTCCCCGCGCGCGTGCGCTGCAGCGGCATCGCGCTGATCTGGCAGATCGGCTCGTTGCTCGGCAGCGGCGTGCTCGGACTGCTGGCCGTCAAACTGATTCAGGTCACGCATGGCAATTCGCTCGCGTTAATCGTCTATGTGGCCGTGCTCGGCATTGTGTCGGCTGTATCGCTTTTTGCATTGCCGGAAACCGCGCCTCTACGCCGCGGCGGCGATCTCCACGATTGGGGCGGCGGCGAGCCGGCAGAAGCCCATACGGCAGCGCAAGCCCTCGCGTCCTCATCTTCATCTTCTTTCGCGCGGCACTGAGCGCGAGACCTTTGTCATACCGGAGTCCTTCATGCTCGCAGCCGTGCTTCACGAACCCAAACTCATCCGCATCGACGAAGTCGAGCCGCCTGTACCCGGCCCCGGCCAGGTGCGAGTACGCGTGCGCGCCGGCGGTATTTGCGGCTCCGATCTCTCTTACTACTTCAAAGGCAAGAGCGGCGATTTCGCGGTACGCGAGCCGTTCGTGCTCGGACATGAAGTGGCCGGCGAGATCGATTCGCTCGGCGAGGGCGTGAGCGCGGAGAGTCGCCTGACACCCGGGCAGCGTGTTGCCGTCAATCCAGGGCTGGCCTGCGGGACGTGCCGCTTTTGCATCGGCGGGATGCCCAATCATTGTCTGAACATGCGCTTCATGGGCAGTGCATCGACGTTCCCGCACACGCAGGGCATGTTCCGACAGTACATCGTGGTCGCGGCGCGGCAATGCGTGTCGGTGCCGGATGGCGTCGATTTTGCGCAGGCGTCGATGGCCGAGCCGCTTGCCGTTGCATTGCATGCAGTGAAGCAGGCGGGTTCGCTCGTTGGCGCGAGTGTCCTGCTGGTCGGTTGCGGGCCGATCGGTTGCATTCTGCTGAGCGTGGCGCGCCGCGCCGGTGCCCATCGCCTGGTCGCGCTGGATCTGTCGGATCGGGCGTTGCAGGTTGCGCAGCAACTCGGTGCGGATCAGATCGTGAACGCGAAAGACAGCGCCGCGATCGATCAATGGTCCGCACAACGCGGCACGTTCGACGTAGTCATCGAGGCATCGGGCAGTCCCGCGGGACTCGATACGGCGCTGCGTGCGGCGCGCGCGGGCGGCACGGTGATTCAGGTCGGCAATCTGCCGGCCGGCCAGTCGCCGGTGGCAGCGAACCTGGTGATGTCGAAAGAACTCCGCTATCAGGGCTCGTTCCGCTTCACCGGCGAATACGCCATCGCCGCCGATGAAATCGCCTCCGGCAAAGTCGACTTGCGACCGCTCATGACGCATGCATTCGCGATGAGTGAAGCAAACCATGCGTTCGAAGTGGCGCTCGATCGCTCGCAGTCGATGAAGGTGCATCTGAACTTCGACTGAGCATCTCCCGTGGCATGAGGCGTTGCACCTGACCGCAGCGCCTTGCCATGCCAATCCAGCTACTTAAGCTATTCAAACGCCCATCAAGAGGCGACCCGAAGGAGACACCTGATGATCAAGAGTCAACGCTGGTTTGTTGTCGCGCTACTGTTTCTGGCCGGCGTCATCAACTATCTCGACCGCGCGGCGCTGTCGATTGCCGCACCGCTGATCCAGAAAGATCTGCACTTCTCGCATGCGCAGATGGGCATCGTGTTCAGCAGCTTTTTCATCGGCTACGCGTTGTTCAATTTCGTCGGCGGCGTGCTGTCGGACAAGGTCGGTGCGAAACGCGTGTTCGGCACCGCGATGGGCGTGTGGTCGGTGTTCTGCGGTGCGACTGCGTTGGCCACCGGCATCGGTTCGCTGATCGTGCTGCGTGTGCTGTTCGGCATGGGCGAAGGTCCGTTCAGTTCGTCGAACAGCAAGATGGTCAATAACTGGTTCCCACGCAAGGAAGTCGCGAGCGCGATTGGCGTGATCAGTTCGGGCACGCCGCTCGGCGGCGCGCTGGCGGGACCGGTGGTCGGCTTCATGGCGGTCCAGTTCGGCTGGCGCTGGGCCTTTGTCGCGATCATGCTGCTGGGACTCTTGTGGCTCGTCTTGTGGGCGGCAACGACCACTGAACACCCGCACGAAAACTCGCGCGTCACGCCCGACGAGATCGAACTGATTCGCGCCGGTCAGGCGGACGAACATGCGATCGCCCATTCGGCCGACGGCGAGCGACTCGGCCTGCGGCACTTCCTGAAGAAGCCGATCATTCTTGCGACGGCCTTCGCATTCTTCTCATACAACTACGTGCTGTTTTTCTTCCTGTCGTGGTTCCCGACGTATCTGACCGAAGCGCATCACCTGAGTCTGCGCGACATGAGTTTCGCCACGGTGATTCCGTGGCTGCTCGGCAGTATCGGTCTCGCGGCAGGCGGCTTCATCTCCGACTTCATCTTGCGCCTGACCGGCAAGCCGCTGCTGTCGCGCAAGATCGTGCTGAGTAGCTGTTTGGGCGCGGCGGCGGTGTGCGTCGCGTTGGCCGGGCGTGTTGCCAGTACGCAGAGCGCCGTCGCGCTGATGTCGGTGTCGATCTTCTTCCTGTATGTGACGGGCGCAGTGTATTGGGCCGTGATTCAGGACACCGTGCCGCGCGAACACGTCGGCGGTGCGGGCGGTTTTGTGCACTTGCTGGCGAATCTGGCCGGCGTGATCGGCCCCGCGGTGACGGGCTTCATCGTCGAAGCGACGCACGGTAACTACACGAGTGCGTTTGTGCTGGCGGGGGCGATTGCCGTGCTCGGCGCGGTGTGTTCGCTGGTGTGGATTCGCGAGCCGCGAGCGAGTGCCTTAAACATGAAACGTGCATGGTAGTATGGTGCGGCACACTTTAGTGGATAGGCTGGTGGGTATTCATGGTGTGTGCCGTCTCTGTCGATATTCATTCGTTGCTATCCGTTGCTTTAACCGATGCCGACCAAGAACCTCCACGCCAACCCGTCTTCTTTCTCCTCCGACACCATGCTTGCACCCCGCACAAGGCGTCGCGTGAGCGTGCAGGCCGGCGCGCGTGTCGAACTGCCGGATCTGACCGCCAGCGTCTCGTTCGACTCGCACGAGCCGATCGGCAAGCAGATTTTCCGTGCGTTGCGTCAAGCAATTTTCGCCGGTCAACTGGTGCCGGGCACGCCGCTCTCGGAGAAGGAAGTGTCCGACATGTTTCAGGTGTCGCGGCAACCGGTGCGGGAGGCGTTCATCAAGCTTGTTGAAGCGGGTGTGCTTCAGGTATTGCCGCAGCGCGGCACTTTCGTGAAGCGCATTTCGCCGCGTCAGGTGCGGGAAGGGCGTTTCATTCGCGAAGCGATCGAGACGGCGGTAGTGAAGAAGGCAGCCGTGTCGATCACGGACGAGCAGTTGCAGGCGCTGGCCGACAACCTTCGCGACCAGAAGCTTGCGGCGAAATCGAACGACACCGCCGCCTTCCTCGCGCTCGACGAGGCGTTTCATTATGCGATCGCCCAGGCGATCGATTGCACGGCGGCATGGGAAACGATTCAGGACATCAAGGCGCAGATGGACCGGGTGCGCTACCTGAGCTTGCCGGAGGTATCGCCGCTCGATCTGCTGATCAAGCAGCACGCGAAGATTCTGGCTGGCCTGCGCGCGCACGATCCGGGCGCGGCTGAAGAAGCGATGCGCAGCCATCTGCGCGAGATTCTGGTGTCGCTTGGTCCGATTGCGGAGCGCAATCCGGCGTGGTTCGACGCGGACGAACCGGAGCGTGTGCCGCTGTCGACTTAGGCCGATCTGCGGGCGGGCCGCCGGCTTGCTCGCTTACGGCCACATTACTGTCATGGGCGTAGCATCCCCGCTGCGCCCGTCAGCGAACTTCATGCATGACCCGCAGAGCCCCGTCCCGCGCCCTCTCCAGCCCACAATCCTCATACGAATATTCCCCTCCAAACGCGAGGCAACTTCGCCTCGTTCGACGCTTCATCGAGCGTCGAAGCAATCGTTTGCGCCGATCTTGAGGTAACTCTTTTTGATTTTCGCGGGCGCGTTTTCGACCTATCAACTTTTCCCGCGCGTCTGCCGAAAACAACTCTATAGCAACGGGATTGACTGGAGACGGGTGTGAAGCGACAGGTGTGGTTTTTTGTAGCCGTTCTCGCGCTGGCCGGGTGCGCACAGATGCCCGCGCAGAATGCCGCGCACACGGACAAGGCGCCTAACGAAGTCATCAGCTTCGAGATTCCGCCGGATGCGCTCGGGGCGCATGACCCGCAACTCACCGCCGTGCTGACCAAGGCAGGCGCACTGGCTGCCGCGCAACCGCAATCCACGGTCGTGCTGGTCACCGCGCTGGGTCAGGATTTCGCGTACCTGAACCAGGCAGTATGGAAGGGTGTGCCTGCGCAACGCATGTCGAAGGTGAGCTTCGAGAATCGAACCGCCGGCCTGGGTCAGCCCTATAGCGTGTCGATCAGAACGGTGCAATGAAGGAGGCCATCGCGATGTTTCGAATCACCTTACTGACGGTGGCCACATTGCTCGCCACGCCTGCTTTTGCGGGCCAGCCGGGAACGGATCTGCAGTCGGCAGGCGCGTTTCCTGCCACGTTTCCCCCGGCGGCGGACAAGGTTTATCCGCCGTTGCCAACGCTTGCGATGCTGCCGCCGTCGAGTGGCGCTGATGATGATTTGCCGGTGAAGCCGACGACGCATCGAAAGAAGTCGCGTGCGCCGATCCAGACGCAGGAACGCAGGGGAGCGCCGATGCCGGCAGTCCGGCTCGTCGTGTCCGACGCTTCACATACGTACCTCGACTCCGTGCAACGGCAAATCGATCTGGCGTTGGCCAAGTAATTCGCCCGCGGCGTGGAGTTCATCACTTTTGTCGCTATCAAGCGGAAGGATGAATCGTGTCCTTGAAACTCTTCTGTGCCGCGCTAGCGTGGCTGTCGATGTGCGGCGCGGCCCAGGCGGCAGACGATTGCTTCAATGAGGCCGCGGCCTACCAGGGCGTCAATCCCTGGGTATTGCGCGCGGTTGCATGGTTCGAATCGAAGGGCGACCCGGACGCGATACACCAGAACGCGAACGGTTCGATCGACGTCGGCCAGTTGCAGATCAATTCGATTCATTTCGGCGACCTCGCACGCGAAGGCGTGCCGCACCGCGCATTGACCGATCCGTGTGTGAACGTCTACGTAGCCGCATGGCTGCTGAAGCAGAAGATGGTCAAATACGGCAACACTTGGCGCGCGATCGGTGCATACCACTCGGAAACTCCGAAGCAGCGCGACGCCTACGCCCGCAGCATCCAGCAGGTGCTGGTCGGATGGGGGCAGTTGCCGTCGGCGCACCAATCGCTGCTCGCCGATCGCTAGTCACGAAAACGCAGTGTCGCGTGGTTATCATGAGGCCCCGGACGGCCTCGATTTCACGCACCGCGCAGCCTCATGCATGCTGCATCGTGCGGAGAAAGCAGGGCCAGGCTGTACTTGCTGAGGCCCTCGTTGATCAGATCACATACGCGTAAAGCGGCAGTGTTGGTGGCGCTTGCCGGTATCGGCCTCGCCGTCGGCGCGCCTTTCGTTCTCAATTCGCACGCGGCGTTCGCCGGACTGCGTAACGTCTCTCTGTACGTATTCGCCGTACTTGCCGCGAGTGCTGCGATCAGCGCGATGGCAAAAGCGGGCAAGCTGCATCTGATGCAGACCGCGCTCGGTTTCCGGATCAGTTTCCTGCGCACGTTTGCCATCACGTTGGCTACCGATTTCGCGTTCCTGGCGTCTCCGTTGGGCGCGGCGGGCTACGGCGTCAACATCGGCCTGCTGCAGCGCGCCGGGGCATCCTGGTCGCTGGCGACGACGGTCGTCGGCGGGGATCAGGCGCTCGATCTCGCGTTCTTCACGAGCGCCGTACCGATTTCCCTGTTGTTTGCCTTCGGGCCGCTAACGCAAGTGATTCCGCGCGCTAGCGCGCCGCTCGTGTTCGGCGGGCTGGCCGGCGCCGCATGTCTGATCGGCGTTTGCTGGATGAATCGCCGGCGTGTGGCGGCGGCACTGGACGCCGCCGGCCGGCGCGTTCATTGGCTCAACGAGCGCCGCGCGAGATTGAGCCGTTTTTTCCACAGCGTTCGCCGGCAATGGCTGGAGCTGGTCGCCGTACCCAAGTGGCGGCTTGCAGCGTTGTGTCTGCTCACCACGCTGCAGTGGTTGCTGCGCTATGGCGCCCTCTGGTTTATCTTGCGCGAACTCGGTTACCGCTTGCCGTTGGGTTTCGTTCTGGCCGTGCAGGCCGTCGTGCTGCATGCCGCGTTGTGGACCGGCGTGCCCGCAGGCGGTGGCACCGGCGATATCGCTCTTGCTGCCGCATTCGCGAGTTGGGTGCCCCGCGCGGGCATCGCGACGGCATTGGTGTTGTGGCGTTTCGCGACGCTTTACAGCCCGCTGGCGCTGGGCGCGGCAGGTTTTGTTGCGCTTGCAACGAGGGGGCGCAATCCGCTATCGGCCGCTGACTGAAACCTCGAGGGCCGGGTTTCAATGGCACCGTACGGCTCACGGCGCTCGCCAGCTTCGGTAAGCGCTTCAGCGCGCACTGTCGGTATCCGGCACTTTGCGCATGCGTGCCGCAAAACTCGCGCGTGAGTCCTGCTCACTGCGTAAGCGAAGCATTTGAAAGGTCTGTGAAATCAGCGCGAGCGGATAGACCGCTTTCAGAAGGTCCGCGATCATGCGCCATTCCGCACGCATGCCCCTCCAGTAGCCGAGTTTCTCGGTTTTTCGGGCTTGCGTGACGTGTGGCCAGTGCGTCACTGCAATCGGCAGACGGCGCGCGATGATGCGGCGGTTCATGAACACTTCGACCCCAAAGCGCGGCAGGCCATGAACCTCCTGCAGGACTTCGCTGAGCAGCGTTTTTTTGACCACGCGCTCGCCGGAGACGAAATCGAGGCCGATGGCGCGGAATGCGAGCAGGCTGTTCTGACGCAGGCTCATGCTTACTTGCGCGCTGCCTTGCAGGACGGGCAGGGCGAGCGCGCTGATGCTCTCGGCGGTCAGTCCCTTCAGGTCGGCATCGAGCAGCATTAGCAGTTCGCCACGCGCGGCGGCGATTCCGGCTGCCATCGCGGCGCTTTTACCGCGATTCTCGGCGCACCGGATCAGCCGCGCCGACGCGAAACGCTCGACCACGTCCGCGGTGCCATCGGTCGAACCGTCATCCACCACGATGACTTCGCCGAGCAAAGGATGCGCGCAGGCCACGGCCAGCACCGTGCCGATGCGGGGCGCTTCGTTGTACGCGCAAATGACGCAGGAGATTCGTGGAGGCGGTCTGAGTGGGGCGCGAGCGGTCATGTAAAGGGCCGTAAAGATCAACAATGGTGCATTGCAGCACGATGCTTGTTTTTCAGCTATAGTCGGGACACGGCTTACGCCCAGAGAGGTACAAAATGTACGACGCCGAAATCGCCGCCACTCTCCTGAACCGCTGGGACAAACGTTCATCAACGACCGACTTCGACACCTACCTCGAGTTGTTGCGCGAAGGTAATCTCAGTTTCACCTACCAATCCGGTCACGTGCGTGACGCCGGCATTGAAGAGGGGAGCGCATTCAATATCGAATCCCTGGTTTTCGGTGACGGCTCGCGCACCTTGCGCGTCGAAGCACCTGACCAGACACCCCGCTGGACGCGCTGGGCCGCGGTCGAACCGCTGCTGCCCGTCACCAGCGAGGCCTGACAACTTCATCAGACGATCCGCGCTCCGGCGCGATACGTTGCGCGCGGCACCGGCAGCGTGTCGAGCATCGTGACGCGCACGAAGTCAGCGCGCAAACCCGCTTCAATCGCCCCGCGGTCATGCAGGCCTGCCGTACGAGCCGGCTCGGCGGAAACCGTCGCCATGGCGCGCGGCAGGGTCCAGCCAGCCTTGCTCACCAGATCGAACACGGCCGTCATCAAACTGGACGGCACGTAATCCGAGGACAGGATATCGAGCAAGCCTGCCTTCGCCAGTTCGAGGGCCGACACGTTGCCCGAATGCGAGCCGCCGCGCACGATATTCGGCGCCCCCATGATGGTCGAAATGCCGTGCTCGCGTGCCGCCTCGGCGGCGATGCGGGTCGTCGGGAATTCGGCCAGCACGATGCCTTCGGCCTTGGCCTGTTCGATGTGCTCGATCAGCGTGTCGTCATGGCTCGCCACCGGAATGCCGAGCCGGTTACAACGCGCAACGATCTCGTGGCGGTGTGCGTCGGCGTAACGTTCCTGTTCCACGGACAGTTCGGCCAGCGCGGTCGCCACGTGTTCGTCGCTCAGCTTGCCATTGCGCTCCTGGAAACGGCGCCATTGCTCGCGGTCGTGCCATTGACGTTGGCCGGGCGTGTGATCCATTACCGAGGCAAGCCGCAGCAGCGGATGCCCGCACAACGAATCGAATACCTCGACTACGTCGGCCGTGGCGATTTCGCAGCGCAGATGCAGAAAGTGTTCGGCGCGCAGCAGCTTGCGCTCCGAGAAGCGCGCGAGGGATTCGGCGCACTGGGTCTGCAGATCGCGGCCGCGCAGCCCTACGTTCGAGCGCGAACCGATTGCGAGGGCGTCGAACACCGTGGTGATGCCGGCCGCCGCCACTTGCGCGTCGTGAATCACGAAGGCGGCGTCGGTATTCCACTGCACGCCCGGACGCGGCGCCAGGTGCTTCTCGAGGTTGTCCGTGTGCAGTTCGATCAGACCCGGCAACAGATAGTCGCCTTCCCAATCTTCCGCTTCGCGCGCCGAGGTCGTGCCACGCTCGACGTCGCGAATCACGCCGTCTTCGATGCGTACGACACCGGTAAATACTTCGTCTCGCGTCACGATGCGAGCGTTCCTGATCAACATCTACTTGCTCCGTAGTCTGTCCTGAGTGTTGCACCGCTGTGTTTCGATTTGGTGCTCGACTCAATGTTTCAGCTCAGTGGTTCAGTTTAGTGCCGTTTCGTGTCAGTTAGTGATGCAACTGCGGACGCAACGGCGGCTGGAGTTCAAGGCGGCGTGTGGCCACCTTGTTGCGGGTATCTTCGTCGTGAAAGATGCCGACGATCGCCGCGCCGCGCTCGCGTGCTTCGACGATCAGATCGGCAACCACGTCGCGGTTCTCCGCGTCGAGCGAGGCCGTGGGTTCGTCGAGCAACAGCAGCGGATGCTCAGCGATCAAACCGCGGGCGATGTTCACGCGCTGCTGTTCGCCACCGGAGAAGGTGGCGGGCGCGAGCGACCACAACCGCTCGGGCACGTTCAATCTCGCCAGTAGGGCTGCCGCACGTGCACGGGCTTCGTCTTCGGCCACGCCGCGCGACAGCAGCGGTTCGGCGACGAGCGTCAGCGTCGGCACGCGCGGAATCACACGCAGAAACTGGCTGACGTAGCCGACCACGCCGCGGCGCAGGCGCAACACGTCATGCGGCTCGGCACCGGTGATCGACACCGGCGGGCCGTTATGCGCCGCCGCATCGCGAATCGCAATCGAGCCCGCGCTGGTCAGGTAGTTGCCGTACAGACAGCGCAGCAGCGTGCTCTTGCCCGCGCCCGAAGGTCCGATCAGCACGACGCACTCGCCGCGCTCGACATCGAGCGACACGCCCGCGAGCGCCTCGATCTGCACGCCGCCCTGGCCGTGCAGCGTAAAGGTCTTGCCGATGCCGACCGCGCGCAGCATCAGCGCGTTGTTCTCGATGAACGCGCGTTCGGTGGCGTGGAAGTCCTTGCTTGTTTCAATGGATCGCATTGTGAGCCTCAAACCGGCAGAACCGAGGAAACCAGCGTTTGCGTGTACGGATGCTGCGGATCGTCGAGCACCTGGTCCGTCAGGCCGGACTCGACAACTTCGCCGCCTTGCATGACCATCAAACGATGCGCGAGCAGCCGCGCCACGCCGATATCGTGCGTGACGATCAGCACCGACAGATGCAGCGTGGACGTCAACGTGCGCAGCAAATCGAGCAGACGCGCCTGCACCGAGACGTCGAGACCGGCGGTCGGCTCGTCCATGAAAACAAGGCGCGGACCGGTGACGAGATTGCGGGCGATCTGCAAACGCTGTTGCATGCCGCCGGAAAACGCCGCGGGAAATTCGTCGATGCGGGTGGCATCGAGTTCGACGCGTTCCATCCATTGTGTTGCGGTGTGGCGAATGTCGCCGTAGTGGCGAGCGCCGACGGCCATCAACGGCTCGCCGATATTCGCGCCGGCGGAGACGCCGCTGCGCAGGCCGTCGCGCGGATTCTGCTGCACGAAGCCCCACTCGGTGCGCATCAACAGGCGCCGGCGCGGTTCGGACAGGGCGAGCAGATCGAGCTTTTCGCCATGCGCGGCCGTGTAGTGGAGCGAGCCGCTATCGGTTTCGGTTTTCAGCGCGAGCGCATTGAGCAGCGTGGTCTTGCCCGAGCCGGATTCGCCGACGATGCACAGCACTTCGCCCGGATACAGATCGAAGCTGACGTTCCTGCAGCCGTTGCGGCCGCCAAATTGTTTGGTGAGCGAGCGGGCGCTCAACAGCGGCGTCATGCGGTTTCTCCTTTGCGCGCTTCGTATGCCGGCAGCTCGAGGTCCTGATCGCCGCGGCGTTCGTGGCAGTAGTCGCTATCCGAGCAGACGAACATGCGCTTGCCGGCGTCGTCGACGATCATTTCGTCGAGGAAGCTTTCCGTCGATCCGCACAGCGCGCACGCGTGCTGCCACTTCTGCACTTCGAACGGATGGTCGTCGAAGTCGAGACTGCGCACGGGGGTGTATGGCGGAATCGCGTGAATGCGCCGTTCGCGGCCGGCGCCGAACAATTGCAGCGCGGGGTTCATATGCATCTTCGGGTTGTCGAACTTCGGAATCGGCGACGGCGAACTCAGATATCGGTTGTTGACGATCACCGGGTAGTCGTACGTGGTGGCGATACTGCCGTGATGGACGATGTCCTCGTACAGCTTCACGCTGATCAAGCCGTAATCAGCCAGTGCGTGCAGCTTCTTGCATTCCGTGGCGCGCGGTTCCAGCCTGTATAGCGGTTCAGGCATCGGCACCTGATAGACGAGAATCTGCTTGTCGGTGAGCGGCGCTTCCGGAATCCGGTGACGTGTCTGGATGATCGTCGCTTCCGTCGTGCGGCGTGTGGTTGCCACGCCGGTGGTGCGCGCGAAGAAGCGGCGGATGTTGACCGCGTTAGTGGTTTCGTCGGAACCCTGATCGATGACCTTCAGCGTATCGTTGCTGCCGATGATCGCCGCGGTCACCTGAATGCCGCCCGTGCCCCAGCCGTACGGCAGGGGCATTTCCCGCGAGCCGAACGGCACCTGATAGCCCGGCACCGCGACGGCCTTGAGCAACGCGCGGCGCAGCATGCGCTTGGTCTGTTCGTCGAGGTAGGCGAAGTTGTAGCCGTCCGCGGCGCTGTCGTACGACGCGGTGGTGTGAGATGTGGCCGGCGCGTTCATGCCGCTTGCTCCTGCTGATCGTGATCCTTGCGCAGATCCTGGCCGTCTGCGCTGTGTTGCGCCCGCAGTCGCCGCACGAGTTCGAGTTCGGACTGGAAGTCGACGTAGTGAGGCAACTTCAGATGCTGAACGAAGCCGGACGCTTCGACGTTGTCGCTATGCGAAAGCATGAATTCGATGTCCTGCGTCGGCGAGGCGAGCGTTTCGCCGAGTTCCTCGGCGCGCAACGCGCGATCCACGAGTGCCATGGCCATCGCTTTGCGTTCCGAGTGTCCGAATGCGAGACCATAGCCTTGCGTGAAAGTAGGCGGCACCTCGCTGCTGCCGGCGAACTGGTTGATCATCTGGCATTCGGTGACATCGATATCGCCGATTTCAACGGCTTCGCCCAATTCGTCGAGCTCCATTTCGACGGCGATCGTGCCGAAGCGGATCTCGCCGGCAAACGGATGCGTGTGCGCGTAGCCCCGCTGGGTGGCGTAGCCCATGGCGAGCAGGAAGCCTTCGTCGCCGCGCGCGAGATTCTGCAAACGCGTGGCGCGGCTCGCGGGAAACGCGAGCGGTTCGCGCGAGAGGTCACCCGGTTCCGGCGCGTCCGGCGTGGGGCGTTCCTGTTCGATCAGGCCTTCCTTGTCGAGCAGCGTGACCACGCGCGGCATGGCTTCAACTGCGGACTGGGCGGCTTGAATGGAAGCTGGGGTCGTGGCCAAATCGTTTCCGGCATCGCCTTCGGCAAGCAGCGCAAAATCCAGCAGACGTTGCGTGTAATCGTAAGTCGCGCCGAGCATTTGCCCGCCGGGCACGTCCTTGAACGTTGCCGAAATACGGCGCTCAACCTGCATGGCTTCCGTGTCGATCGCCTGCGTATAACCGAACCGCGGCAACGTGGTGCGATACGCACGCAGCAGAAAGATCGCTTCAACCAGATCGCCCGCGGCCTGCTTGATCGCGAGTGCGGCGAGTTCTTCGTCGTAGACCGAACCTTCGGTCATCACTCGCGCGACGGCGAGGCGCAATTGCTCGCGAATCTGCGCGACGCTGAGCTCGGCCAGCCGCGTATCGCCGCGGCGCGACTTGTCGAGCAGACGCCACGATGCTTCGATCGCGCGTTCTCCACCCTTGACGGCAACGTACATCAGTTCACCTTCGCTTGAGTTGTGCGCGGCAGGCCGATCAGCGTGCTGTCGCAGACGAGATAACAATCGATGCCGCACGGAAAGAGCGGCGCGAGGGCGGCGCGTTCGCGCCAGAAGTGCTCGGGCAGACCGATCGGCGCGATCGTCGTGGTGTGCTGAATGCCGGGACCGCTGAGCACGATCGGTGCACCGCCTGTCAACGCTTCGACGCGGATCAGCAAGGTCACCGAGTGCTCAGGCGATTCCGCTTCGCCGAGTGCAAAGCTTTCCAGTGCCGGCATTGCGCTTGCGTCGTGGATATAGGCGAAGGCAGCAAGCCCTGGTTCGTCGACGAGCGGCGCGCCGGTATGAAAGCGCAGTGCCGAGCCCAGTGCCGAATCGGGTTGTGCGAGCCAGACGGGCGTGGCGTAGTCGCACAGGGTCAGCAGCGCGGCGAAAGCGGCGAGCGCGGCGCGCGTGGCCCGCACCTCCGGCAAACCTTTTTCGACGACGCCCACCGTGCCCGGACGCGACAGTGCGTCGAGCAGCGTGCGGAATACGGCCTGGGTGTCGTGGACCGGGTCCGCGAAGCCGGGCGTCAAGGTAGACAATGCTATCTGCGAGTTTTCCATCAATCGCCTCTGACCATCGTGAAGAATTCGACGCGCGTGGCTGCGGCGTCCTGTTGGCGTTCGGCGCGTTGCGCGGCTTGCTGTTCGGCAAACGGCGCGATCAGTTGCTGGTGCAAGGCGCTGTAATGTTCGGGCATCTGCAGCAACGCATCGGCAAGCGCGGCCAGTTCGGCGCGGCGGCGGTCACGGCCCAGATGGCACGCTACGCCGACGGCTGCGGCTGCATCACCCGTGCCGCGCAAACGCAACGTGGCGCGCGTGACGGTGGCTTCGCCGAGATTGAACGGGTCGCCGCTGCCACCGACGCGGCCGCGCACCATCGCGAGGCCGATTTCGGGTGGCCGCAGCCAGTCGTAAGCAGGAGGTGGAGCGCCTTGCAGCGCGCGTTGCAGCGCAGCTTCGAGATCGGCGCGCGGGGTGCGGGCCAGCACGGCCATCCATGCGCGCCGCGTGGCGGAGGAAGGCGAGGCGGAAGTGGCACTCATCGAAATTCCTGTTGATCCAGCGAGTGGACATTTAAGCATCTATTCATCTAAACGTCTAGACGTTTAGGGGTATGCTCGCGGAGCGTTGTCGTGCATGGCCGCCGTTTCACATTTCCATCACGGCTTGCGCACTACAATGCATGGCATAGCGAATATTTGAACCCAAGGGAATGACAGCACCATGACATCGAACGACAACGCGACGCCGGGCACGCTGCTCGAACGCGGCGCGGGCGTTGCCGTCTGGCGGCAGATCGAACAGATTCTGGCAGCGGAAATTGCAGCGAGCGGCTTTGGCGAAGACGGCCGTTTGCCGAGCGAGGGCGAACTGGCCAAACGCTTCGACGTGAACCGGCATACCGTGCGCCGCGCCATGCTCGGTCTTGCCGCATTGGGCCTCGTCAGTGTCGAGCAGGGGCGTGGCACCTTCGTGCAGCCCGGCGCGATCGACTATTCGATTGGCCGGCGCACGCGGTTTACAGAAAACTTGCGGCAGCAGCACCATGCGGCGGCGGGCACGATGTTGTCGTCCGCACGCGTGAAGGCCGAGCCGAATGTGGCGAAGGCGCTCAGCTTGCGGGCGGGCGCCGCGGTCTACCGGATCGAGACCTTGCACGAATCGGATGGCGTGCCGCTCACGTTCGCGCGTAACTGGTACCCGGCTGGGCGTTTCCCAGACTTGCCGGAGGTGCTGGAGCGTACCGGCGGCGTGACCAAGGCCATGGCCGAATTGGGCGTAACCGATTACCTGCGCAAGTGGAGCCGTATCGGCAGCGTGTTGCCTGAGCCGGAAGTGGCGCGGCGTTTGAATATCAACCGGCAGCAGCCGGTGTTGTGGGTCGAAAACGTCGACGTCGATCTGGAAGGCACGCCGATTAAATACGGCTTCACGCATTTTGCGGCGGACCGTGTGCAGTTGCTGGTGGAGCATGAAGTATGAGCGCGGTGGTGGGGAACACCGGCGATCAGGTCGAATGGAGTGCCGGCGCACGGTTCGCGGTCTATTACGCGCCTTCGCGCGAGTCGGTATGGTGGAGCGCCGGTTCGGCGTGGCTGGGGCGTGACGCGGAAAGCGCCGAGCGCTGTGTATCGCCGCAACCGGAAGGCCTGGCGCGTGCGCTGGCGGAGCTAACCGAAGCACCACGTCGCTATGGCTGGCACGGCACGCTGGTCGCGCCGTTTCGTCTCGCTGACGGCGTGACTCAACAGCATGTGCTGGAAGCGACGCGTCAATGGGCGCATACGCAAAACCCATTCGCATTGCCGGTCGAAGCCGCAACGCTGGGCGATTTCGTCGCGCTGCGTCCCGCGGATCAGAACGGCGAAGCAAACATTGGTGCTGTTGCCGCAAGTGCATTGCGCTCGCTCGATGCACTGCGCGCCAGACCCTCCGCGGCCGATCTCGCGCGCCGTCTCGCCGCGCCGTTGAGTGAGCGGCAACGTGCGCTGCTGATCGAATGGGGTTATCCGTACGTCTTCGACGAATTCCGTTTTCACATGACGCTATCCAGTTCTCTCGCCGATGCCGATGAGCGCGCAACGCTGGTTGCATGGTGGCAGGCGCAAACGCCCGCGCTCGGGCCGCTCGCGGTCGATCACGCGGCGCTCTTTGTCGAACCCGCGCCTGGTGAGCCGCTCGTCTTGTGGCAGCGCGTGCCGTTTCAGACCCGCGAGGTGAAATAACAATGGCAGGTCGTTTGATTTATGTAATGGGGCCGTCCGGCGCGGGCAAGGATTCATTGCTGAGTTTTGCGCGCAGCCGCCTGATGGGCGAGCCGATTCTGTTTGCGCATCGCTACATCACGCGGCCGAGCGGCAACGGTGAAGAGCATGTTGCGTTGAGCGTCGAGGAATTCGCGGCGCGTTCAGTGCTCGGTCTGTTCGCGCTCGAATGGTCGAGCCATTCACTGCGGTATGGCATCGGTATCGAGATCGATGCATGGCTTGCACGCGGGTGCACGGTCGTCGTCAACGGGTCGCGCCAGCATTTGCAGCATACGTTGGCGCGTTATCCGCGCATGGAAGTCGTGCATGTGGACGCCGCGCCGCATATCCTCGAAGCACGGCTCGGCGCGCGGGCGCGTGAGTCGGCGGAACAGGTTGCGGCCAGGCTTGCGCGACGGGCACCGTTTTCATTGCCGGAAGGGCTTCGATGCACAACGATCGATAACTCCGGAGCACTGGAAGACGCGGGGCACGCGCTGATCGCTTTTTTGCAGGCGGAAGCGGATATTCCCCGCGTTTCCCATGCTCCCCACGTTCGCTAGGCTCGACTACCCGGCCGCCGCCATGCGCTTCCGGGTCGCTTCCTGCAAACACGATACCAACTGCAGCACCGCCGGCGTGGGCAGCAAATCGCGCCGCGAGATGATGCTCAAGAAACAGTATCTTGTTCGAAAAAGATGGCGTGGCTATAGTGCTCGTCTGTTTGCCGCGTCATGCGGCGTGAATTCCATGGAGCGATAGATGAGCGAAGCCGCGCGATTTACCGAAGTGTCCGACCTGGCGCCTGCAACCGAGAGCCTGCGCGAGATCCGCCATCACATCCATCACCATCCGGAATTGGCCTACGAGGAAGTGCAAACCGGCGCGCTGGTGGCGGAGAAGCTCGAACAATGGGGTTGGCAGGTTACGCGCGGAGTCGGTCAAACCGGCGTGGTGGGCACGCTGAAGGTGGGCAACGGCACGCGCAGCATCGGCATTCGCGCCGACATGGACGCGCTGCCGATCATCGAACAAACCGGTCTGCCGTATGCGAGCGGCACGCACGGCAAGATGCACGCCTGCGGTCACGACGGCCACACGACGATGCTGCTTGGCGCAGCGCAACATCTTGCCGCCACGCGCAATTTCTCGGGCACCGTGCATCTGTACTTCCAGCCGGCCGAAGAAAGCGGCATCGACAGCGGCGCGATGAAGATGATCAACGACGGCCTGTTCGAGCGCTTTCCGTGCGACGCCGTGTTCGGTTTGCACAATCATCCGGGTGCCGAACCGGGCGTGATGTTGTTCCGCAAGGGGCCGTTCATGTCGGCGGGCGACAAGGCGATCATCACGATCGAAGGCGTCGGCGGCCATGCGGCGCGTCCGCATCTGACGGTCGATCCGGTGGTCGTGGCGGCGAGTATCGTGATGGCGTTGCAGACGATCGTGGCGCGTAACGTGGACCCGTCGCAGCCGGCAGTGGTGACGGTCGGCTCGATGCATGCGGGCACCGCGAACAACGTGATTTCGAGCAGCGCGAAGCTGGAATTGAGCGTGCGCTCGTTCAGCCCCGAAGTGCGCACGCTGCTGAAGAAACGCATTACCGAACTCGCCGAAAGCCAGGCCGCGAGCTATGGCGGCAAAGCGGTGGTGGAATATATCGAAGGCTATCCGGTGGTGATCAATTCGGATGCCGAAACGGACTTCGCGGTGCAGGTGGCGCGTGAGTTGGTTGGCAACGACAAAGTGGTCGAGCAGACCGACATATTGATGGGCAGCGAAGATTTCGCTTTCATGCTGCAGAAACGACCCGGCACGTTCCTGCGGATCGGCAATGGGGCGGGCGAAGACGGCTGCATGGTGCACAACCCCCATTACGATTTCAACGACCGCAATCTGCCGGTCGGCGCGGCCTTCTGGACGCGGCTGGTGGAGCGGTACCTGGGGCAATGAAGCGCCCGGATTGCTAATGAGGCGCCGCGTCAGGCGCAATGGGCGCGCGTGCGAGAAGCGCGCGCCCTGATCGAAGCCACCGGCGCGCAATCAACCGCGCCGCGCCACCATCTCCGAGACCGTCTGCGCAGCCTGCTGCAGCGGCTCCAGAAACGCCTTCACCATCTGCTTGGCCGAATTGCGCTGAGCATTGCCGCTGATGTTCATCGCCGCGATCACGCGCCCCTGGCGGTTGCGAATCGGCGCGGACAGCGAAATCAACCCGCCTTCCAGTTCCTGGTCGACGATCGCCCACCCCTGGCGGCGCACCTGCGCGATCAGCTTTTTCAGCTCCTCCTTGTCGGTCACCGTGCGCGGCGTATGCGCATAGAGCGGCGTCGAACTCAGGGTCGCTTCGAGCGCTTCGTCGTCGAGCGCGGACAGCAGCACGCGGCCCATCGACGTGCAATACGCCGGCAAGCGGCTGCCGATCGACAGGTTGATGGTCATAATCTTGTGCGTCGGCACGCGCAGCACGTAGACGATCTCGGTTCGGTCGAGCACGGCCGCCGAGCAACTCTCGTGAACCTGCGACGACAGATTTTCCATCACCGGTTCGGCGAGATTCCAGAACGGCATCGAAGTCAGATACGCGAAGCCCAGATCGAGAATCTTCGGCGTGAGGCGGAACAGGCGGCCGTCGGCCTCCACGTAGCCGAGCGTCTGCAGGGTCAGCAGAATGCGGCGTGCGCCGGCGCGTGTCAGGCCGGTGGCCGCGGCGACGTCAGTGAGCGTCTGTTCGGGGCGGGCGGCATTGAACGCGCGAATCACCGAGAGGCCTCGCGCGAACGACTGCACATACGAGTCGCCCGGTTTGTCCGCGGCCGGTTCGGCGCTGGCAGGAACGGCAGAAGGCGGTGGCAGGGCTTTGCTCATGGACCTTGAAAGATGCGTTCGAAGAAGGGCGCGTAGCGTTCGCGCGTTTCAGCCGGCGCGATGCGGTGCAAAGGCGTGACGATAGCGTAAGCCTTTTGTTTCGCCAACATTGCCCGCTTTTGCGCCTAGGTCGATACGAGTGAAATCTGCTTTGCACCTAGTGGCTAAGTCGTTGATTATAAATAATTCGTTGACTCGGGAGGCGGACTAAACGTTAGCCTGCCTCCTGCGCGGCAGCGTCCCGATGATGATCGGCAGCGAGGAACATATACATTGCAGGCACGACGAACAAAGTAAAAAGGGTGCCGATCGATAGCCCCGTGAAGATCACGAGCCCCATCGCGTTACGGCCCGCAGCGCCTGCGCCCGAGGCAAACACGAGCGGCACGACGCCGAGCACCATCGCCGCGGTGGTCATCAGAATCGGGCGCAGCCGCACGGCCGCCGCTTCCTCCAGGGCTTCGCGCTTCGACTTGCCGGCGTGTTGCAGCTCGTTGGCGAACTGGACGATCAGGATGCCGTGTTTACTGACGAGCCCCATCAGCGTGACGAGCCCGACCTGCGTGTAGATGTTCAGCGTCGTCAAGCCGATGTTGATGAAGATGAGCGCACCGAACAGCGCCATCGGCACCGAAACCAGAATCACGATCGGGTCACGGAAACTTTCGAACTGCGCCGCAAGCGCAAGGAACACGATGATCGTGGCGAGCAGCAGCGTGATGACGAAGCCGCCCGATTCCTGTACGAACTGCCGCGACTGGCCCGAATAATCTGCCGCATAGCCTGCCGGTGCGACCTGGGTGGTCGCCTTGCGCAGAAAATCGAGCACCTCGCCCTGCGACACGCCCGGCACGATCACGCCCGAGATCGTCGCCGAGTTGAGTTGCTGGAAGTGGTTGATCGATTCCGGCACCACGTTGTGTTCGAGGTGCGCAATCGTCGAAGCCGGCATGACGCTGCCGTCCGGCGTGCGCAGGTAGTAGTCGAGCACCTGAGAAGGATTCAGACGATCGGTCTGCAGGACCTGCGGAATCACCTTGTACGAGCGCCCGGCGATCGAGAAGTAGTTGACATAGCCGCCCCCGAGCGCCGACCCGAGCGCTTGCCCGACGTCGCTCTGCGAGAGCCCGAGGGAGGCGACCTTGTCGCGATCGACCACGAGCGTGGCTTCCGGCTTGTCGAGCTTGAGATCGCTGTCGACGAAGAAAAACATCCCGCTCTCGCGGGCTTTTTGCAGGACTGCCTGCGAAACTTCGTTGAGGTTCTCGAACGGCTCGGTCGTGCTGATGACGAACTGCACCGGCAAGCCCTGCGAGCCCGGCAGCGGAGGAAACTGGAACGCCGCGACGCGCGCACCTGAAATCTGATTCCATTTCTGCTGCAGTTCCTGCTGCAAGGCGGTCGCGCCCTTGCTGCGCTGGTCCCATGTCTTGAACAGCACACCACCGATCCCCTGGTTGAGTGTCGGCGCACCCGTGAGCTGGAACATCTGCGCGTATTCAGGCAGCGCCTTGGAGATATCGAACACCTGGTCCGCGTACATCTGCATCTGCTGGATGGTTGCGTTCGGCGGCCCCTGGATCTGCGACAGGACGATCCCCTGATCCTCCTGCGGCGCAAGCTCCGCCTTCGAGGTCATGAACAGGTAGACCGTGCCGCAGAGCAGCAGCGCGCCCATGATGGTGAACACGGGCCACGTGTCGAGCGTCGAGTGCAACAGGCGGCCATAGCCACGATGGACACGTTCGAACTGGCGGTCGACGAAACGCGCGAAGCGCCCGGACTCCTGGTCCGCACGGAAGAAGCGCGAGCACATCATCGGCGACAACGTCAGCGCGATCACCCCGGAGACCGTCACCGCGCCGGCGAGCGAGAAGGCGAATTCGGTGAAGAGGGCGCCCGTCAGGCCGCCCTGAAAACCGATCGGCACATACACGGCGATCAGCACGACAGTCATCGCGAGAATTGGTCCGCCGAGTTCGCGCGCGGCGATCAGCGCGGCATCGAAAGGCGCCTTGCCTTCCTCCTTCATATGGCGATCGACGTTTTCGACGACGATGATCGCGTCGTCCACGACGAGCCCGATCGCGAGCACGAGCGCGAGCAGTGTCAGCAGATTGATCGAATAGCCGAGCAACTGCATCACGAAGAACGTGCCGATGAGCGACAGAGGCATCGCGATCAGCGGCACGATGACCGCGCGGAAGCTGCCGAGGAACAGGAAAATCACCGCGGTGACGATCAGCAGCGCCTCGACCAGCGTCTTGATCACCTCGACGATGGCCGTGTTGACGAAGTCGGTCGCGTCATAAACGATCTCGCCGGTCATGCCGGTCGGAAACTGCTTCTGCAGCCCGGGAAATACGGCCTTCACGCGTTTGGCGACATCGAGGATATTGGCGTCCGGCGCCACCTTGATGCCGATGAACACCGAACGCTTGCCGCTGAACGCGACGTTGAAGTCGTAGCTGTCGGCGCCGAGCACGACGTTCGCGACGTCTTCGAGGCGCACGATCGCGCCGTTCTTCTGCTTGATGACGAGTTGCTTGAAGTCGTCGACGGTATGCAGGTCCGTGCCCGCGTTCAGGTCGACGCTGACCATTTGTCCCTTAGTCGTGCCGAGCGTCGCGAGGTAATTGTTGTTGCCGAGCGCCGTGAAGACGTCGCTCGCCGTCACGCCGTGCGCGGCGAGCCGCGTCGAATCGAGCCACGCGCGTAACGCGAACTGCCGTCCGCCGAGAATTTCCGCCGTCTGCACGCCTTCAATCGAATCGAGCTTGGGCTTGATGACGCGCAGCAGATAATCCGTGACGTTGTTGCTCGGCAGCACGTCGCTGTAGAAGCCCATGTACATCGCGTCAGTGGTCTGCCCGGTCTGTACCGTCAGCACCGGCTGCTGCGCCTGCGGCGGCAACTGGTTGCGCACCGAGCCGATCTGCGTGTTGATCTCGGTCAGCGCGCGGTTCGCGTCATAGTTCAGGCGCAGTGTGGCGGTAATGGTCGACACGCCGGTGCTGCTCGTCGACGACATGTAGTCGATGCCTTGCGCCTGAGCGATTGCCGCCTCGAGCGGCTGCGTGATGAAACCGGCGATGGTGTCGGCGTTCGCCCCGTAGTAAGCCGTGCTGATCGTCACAACGGCGTTTTCGGTTTGCGGATACTGGCTGACTTTCAGGGTCGCCAGCGAGCGCAGTCCGAGCACGAGAATCAGCAGGCTGACGACCGATGCAAGCACGGGCCGCCGGATAAAGAGATCGGTGAATGTCATCGCGCGGTCTCTCTATTGTTCCTGCGGCGTCGGGTTCGGACTGTCCGAGGGCTGCACGCTGTTGTTGATGACGAGCGGCGTGCCGTTCTTGAGCTTGAGTTGCCCACTCGTCACGACCTGCGTGCCGGCGGCGACACCTTTGAGGATCGCGACCTGATCGCCGCGCGTCGGCCCTGGCGTGACGAACACCTGCTGCGCGACGGGCAGCTTCTTGCCTTGCGCATTGGCTTGTGTGCCCGGCTTGACGACGAACACGGTCGCGCCATAGGGGTTGTAGGTGATCGCGGTTTGCGGCAGCGTCAGGTAGCGCTGTCCGGCGCCCGCGTCGATTTTCACGTTCGCATACATGCCCGGCAGCAGCTTGCGCTCGTGATTGTCCACGCTCGCTTCGATCTGCACGTTGCGCGTGGTGCTGTCGACTTTCGGGCTGAGCGACTGGATCTTGCCCACGAATGTTTGACCGCTAAACGCGTTGGTGTCGACCACGATGGTCTGGCCGATCGCGAGCTGGCCGAGCTGCTGTTGCGGCAGGTAGAAATCGGCGTAGATCGGATCGATCGCTTGCAGCGTGACGATCGCATCGCCCGGATTGATGTATTGGCCCGGATTGATCGTGGTGATGCCGAGACGCCCCGCAAACGGTGCGCGGATGGTCTTCTTGTCGACGAGCGCGGCCTGTTGCGCGACTTGCGCCTTCTTGCCCTTCAGGTCGGCGGCGTCCGCGTCGAGCTGCGCCTTGGCGATGGCCTTGATGTCGTACTGCGCCTTGTCGCGCGTGTAGACCGTCTGTGCAAGTTCTGCTGCAGCCTGGAGCGACTGGAGCAGCGCCACGTCGCTGTCGGCATTGAGTCTGACGAGGACTTGCCCGGCCTTCGCTTCCTGCCCCGAGCTGAACGCCACCTCGCGCACGAGGCCCGCGACTTCGGTCGTAACGTCGACGCCGCGCACGGCGCGCAGGCTGCCGACCGCCGCCAGCTGCGGTTGCCACGACTGATAACCGGCGACGACCGCCGAAACGGTGGCGGGCGGCGCCGCGTTGCCCGCCATGAACTTGGCGAACATATACGAGCGGAACTGGTTGAAGCCGACGAGTGCGGCCAGCAGCAGGCCGACACAGATCAGCATGATCACCATCCGCTTCGTCATCGGTTTTCTTTCGGTCATCGTGATGTCCTTTGCACGGCATTGGGCGAAGCGCCGGACCTTGCATGCCTTCGTGTCTAACAGCGCGTGTTGCAAAGAGCGGTACGGCGAGCGTTCTGTCTGGCTATGTCAATGCGTCAGTTATTGCGACGGTCATTGCGTCGTCGCAGCGGCGGTCGGCGCGGCAGCGTTCCACCAGCCGCCACCGAGCGCCTGGAAGAGGGCCGCGGTGTCGGCGTAGCGGGAGGCCTGGGCCTGCGCGAGGCTCACCACCGTTTGCTGATACTGGCGTTGGGCATCGAGGAGCGCCAGGTAGCTCACGCCGCCGACGCGATACTGCCCGCGCGTCAGTTCGAGCGAATCGCTGGCGGAGCGCCAGGCGTCCGTCTGCGCTTTCAGGCCGGTCGCGTCGTGATCGAGCGCGCGCAGCGAGTCCGCGACGTTCTGGAACGCCAGCAGCACCGTTTCACGATATTGCGCATCGGCCTGTTCGTATGCCGCCTCGGCCGCGCGCTTCTGCGCGCTCAGTTGTCCGCCGTGGAAGACCGGTTGCAGCAGACCGGCGCCCAGGCTCCAGATCGTGCTGCCGGCCTTGAACACCTGGGCCGGCGTCAGGGCCTCGGCGCCGTAGCTCGCGGACAGCGTGATCTGCGGATACATCGCCGCGGTCGCCACGCCGACTTGCGCGCTGGCCTGATGCAGCACGGCGTCGGCAGCGAGGATGTCGGGCCGCTGCTGCACCAGTGCCGACGGCAGGCTTACAGGCAGCGCTTCGGGCAACGAAAACATCTCGAGTCTGAATTCTGGCAATGTAGCGTCGCTGGGCAATTTGCCGGCCAGCACGGCGAGCTGGTGACGGGTCTGGTCGAGCTGTTGTTGCAGCGGCGGCAGCGTGGCGCGAGTTTGCGCGAGGAGGGTTTGCTGCGCGAGCACCGCCGTGCGGCCCACGCCGCCCAGTTCGAACTGCTTGCCGAGTACGCCGAGTTGCTCGTCTTCTTCCGCGGCGATCCGCTCGGTTGCCTCGATCTGCGCGCGCAGCGACGCTTCCTTGACGGCCGCGGTCACGATGTTGGCGGACATCGCAAGATAGGCGGCTTGCAACTGGAAACGCTGGTAATCGATTTGTGCGTGCAGCGCTTCGAGCTCACGCCGCGAGCCGCCGAACACGTCGAGTTTGTACGACACGTTCACCGATGCGTTGTACAGATTGAACTCATCGACCACGCCGGGTTGGCCGAATGCGATGCCGTTCAGTTTTTCGCGCGTGGCGCCAAGCTGCGCGTCGACGCTAGGCAGAAGGGTGCCGCCGGCTTGCGCCGAGAAGTTTTCGCGTGCCTGCCGCAAGGCGGCCTGCGCCGCGGTGATGTTTGGACTGTTGACAAGGGCCTGACGGATCAGCGCGTCGAGCGGCTCGCAATGAAAGAGAGCCCACCAGGCGGCGGGAATGTCCTGTCCCGGCACAAAGCGCTGCGGCAAGCCGGCGGCTCCTGGAGAAGAGGCCGTCTGGTCGGGCAGTGGCGAGGCGGTGTAGGTGTCGGTAGCGGGTGCGGGGGGAGTACGGTAGTCGGGACCGACCATGCAGCCGGCGACTGCGGCGCAGCCGCATAGGGCGACGCACAGGCGCCGCTGCCGGACAATATGCTGGATAACGTCGATCATCGATCCACCTTATATCGCCTGCGTTTAACCTAAACGACGGAGCGGACGCGGATATTCAGGCAACTTGAACTTTCGATGTTTCTTTTCCCGACGCCGCAATTTATACCACGCGGGACATTTCTACGCGTAGCCTAGCATGGCCGATCGCTGCGCTTGCGCACGAGATCACGTAGTCAGGGCGCTTTACGGACTTTCGGGCTTGGGGATTAACGTCGCCGGGACATCCAGATGAAAGAGATCGCCGCATTTCCCTTCTTTAGCCGCCGCGACAGCGAAGCGGTCCCGTGGCAGCGATCGGCCGTCGCCCCTGGCGTTGAAGTCAAAAACCTCGGCACCGCGGACGGCCGCGCAATTCAGTTAGTGAAATTCGCTCCGGGCGTGACCTTTCCGGACCATTTCCATACTGGGCCGGAATTCATTTACATGCTCGAGGGTGAGGCTGTTCAGAACGGCGAGGTCCTGTCGGCAGGATGGGTCGGCATTGCCAGCGCGGGAACCATCGATCACGGCTTCAGGAGCGAAACGGGGTGCGTGTTTCTGTTTATCTATGACCATGGGCAGGTATTTGATTCTGTGCAGCCGCCAGTGAAGGAATAGGAACACCACCGCCGACTGATGTCCGATCGGCCGTTACGACGTGCGCGCCATAGGCGTCGCGCGACCGTGCCCAGAAAACTCAGGGTTTGCATCGATGCCGCCCGAGCCTCAAATTTGTATGATGACCCGACAACCTGATTCTTCGGGGCCCCCATGTTCGACAAGATTCCTGCCCGCG
Organism: Paraburkholderia sp. SEWSISQ10-3 4; assembly: GCF_030464785.1. NCBI lineage: Bacteria > Pseudomonadati > Pseudomonadota > Betaproteobacteria > Burkholderiales > Burkholderiaceae > Paraburkholderia > Paraburkholderia sp. SEWSISQ10-3 4. The sequence goes on from NZ_JALPRI010000018.1 coordinate 89,411, forward strand.
CGCTGAGCGATACCGTCGCGCAGCAGTTGCTCAAGCAGATCGACAAAGGCACCTTCGCGCGCGTCGGCAAGCTGCCGACCGAGGCGGTGCTGGCGCAGCAGTTCGGCGTAAGCCGCACGGTGATCCGCGAGGCGATTTCGCGGTTGAAAAACGAGGGCGTGGTCGAGCCGCGCCAGGGCAGCGGCGTGTTTATCGCCGCGCACGGCGCGATCCGGCCGCTGCGCATCGACTATGCGGAAGCGGTCGAAACCGGCTCGGTGCTGCAGATCCTCGCGCTGCGGCGGGCGATCGAGGCGGAAGTCGCCTCGGAAGCCGCCATGCGCCGCAGCGACGCGGACATGATGTCGATCGACGCCGCCCTCGCGAAGATCGACGAAGTGGTGGCCGAAGGCGAGAACGGCGTCGCCGAAGATGTCGCTTTCCATCGCGTAATCGCCGCGGCCACCGGCAATCCGTATTTCCTCAAGACACTCACCTTCCTGAATCAGTACCTCGAGGCCGGCACCTTGGTCACCCGTCGCAACGAAGCGCTGCGCGATGACTTCTCACGCCAGGTGCGCGAAGAGCATGCGGCCATCGTCGCGGCGATCCGGGCCGGCGATTCGATGGCGGCGCGCAATGCGGCGAGTACGCATATGAACAATGCGGCCCGGCGGCTCGCCGACGCGGGCATTTGTTGAGCTGAACCAAGCCGGCGCGGGTGCCGGGTTGGGTTTTATCGCTGCGCTCGCGGCTAACCAAAGTAGAGGTCAGGCATGTCCAGAAATGTCGGCGTTATCGGTCTCGGGGCGATGGGCATGGGCGTCGCGCGCTCACTGCTGAGCGCGGGTTTTCAGGTCCACGCATGCGATCTGCGCAGCGAGATCCTGCAAGCGTTCGTGGCGGCGGGCGGCGTCGGCTGTGCGTCGCCTGCCGAGCTCGGCGCGCAATGCGAGGTAGTCGTCACGCTGGTCGTGAATGCGGCCCAAACCGAAGCGGTGCTATTCGGCGCGCAAGGCGCGGTCGCCGCGATGAAACCCGGCAGCGTGGTGATTGCAAGCGCAACCGTCGCTCCGGACTTCGCGATCGAACTCGGCAAGCGCATCGAAGCGGCCGGTTTGCAAATGCTCGACGCGCCGGTCTCCGGTGGCGCGGCGCGCGCCGCGTCCGGCGAAATGACGATGATGACGTCCGGCCCGGACACCGCTTATACCGCGTGCGAGGACGTGCTGGCCGCGATGGCGGGCAAGGTTTATCGGCTGGGCTCGGCGCACGGCGCGGGGTCGAAGGTGAAGATCATCAATCAGTTGCTGGCCGGCGTGCATATCGCCGTGGCCGCCGAGGCGATGGCGCTCGGCTTGCGCGAAGGCGTCGATCCTGATGCGCTGTACGAGGTGATCACGCACAGCGCTGGCAATTCGTGGATGTTCGAGAACCGCGTGCCGCATATTCTGAGCGGCGATTACACGCCGCTCTCGGCGGTCGATATCTTCGTGAAGGATCTTGGTCTCGTGCTCGATACCGCGCGCCGCTCGAAATTCCCGCTGCCCCTATCGGCGGCGGCGCATCAGATGTTTATGATGGCGTCGACTGCAGGGCATGGTGGCGAGGACGATTCGGCTGTGATCAAGATCTTCCCCGGCATTGACTTGCCGGCGGCGAAGTAAGCGCGGAGCCTGCCATGACCACTCCGTCCAGACGCGCGCTGCTCGGCTGTATCGCCGACGATTTCACCGGCGCCACCGATCTCGCCAACATGCTGGTGCGCGGCGGCATGCGCACGGTGCAGACCATCGGCGTGCCCGCGTCGAACGATGCCGTCCAAGCCGACGCGCTGGTCGTCGCGCTGAAATCGCGCACGATTCCCGCCGCCGACGCGGTCGCGCAATCGCTCGCCGCGCTCGACTGGTTGCGCGCACAAGGATGCCGCCAGTTCTTTTTCAAATATTGTTCGACGTTCGATTCGACCGACGCCGGCAACATCGGTCCGGTCACGGATGCCTTGCTCGACGCGTTGTCCGCAGAGGTTGGCGCAACGGCTTTCACGATTGCCTGCCCGGCATTTCCCGAGAACGGCCGCACGATCTATCGCGGCTATCTGTTCGTCGGCGACACCTTGCTGAACGAATCGGGTATGGAAAACCATCCGCTGACGCCGATGCGCGATGCGAACCTCGTGCGTGTGCTGCAGCGACAGACTGGATCGAAAGTCGGCCTCGTGCGTTATGACACGGTGGCAAAAGGCGTGTCGTCCGTACGCGATTCCCTCGATGCACTACGCGGCGATGGCGTGCGAATAGCGATTGCCGACGCAGTATCAGACGCGGATCTTTATGTGCTCGGCGAGGCATGTGCCGACCTCACGTTGATCACCGGTGGCTCCGGCGTGGCGCTAGGTTTGCCCGCCAATTTCCGTCGCGCTGGTTTGCTTGCGGAAGGCAATGATGCCGCGCAATTGCCGCGTGTCGAAGGATTGTCGGCGGTGCTGGCCGGCAGTGCTTCGAAAGCGACTAACGCGCAAGTGGCGGTCTGGCGCGAAACACGGCCCGCGTTCCGCATCGATCCGCTGGCGGCGGCACGCGGCGAACCGGTGATCGAGCAGGCGCTGGCCTTTGCGCAGCCGTACCTGGACAAAGCCGAGCCCGTATTGATCTACGCGACCGCCACGCCCGACGAAGTCAAAGCGGTGCAACGCGAGCTCGGCGTCAACGAAGCGGGACACCTGGTTGAATCCACGCTGGCGTCGATCGCACGCGGTTTGCACGAACGCGGCGTGCGCAAGTTCGTGGTGGCGGGCGGTGAAACCTCGGGCGCCGTAGTGCAGGCGCTCGACGTGCGCACGTTGCGGATCGGCGCGCAGATCGATCCCGGCGTGCCCGCCACTGCAACGACGGACGCCGACCCGCTCGCGCTCGCATTGAAATCCGGCAACTTCGGCACGACCGACTTTTTCGACAAGGCGCTGCGTCACCTCGATGGAGGCGTGCAATGACCGGCACACCCGCACTCCACACGACGAGCGAAGCACGCGTGCGCGAAGAAATCTGCGTGACCGGTGCGAGTCTCTATCAACGCGGCTATACGGTGGGTAGCGCGGGCAACATCAGCGCGCGCCTTGACGACGGCTGGCTGATCACGCCGACCGATGCCTGTCTCGGCCGGCTCGATCCCGCCGATATCGCCAAGGTCGATTTCGCCGGCAATGCGGTGTCCGGCGGCAAGCCGTCGAAAACGCTGGCGCTGCATCGGGGCATTTACGCACGCAATGGCGAGGCACGCGGCATCGTCCACACGCATTCGACGCATCTGGTTGCGTTGACGCTCGCCGGCGTATGGCACGACGACGATGTTCTGCCGCCGATCACGCCGTACTACGTGATGAAAGTGGGTCACGTCCCCCTGATTCGTTACAAGCGCCCCGGCGACCTGCAAGTGGCCGAGCAGATCGCCGCACTCGCCGGCACCGTTCGTGCGGTGTTGCTCGAGCGCCTCGGCCCGGTGGTGTGGGAGCGTTCGGTGGCGCAGGCGTCGTATGTGCTTGAGGAGCTCGAAGAGACCGCCCGCCTGTGGCTGATGACGAACCCACGACCCTTGCCGCTCGACGAAGTCGCGCTCGAAGAACTGAAAACCGTATTCGGCGCGCGCTGGTAGACGCATGCGCCATCGTGAGATTTTGCGTGCGGAGCACGCATTCATGGCTGCTTCCGCACGCTGAACGAAACCGTTTTAAAGGAGTTGCTGCCATGCCTCGCTTTGCTGCGAATTTGACCATGATGTACAACGAGCACGCCTTCCTCGACCGTTTCGCCGCCGCGGCTAAAGACGGCTTCAAGGCTATTGAGTTTCTGTTCCCCTACGATTTCCGTGCCGGGGAAATCAAGGCGCGGCTCGAAGCGAACGGCCTGACTCAGGCGCTCTTCAATGCGCCGCCCGGCGACTGGGCCGCGGGCGAACGCGGCATTGCTTCGCTGCCCGGGCGCGAAGACGAATTTCGCCGCAGCATCGAAACCGCGCTCGATTACACGCGCGTGCTCGGCAATCGCAAACTGCATGTGATGGCCGGTTTGATCGGCGCGGATCAACCGCGGGCGAAGCATCGCGAGGTGTATCTGAAGAATCTCGCTTATGCCGCGAAGGCCGCGCAAGGGGACGGCATTACTGTCGTGATCGAGCCGATCAATACGCGCGATATACCGGGCTTCTTTCTGAACCGCCAGGATGATGCGCAGGCGATTTGCGCGGAAGTGGGTGCACCGAATCTCAAGGTGCAGTTCGATTGTTATCACTGCCAGATCGTCGAGGGCGACCTCGCGGTCAAGCTCAAACGCGATATGGCAGGTATCGGCCACATTCAGGTCGCCGGTGTGCCGGAACGTCATGAACCCAATATCGGCGAACTGAATTATCCCTACCTGTTCGATCTGATCGACACGCTAGGCTACGACGGCTACATCGGTTGCGAGTACCGCCCGCGGGCCGGCACATCGGCTGGGCTCGATTGGCTTAAGCCGTATCTGAATGCCGCGCGCTAGCAAGCGACAGAGCAGCCGATCAAGCAAGGACAAAGCACATCATGAAAGTACTGATTACCGGCGGTGCGGGTTTTCTCGGCCAGCGTCTCGCGCGCGAACTGTTGGCGCGCGGTTCAGTGAAGGATGAGCACGGCAAGCCGCAAGCGATTACCGAACTGGTGCTGCTTGACGTGGTGCACGGAAGCGATTTCGGCGATGCGCGTGTACGCACGGAAGTGGGCGATATCGCCGAGCGCAGCGTGCTCGAGCGCGTGATCGACGACAGGACGTCGGCCATCTTCCATCTTGCCGCGATCGTGAGTGGGCAGGCCGAGGCGGATTTCGATCTCGGCATGCGCATCAATCTGGACGCGTCGCGCCTGCTGCTGGAAACGTGCCGGCAGCGTGGGCATGCGCCGCGTGTGGTGTTTACGAGTTCTGTGGCCGTGTACGGCGGCGATCTGCCCGCAGTCGTGCAGGACGACACCGCGCTGAATCCGCAATCGTCGTACGGTGCGCAGAAGGCGATCGCAGAGTTGTTGCTCAACGACTACACGCGGCGGGGTTTCGTCGACGGGCGGGTATTGCGCCTGCCCACGATTAGCGTGCGCCCGGGCAAGCCGAATGCGGCGGCCTCGTCGTTCGCGAGCGGCATCATTCGCGAGCCGCTGAACGGCGAAGCGGCGGTGTGCCCGGTAGCGGGCACGACGCGTTTGTGGCTGCTGTCGCCGCGCAAGGCCATAGAAAGCCTGATCGCCGGACTCGAAATCGATGCCGCTGCGCTCGGCAACCAGCGTGTGCTGAATCTGCCGGGGATTTCGGTGAGCGTCGACGAGATGGTGGCGGCGCTGCGCGAAGTAGCGGGAGAAGAGGCCGCGAAGCGGATCGTGTGGCAGCCGGATGCGCGGGTGGAGAAGATCGTCGGCAGCTGGCCGGGGCAGTGGGACCCTTCGCGTGCCGAACGGCTCGGCTTGACCGGCGACCAGAGCTTTGCCGATGTGATTCGCGGCTATATCGCCGACGAGGGTATTCAGATCCGCTGATAACGCGCGTGTTGAAGCTGCCATTTCAATCATGGCATCCCGGACAGCAGAACCGTCCAAAGCCTCATGCCGGCAGGCGTAAGAACACGCTTGCCGGCATGAGCGCGTCAATCTTCAGACCTTTTGGCGGGTCACGGCTAGACGCCACCGGCCTGCAGATATTCCCTGGTTCGAGGCCGGCTTTGCTTGACATGGTTTCGGGCACACGCCTATTATCGAGCCTAAGTTGTTCGATATATGACCTTGTGTTCGTGTATAGAACAAATGACTAAGATCCTGAGCCCATCGTTCATCATCCTGCGCTAAGCTGATCAGTCGCGACGGCTGCTATGTGACCGTTCCCGTTGCGTCAGCCGGGTCGATACCGCACGGTATCCAGCGCGCGTCACGCGCGAGCGGCCGGCGTCACGAACCGATATCCGCTAGCGGCGCAGCGCATGCAGCACATCAACTGGAGACATCACATGACCGAAGCATTCCTGTGCGACGCGATTCGCACCCCCATTGGCCGCTATGCGGGTTCGCTGTCGTCGGTTCGCGCCGACGATCTGGGCGCGGTGCCGCTCAAAGCGCTGATGGAGCGCAACAAGGACGTCGACTGGAACGCGATTGACGACGTGATCTACGGCTGCGCGAACCAGGCCGGTGAAGACAACCGCAACGTCGCGCGCATGTCGTTGTTGCTGGCCGGTTTGCCGCAAGGCGTGCCGGGCTCCACGGTGAACCGCCTGTGCGGCTCGGGCATGGACGCCGTCGGCATTGCCGCACGCGCGATCAAGTCGGGCGAGGCTGCGTTGATGCTGGCCGGCGGCGTCGAAAGCATGAGCCGTGCGCCGTTCGTGATGGGCAAGGCCACCAGCGCGTTTTCGCGCCAGGCCGATATCTTCGACACGACGATCGGCTGGCGTTTCGTGAATCCGCTGATGAAGCAGATGTACGGCGTCGATTCGATGCCCGAGACCGGCGAAAACGTCGCCACCGATTACAAGATCAGCCGTGCCGATCAGGACGCGTTTGCGCTGCGCAGTCAGCAGAAAGCAGCACGCGCACAACGCGACGGCACGCTCGCGCAGGAAATCGTCGGCGTGACCATCGCGCAGAAGAAGGGTGATCCGATCACGGTGTTGCAAGACGAGCATCCGCGTGAGACGAGCCTCGAAACGCTCGCCAAACTCAAGGGCGTGGTGCGTCCGGACGGCACGGTCACGGCGGGCAATGCGTCGGGCGTGAACGACGGCGCGGCGGCTTTGCTGCTCGCGAATGAAGAGACCGCCAGGCGCTTCGGCCTCACGCCGCGTGCACGCGTGCTCGGTATCGCAACGGCAGGCGTCGCGCCGCGCGTGATGGGCATCGGCCCGGCGCCGGCCACGCAGAAGTTGCTGGCGCGTCTGAACATGACCATCGATCAATTCGACGTGATCGAACTGAACGAAGCGTTCGCGTCGCAAGGCCTCGCGGTGCTGCGCGCACTCGGCGTGGCCGACGACGACGCGCGCGTGAATCCGAACGGCGGCGCGATCGCGCTCGGCCACCCGCTCGGCATGAGCGGCGCGCGTCTGGTGACCACCGCGATGTATCAACTGCACCGCACGCAAGGCCGTTTTGCGCTGTGCACGATGTGTATCGGTGTCGGTCAAGGCATCGCGATCGCGATCGAACGTGTGTAACGGTTTGGCGTTTGCGCGGGGAAGTGCCGCAGCATCTTGCGTGTCGACGCTTCGCGTATAGCAGTCCCGTAGCCGCATAACGAACAGCCCCTTCGCTCAGGCGACGGGGCTGTTTTATTTTGCGCGGCGCGTGAATTCACAGGCTATTGAATTGATGTTTAATCGGTGTTAATGCGGTTTCCTATTGCATTGCGGCGAATGTCGTCGATAAAAGAATAATGAAACCATTGGGTCGCCATGCAGTACGTATTTAATGCTTTATGCATGGCGAGTATTGTCGCCATATATAGATGATCTGGCAGGTTAAAGCAATGCTGTCAACTCGCTAGGTGCCGCTACGACGGCACGTTGTGGCATTTTGCAGCATGCCGCACGCTGATTTTAAAATCAGCAATATAAACGGCCGTAGCTTCTTGTAAGGCATGTACAATCGTTGCGCCGTACCCTTTTAGTAATTGTCACCCCGAAACTGTATGCATTCGTGGCGTTAATCGGCATCCTGCGGTTTCAGATCGCCGTCACGCCAGATCGAACAATTTCTCGAGGAGAGAGTAAATGAAGGCAGCGACGATTGGAGCAGCGTTGATGGTAGCGGCTTTCGCCGCGGCACAACCGGCATGGGCGCAAGATGCGATGGCCAGTGCCGCGCAGGGAATCGTCAGCGCAGTGCAACCGGTGCACGTGAAGGCGCAGATCGTCGGTATCGATCCGGGCACCCGCACGCTCACGCTCAAAGGGCCGGGCGGCAATGTGGTGGTCGTGCTGGTGAGCCAGGAAGTCGCGGGCTTCGATCAACTGAAGATCGGTGATCGGGTGGACGTGCTCTACAAGAATGCGTTGCTGGTGAAGGCAGACAAGGTCGCCGGTCCGGACAAGGGCATTCGTGCGCGCGTCGATACCCAGGTGTATGCCCCGGCCTCGGGTGGATTTGCATCAGCGCGTCAGGTCGAAGTGCTCGCCACCGTGCAGAAGATCGATCACAAGAAGCGCCTCGTTACGCTGCGCGGCGCGTATCAGACACAAACGCTCCAAGTCGGACCGGACGTCGACCTGAAGGGCGTCAAGGTCGGCGATACGATTCACGCGGTATTCGTTTCGGCAGCGGCCGTGCAGGTGACGCCGCAATAGGTGGCACCACATCAGGTGGCGCAGTCAATGCCACGTCAGCAAACACCCCTCATTGCAGGGGTGTTTGCTTTTCTACGGCACGAAAGTACGAAGTTCGAATCGCGAGGGGCGTGCTATCGAGCCGCCGGTGGCCCGAGGCCCAACCATGCGAGCCGCCCCAGCCATCGCCTGATGAAACCGCGTTGGGCGGGCAGCGCGCAACTCAACGACACGCGCGCGGTGCGTTCGCTATCCGTGCTGAGCCACACGCGTTCGCCGCGTTGCAGCCGGAACTCGTTGCCGGGTTCGAGCCAATGATCGTAAGGCGAGCTGACGCGCGTGAGCCATAGGCGCGCGCCTTGAACACTGAGCGTGCTGTCGGCATCGACACGCCACGTCAGCGTCGCGCCTCGCACTACGGAAAAATGTACGACTACCTTCGGCAGACGCTCGTCCGGTTGATATCCAGACAGACTTGAGTCGTCGTCCATGCACTGCGGGCTTGCCTGATCCATCTTGCTCTCCGTCATCGAGCCGGCGGGCGGAGGCACCTACAAAACAAAAGGCCCCTTCCGTTACCGGCGGGGCCTTTGGGTCCTGTTTGCAGATTCAGACTGCTAACGCGCACATGCTCCCAAACGCCTGCCGATGATGGCATGCATTGTTCGGTTTTTAATCGCGACTGCGATGGAGGTGTGCGTCAACATGCGAATGAGTGTGCCGTTTTGCCGCACGTCTTGTCAATAAAAAAATCGCAATGGATTCAAGCGACAACGCGAGGCAGGCAGAGCCGGCTCGCTTTGCTTGCTGAGACGCTGACGCGGATTTGCGCGGCGAGTGCGCTTCGCAATGCGTAGCGCTTGCGACGGATTGCGCTGCCGGTATTGTCGCCCTGACGTTCAGCCAGATAACGTGCCGGCGGTGCGAGAACGAACCAGCCATTCCAGCGCGCGAGCGCCCCGCACTCGATCGACAGCCGATCGTAGTCCGCGGCCACGCGACGCTTTCTCAGGCAATAGCGCCAGTTCGCGTAGATGTGCGCCTGCTTCGAAACGATGAAGGTGCCGCCTGCATCGAGCGCCGCGGCGACACATTGCGCGAGGTAAATCACCAGCACTTTCGGCCGTAGTCCGTACCAACGCTTGGTGAGCGCGCGAAACAGCTCGCGGCCATTGACCGACGTGTCCGGACCCTGGACGGAGCCGATGCAAAGACGCGGCCGCCGCACTTTGCCGCCGAGATAGGCGAGGCTGAAGGTGCAGGAGACAATGCGCCGGTCCCGCGCATCGCGGATGCACAAAGTCCAGTCGCCTTCCTTCTGAAACTGTTCGATCGACTCGAGCGACACGTGCCAGCGTTCGGCGCCTACCTCAAACGATGCGATCGGCGCCGAGCCGGCTGCGGCGATGCGCGCGGCAAGTTGCGGCACGCGCTGCTGGGTCAGCGCATGATGATCGAGGCTCGCCGTGAGGCGTTCGCGCGGACTGAAGCGGGTATGAAGGAACGGTCGATGCATGCGTTCGAGCGCGGTGGGATGACGTCGCACCAGATCTTGCAAGGGTGAAATGGCGCAGCCTTTGAGCCATACTTGCGTCGAACGCCACGACATCAGCGAGCGCAGCCATAAGCGCAGGCGGCGCCAGCGATGAAACACGCTGGTGCCGGGATAGAGTGCATGAGCGGCTTGCTGAATGACCGCAAAGGACGCAGTGGCTCTCGCGAACCACGGCGAGCGGGCGCGAGCCCCCTGGTTGGAAACGGTCGTCATGGCAGATCCCTTGGCTATTTCAACGAGGCGATGCTAGTGGCGGGGATTGCGCTACCGTGTCGAATTGCTTGAGTGTTTGTCGAGTTTTGTCGCGCATGTCGCATGATGTGCGGCGCATCCGCTATGCTGTGCGTCGAGCCGCCTCGTCCGGTTCGTTGCCGGCCGGGTCCGCGCCGTGCGGATGCGCGTGCTGAGCGGCGCCGTCGCTTGCTGGCCGTGCAGCGCTCCACACTGTTGCCCGCCGCTATTAAATGAGTTAGCCCTGAACGATTCGTCCCATGCCATTCCGGATCCTGCTTGTCGAAGACGATGACCGCTTGTCCGCGCTGGTCGCCGGTTATCTGCGCAAACACGAATACGAAGTCGAGGCCGTGCTGCACGGTAACGACGCCGTGCCGGCGATTCTCAAACGCCGCCCGGACCTGGTGATTCTCGACGTGAACCTTCCCGGCAAGGATGGGTTCCAGATTTGCCGCGAGGCGCGCGAGCAATTCGACGGCGTGATCATCATGGTGACCGCGCGCGACGAGCAATTCGACGAAGTGCTGGGCCTCGAATTCGGTGCGGACGACTACGTGCACAAGCCTGTCGAGCCACGCGTGCTGCTGGCGCGCATCAAGGCGCAGTTGCGCCGCGTGAGCGCACGCACGCCGGAGTCCGGCCGCCCGGAGAGCTATACCTTTGGCAAGTTCGAGATCAGCCGGGCCAGCCGCACGGTCAAGCTGCCGGACGGCAGCCTGCCCGATCTGACATCGGCCGAATTCGATTTGCTGTGGGCCTTGGTGAGTAGCGCGGGCGAGGTGGTGAGCCGCGACGAGCTCATGCGGCAATTGCGCGGTATCGAATTCGACGGCCTCGACCGCACGATCGACGGCGGCATTTCCAAGCTGCGCCGCAAGCTGCATGACGACGCTAGCACTCCGCAGCGCATTAAGACGATACGCGGCAAGGGCTACCAGTTCAGCAAATCGGCGTGGGATTGACGAGGCTTACGGCAGTTGCGCTTGAGTGTGGTCGCAGTTCGACGGAGTCCGCATTGAGTTTCAATTGAGTAATACGTCGAAATATCGGCCGACAAAACTCCACAAACGCGGCATCAAATCGACAGTCACGCGAGACGGGGATGATTAGCATCGCAGCCTTGTGTAATGACAGGCTTATCGATGTCCGCTCGCGTTTCCCCACTTTCCCGCCATGCCGTGTTGATGATTCACGGCTTGGGTGGCACACGCCATGATTTCGGCGCGCTCGACCGCAAGTTCGAGCAGATCGGTTGCGACGTGCATTTGCCGTCGCTGCCGGGCCACGGTTCGAACCCCGACGCATTGAGCCGCGTGACGTTGAGCGACTACATGCAGTTGCTGAGCCGCACCTACCGCGAACTGGCTAAACGTTACGAGCGAGTCGACGTGGCGGGTATTTCGATGGGGGCCTTGCTTGCATTGATGTTGAGTGCGCGGGAGCGCATGACGACAGGGCGTCTGATTCTGCTTTCGCCGCCGCTATTCCTCGACGGCTGGGGCGGTTCACGCCTGCGTCCCTTGCGGTACCTGATGTATTGCGTACCGGGCCTGCGCCGATTGATTCGCGTCCCGGAGGGCGAGCCGTTCGGCATCAAGAACGCGCGCATACGCAACCTGATCCGCCGTCATCTGCAGAAGGGGAGTGGTGTCCACTATCCGTATGTGCCGTTGGCGGCGATCGAGCAGGTTGACTGGATGCGCTTCGCGGTGAAGCGAGCCCTGAGCCGCGTGACATGCGAGACCCTGGTCATGCATTCGGAAGAAGACGAGGTGACGAGCATCCGTTCCGCGGAATTCGTGTGCGAACACTTGGGAAGCCGCGCCGTGACCTTGGTACGCTTGACCGACAGCTACCACATGATCACACTGGACAACGAACGAGACAGGGTAGCGGAGCAAACCTTGGCGTTCGTGCAGAGGGCGTAAGCGGCGAGCGGAAGGGCAAAGCAAACCACCGACATCGCACCGAAGAAACCAAGCTAAACTGCCGATTGGTTTTAAGAAGAACGCTTCGGCGCGCGCAGCGCCGCCGGAAGTATGACGCCCTTGTCACAAGCTTATGCATGGGCATGAACACAGATTCCAGTCGCACCACTACCCTGAGCGAGCTGCGGGACCCGCTTAGCAGGGGCTTCTAGCCGCTTTCTTTGCTTACTTTCTTTGCGGCGGCAAAGAAAGTAAGTGCCGCCCCGCACAGGGGCAACACTAATAGACCACTAACGCATTAAAGAACGCGAAGAGAAAAAAAATGCCACCCCCAGCGGAGCAAAAAAAACTAACCCCCTACCGCTATGGAAAATGGCGCTGGCACCGTTTCCGCCGCTCATGGACGGACACCCGAGCAGACAGAATCCCGAGCTGGTCGAGGCTATACCTGCGCGTCTACACACGCCTACTGACACTGACAGTACTGGTGCTAGCAGCATCAATAGCAACCTTAGCCCTGACACTAAAAACCTCACCATCAATCTGGCAAACACTAACAACACCAAAAGCATCAATCCCAATCACATTGGCAACCCTACTGCTACCAGCAGTAACCGCCTACCGCTGGATGCGCCCAGTCTGGCTAGACCTGGTAATGGTCCGCGAACGCGCAATCGACTTCACAGGCGGCCGCTTCAACACCCGCGCCCGCGAATCGCACAGCGTCATAATCGGCCCACTGGCCCGCACGTTAAACGCCCTTGCCGAACGCATGGAACGCCTGATCGCCGCACAGCGCGAACTCACCAACGGCATCTCTCATGAGCTGCGCACACCTTTGGCCCGCGTGCGCTTCGCGCTAGAAAACCTCCGCGAACCCGCGTCCGCGGCCGAGTACAACAGCGCATTAGCGAGCATCGACCAGGACGTCACCGAGCTCGACGAGCTCATCGACATGAGCCTGACCTACGCGCGCCTCGAATACAGCTCCCTGCAATCGAACCTCGAATCCACCTTGCTCACGGCATGGTTCGACAGCCAGATCACCGACGCCACGCTGCTGTACGCGGACAAGCAACTCGTCCCGCAAGCAGACGTCGACGCATCGCTACGCGTGGTGATGGACAAGCGTCTCATGTCCTACGCAATGCGAAACTTGCTGCGCAACGCGAGCAAATACGCCCATTCGCGGATCATGGTCGGATTGAGCGTCAAGCATGGCAACGTGGAAATCTACGTGGAAGACGATGGCGCAGGCGTGCCGCCTGAACAGCGCGAACGCATTTTCAGTGCCTTCGTGCGGCTCGATCGTCAGACTGGCGGCTACGGGTTGGGTCTCGCGATTACGCAACAGGTGCTGCGCGCCCACCATGGCCGGATCGCCGTGACCGATCCGTTGATGCTAGGCGGAGCACGCTTCGAAATGAGCTGGCCGGTGGGCACAGTGGCGTGAAACACAAAACACACCGTACCCGCGCAGCGTCAATAGGTATGTCCCAACTGGAAGTAAAAGTTATGACGGCCGCCCGGTGCGAACGCTACGCCCAGATAGATCGGTCCGAATGAACTGGTCATCGCGGTGAAGGCAGTCACGCTGCGCTTCAGTGGCCCGCTGCCGAACTGCGAATCGCGGTTCCAGACGTTGCCGGCTTCAAGGCTCAGCCCCGCAAACAGACCGCGAATCGGCGACGCATTGAACGTGGCGAGCTGATTCATATAGGTGATCTGGCCGTACACCATCGAGTTGCCGGACAGTTGGTCGGCGGCATAGGCCGACAGATGCTGGAAGCCACCCAGTGTGAAGCCGAACGGATTCGTCAGATTGGTGCCGCCGAAGTCATTACCCGCTTCGATGCTTGCGTTGATGCTGTGCCGTCCATAACTCGCTGCAACAAGGCTTTTTCCGTATACCTCGGTGAAGCTGTCGCTGCCCGCGAACAACGAACGTTCCACGCGTAGTTCGCCGAAATAACCTTTGCGGGCAAACAGCGGATCGTCGAGCTGATCGATCACGAGACGTGCGCGCGCGCTAAGCTGCCGTCCGTAGATATCGGGGAACAGCAACGGCGAGTTGAACGCGTCCTCGAGCGGCAAGTTGTATTGCGGCGACGCGTAGCCATGAGCGTATGCCACGCCGATACGGAAGTCGCCGAGACGGGCGAGCGGTACGCCGAAGTCGACCCCGGCGCGCTCGGTTTGCAAGCTGTATTGCGTGATCTTGACGTTGCCGGAATCGTCGTAGAGATTGGCATAGCGGCGCTGAAACTCGAGATAAGGCGCCACGTAATAGCCAAAAGAACTCGACAGTGGCTGCCGCAGCTCCGCATGCAGGTCGATCAGATCGCTGCCGACGGTCCCGTCCACTCGCCCTTCGAGCCCTGACGACGTGAGCCACGGGCGGCGATAACCGAGATGCAGCCGGAAGCCGCCTTCATCTGTCGAGCTGCTCGACAAACCCAGCCCGAACAGCAGGAAATTCGGTCCCCACAGCTTCTGCTGCGCGGAAACAATGAGCGTGTGCGCGTCGCCGTCGTCGACGAGTTGCTGGCTCACGCTGTCGAAGTCACCCGCGGTGGTGAGCGCCAGCAAGTCCTTGTTGAGCGCGACCGGATCGTAGACATCGCCGGTTTTGACATGCAGTGCGGCGCGAATACGTGCCTCAGGTACGTAGCCCTGCGAGGCGATCTCGATCTGCGTGATCCGTACCGGATGCGCCGCGGGCACACCGTGCCGGGCGCGCCACGCGGCGTAGTCGGCGGGCGAAAGCGCCAGATGCTGAAGCTGCGGCATGGCCGCGCGCGTGGCAGCAGCACCGGCGGCGATGGCCTGGCTGGCGTTGGCAAAATCGGTGAAGCTCAGCGAGCCGAGCGCCGGTTCGATCAGGACGTCACCGGCCTGCAGCTGTTCACGTTGCCGCGCAACGTTCTGGTGAATCAGAATGCCGATCATCTGCTGCATCACGTCGGCGGGCGAAGCCAGCGCATCCAGCGGTCGCAGCGGCGAGCCGATATCGACCGCGATCACGACTTTCGCGCCCATATCGCGCGCCGTTTCGATCGGCAGATTGCTGACGATGCCGCCGTCCACCAGCGTGCGCCCGTCGATATCGGCCGGAGCGAACAGGCCGGGCAACGCCATGCTGGCGCGAATCGCTTGCGGCAGCGAACCGCGATCGAGCACCACCTTCTGGCCGGTGCGCAGATCGGTTGCGATCGCGCGATAGGGGATCGGCAGCCGGTCGAACGAGACGTTGCCCGGTACGGCGGACGTCCAGTCCTGCAGCAGCGCCTGCAAACGATTGCCCTGCACGAGCCCGACCGGCAAGCGGAAGCCATTGGTGCCGAAGCCGAGCGAAAGGCTGTTCACATACAGCCGCTCGTCTTCACGGCGCGATTGCGGCAGGTCGGCACGGTCGGTGACGTCGAACGCGATGTCCGCGAGATTGATGCCCGCGAGGCGGTTTTGCATGTCCTGCGCCGTCATACCGCTCGCATACAGGCCGCCGACCACGGAGCCCATGCTGGTGGCGGCGATGCAATCGACCGGGATGCGGTTTTCCTCGAGCACCTTCAGTACGCCGAGGTGGGCATAGCCGCGCGCGCCGCCGCCCGACAGCACGAGGCCGACGGAGGGGCGGCCGGCTGGCCCGGCTTCTGCGCTGCACGCGGATTCGGCTGCGAAAGCGGGGCGTGCGACGGCGGCGACCCCACACGCCAGCAACGCCACGGTGCAGTGAAAACGAAGAACGATGGGCCGGCGCCGCGTGTGCGCCGCCGTTTGTTGAAGTTGTTCGCTCGCCAACGCTCGACTCATCTGTTTTGATGCCGGAAGAAAACCGAGAGATTACATGGTTTTGCCCCGGTAAAAACAGGTGATTTTGTGCAAACGCGCGTTTGCGGAAAAACGTAGTCCTGATGCTTTTTATCCGGCATCGCGGCGGAATACGTGTTGCGGCCACGAGCGCGGTCCCTGAAACACGTCCCTCGTTCTTCGCCGCTAGCGGCGCAGCAAAGCTCGCACGGCCCGGGCAGCCATCGGACGCCCCAAATCGGATGCGACGAAATGAGCCACTTTGCGCTCGGCGAGGTTGATCGTTACATAGTCGTTCGGCGCTTTCGTGTTGAGGCCGTCGGACGCCGAGTGATACTCGATACGCAACTGCGTCGCGGTCACGACCACGCGCAGATAGCCGTAGTTGGTGTCGTCATAGTTTTCCAGCACGACCTGATCGGTAGTGGCTGAAGCCGCCTGCATGATTTGCGGCGCACGGATGGCGGGCGCACCTTGTGCAGCGAGCTTGACTAAACCGTGTCCGCCATTCCCGCACACGAGGTAGGGAATCTGCGTGCCGTCCGCATTTCGCGTGCGCGTGAAGCGTTGATAATTGTGTGCATGGCCGGACAGAAATGCATGCGGCCACACACCGTTGGCTTCGCACACCTTGTCGATCTGCGCCAGCATATCGACGCTCGACCCGTGTCCGCCCGCGCTGTACGGCGGATGGTGATCCGCGATCAGCAGGGCGCCAGTGAACTGCTCGGCCTTGACGCGCTTGAGCGCGGCGTCGAGAAAATCGAGCTGAGTACTCCCGATCTTCGGGTCTGAAATCACACCGGGATCTTCGAGCGTGTTGCTGTAAATCACCAGCACGCGCACGAATGGCGCTTCGAGCGTGAAGAAGACGCCGGGCTGGATTTGCGCGGTGCGCGACAAGCCACCGGCTTCGGGCGTAACGGCGAACGTCTCCGCACAGAAATTTCGCAGGAACGCAGTGAGACTCGCGGCGTGCGCTTCCGGCGAGACCATTCCGTCATGATTGCCGGCGCAGGCGAGGATCGGCGCCGGGTAGTCCCGATACGGTTCGTAAAACTGATCGTAATAGTACTGGCTCTCGCCGAAGCTATAGACGACGTCGCCGAGCAACAAGGCGAACTGCGGCACCTCACTGGCGTTGGCTTCGTTGAAATCGGCGGTCAATTTGTCGGCCACTTCGTTCTGCGTCGCCGGGCCTTTCGTATTGCCGCAATCTCCCAGCGCATGAAACACCAATTGTCCGGCGGCTGTGATCCTGTCGATGGCGGTTGCGTTGCCGCCCATGACCTCGGCCAGCGTGAGCTGAGGCTCCACGCCGCCTCGTGGTGCGGGAAACGGCAACGGAAACAGTTTGTGCTCTGCATTGAGCTTGTCGATTTCCTTATAGGCCGCGTCGTCCGATGGATGAGGCACACGAAACACCGTCGGGTCCGCGGTCGGCTGAGGCTGTGCGAACACGGGCTTGTCCAGCATCCGCGGACGGAGCGCCGTCGCGCCGACGCTCGCCACGGGCTGGTTCGAACTGCTGGCTAGCGCAGTAGCCTTTTTGCCGGATGCCGCAGCCTTGCTGGGCGACTTTCGTTTGCCTTCTGCTTTCGCCGTGCTTTCTTTTGCCTTGGCCTGGGATTTCGACTCGCGTTTTGCCGACATGAGCGCCTCTTGAGGAAGAGTAAGCGGGGGATACGCAAGCGGCTTTCGCCGTTGTGTTCATCGAACCCTACGACATGTGTATTTCGGAAAAGTGTCGCGGCGCTGTCGAAACTGGCCCGCTGAAGCGCTTGGTCCCACGCGCGGGACGGGCGGAGTCTGCCCCTGAAACAATTTATGTCAGCTTATGTCGCGGCGCCTCCGAATCGCCCGGAAAGCCTTGCCCAGCGGGCCTCTGTCGTGGTGAAACAGGGTGACATATCTTCGCTGCTGATTAAATCCAGGCGTCCTCCTATAGTCCGTTTGTCGCCACGCCGCAGTGCGCAGAAGTGGCCCGAAATCAAGAAGGACATACCGTGAAAAACTGTTCGTTCGTCGTCGCAGCCACCGCCGCTTCTCCTGCCTCCGTGACGCCCGCCGCATCCGTACGTGGCGCGCTGCGCAAGCTCGCGCTCACCGCAACCGTTACCGTGCTCGCGCTCAGCAGCGCTTCTGCTTTCGCCTGGTCGCAGCACGGCACCGCCTACACCTCGCGTGGCACCTATAACGGCGCGCGTTACGGCTCGTGTGGCGGCGGTAGCTGTTCGCATGCTGGCGGCGTGGCCGGCCCCTACGGTGGCGTGGCGACCAACACGGGCACGGTGACCCGCAACGCGCCGGGCCAGTTCTCGAATTCGGGCACCGCGACGGGGCGCTACGGCAACCAGGTCCAGCACGCCGGCGACACCAACTGTGCGGGCGGCACGTGTTCCCACACCGGCACCCTCACCGGACCCGACGGTAAAACAGCCACGACCTCAGGCGATGTGACCAAAACCGCGCCCGGCCAGTATTCGTCGTCCGGGTCGGTCACGGGCTCGAACGGCAACACGGTCAACCACTCGGCATCGACCAACTGCGCGGGCGCGTCGTGCTCACGTTCCGGCACGGTGACCGGGTCTGATGGCGGAACCGTCAATCATTCCGGCACGGCGACGCGTGTAGCACCGGGCGTCGTGACAACGTCGACGAGCACGACGGGCACGCACGGCAACACCGTGACGACGAGCGGAACGGTCACGACTACCGGCGTCGTTACGACGGGCAGCACGACGGTCGTGGTTGCACCGAAACCGGTTGTTGTCGTACCGCCTCCGGTCGTTGTTCCGCCGCCGGTTGTGTATGTGCCGCCGCCTCCGGTTGTCTACGTTCCGCCGCCCCCGCCGCCGGCTGTGTATGTCGCGCCGCGTGTTGTCTATGTGGCGCCTGCGCCGCGCCCTGTCGTGTGGGTGCCGGGGCACTGGGTGGGGAATGTCTGGGTGCCGGCGCACTGGTCATGAGTAAAAACGTGCGAGTGAGAACCGGCGATGAGGCCGGCCGGATCGGTCCGCAGTGGATGAGCGAGGAGGGAAGTGCTCGGACGCTGCGGCCACGTTTCAACGCGATACGCACACGGACGCTATGCAAGGTCGGTGCGTTGGCAACGATGATCGTTGCAACGGGGATAGCGATTGCAGTCGGTGAGGGCATCGCAAGCACGGAAACGCCTACTGTGCACCGAGCGATTGAACCTGAACAGGACTGTTCGGCGAAATATGCAGCGTTGCTTGACCTCGCCGAACTGGCGAGACGTGATGGCAAGTCGTCCGAAGTTGTGATGCGAGGACTGAGCGACCGCGGCGGCGCAATGGGCGACTGTTTGCCGACTGGCGGGAACGCCGGGGCGAGATAAACGAAACGCGCGAATGGCCGAAGCGGCCATTCGCGCATTGTCAAAAGCGGTCTTTTAGAAAAGGCATGCCTTTGACCAACGGTCGGTTGCTACCGGCCCTGCTGCTGCAGATACTGCCTGACATCGCTCATGGTCACGCTTCCTTTGTGGCTCGTGTCGATCTGATCGAAGTGCTTGGCAACGTAGCCGAGCCCCGCGGTCTGAGCCTGCGTTTTCGTGACCGCGGCGCCATTGCTGAGAGCCGTGTTCGCTCCCAGTCGCGCTTCAAGCCGCTGCTGGGCTTCCTGCTGCAGCGCCGTGCCTGTCGTCGGCGTGACGGGAGCAGCACGGTTTTGAGGAAAGAACGGACCGTCGACTCCCCTGGCCCCGTTTGGCGGCGTCGCCGGCGCTACCGCTTGCGGCGGTAACGCATGCGCGCTGCCAACAAAGCAGCAGAGGGCGATCAACGGGGAGACACGCCGCAACATATCGATAAGGGACATGATGACTCGCATTGATTGAGTGAATAGAGTAGCGCGAACGAGGCGCATCGCGTCAGTTCAGTCAGGGTGCCGTGACTTGCGCCGTGGCGGTAGCGGTCGGCTGACTGGCTGGGCTCTCGTCGCGCCACGGCGGCGGCAGCGTCCAGAGGGCGAGCGCATCCGGAAGTGGCGTGCCGCGGTAGAAGCGCACCAGATCCCGTTTCATCAGCGGACGGGCGACGTCATCCAGATAGATCATATGTCCGCCCTGGAAGAAGTTGACCTGCAAATCCGGATTCAGACCGGGTACCGTCTGCAGCCGTGCCAGTTGCTTCTCGGTATTGAAGAACGGTGTGGCCAGATCGTGAAAGCCGTTTTCCGAGAGTACCTTGAGCTGCGGGTTGAGCGTCAGCGCGCCCAGCAGATCCGGAATCGTGTCGGGCAAGGGCTTTCCGTCATGCGAGAAGTCCCACACGTTGATGATGTTGTCGTTCAGCGGCAAATAGGTTGCGTTCGGCGCCGTGTAGCCGAGGTAGTCAGGCATCTGCGTCGCCAGAGCCGTGGTGAACGGCTGGGAGATCAGGATGTCGGACGGGTCCCCATCGCTTTGCAGACGCGGATCCGAGTTCGGCAATGACACGCGTCCGTCGTACCGCCCGATCGTCGTGCCCGGTATCAGGCTCGTCGAGAACGGGTTGGCGCCGAAGTAGCCTTGTAGCGCCTGCAGGGTCAAACTGGATGGCAAGGCCCACGACTGAAGCGTTTTCGCATTGGGGAACACCGGCGTGCCCAGAGCGTCCGGTATACCGAGCTGACTGAGCACCCACGACTGCGAGTACCGCCTGAACTTGTTGTATTCGTTCGTGACGAACAGGCTCGCCTGGTATGCGTACAGGTCCTGATTGAGCGGCGCCGGCGACACCTGGTTGTAGTAAGCCGCTACTTCCGCGTAACCGGGGAAATAGCCCGCCAGCGTATCCGTATCCAATGCCAGCGCGCTGGTCGAGTTCGTGATGGCGACGGCCTCGATCGCATCCGCAAAATAGTTCAGGATTGCAGACTGAAGGACGATGCCGGTCAGATGCACGCCGGCCGATTCGAGCGCCAATGCGAGCATGTCGGTGCGCGGCGTGCCATATGACTCGCCGTACAGATAAATCGGCGAGCTGCTGCGACTGTTGACCGTCAGATAGCGCTGGATAAAGTCGCGCATGATGTTGACGTCCGCGTCGGTCGTCCAGTACTTCTGGTTCGTATTCGGCAGAATCGCCTCGGACAGACCGGTTCCGGGCGGGTCGATGAAGACCATGTCTGTGGTGTCGATCAGGCTCTCCTTATTGTCGACGAGCGGATAATTCGGCCAGTTCCCAAACACCGGGTCAGGCGTGGCAACCCGCGTCGGCGCGAACGATCCGAGCCGCAACCAGATGGAAGAGGACCCGGGGCCACCGTTGTAGACGAACGTGACAGGCCGCGGCGAGCCGTTCGTACTCGGCACGGTGTACGCGACATAGGACATCGTCGCTTCGGGGTTGCCGCTCGAATCGGTGGCGGTCAAATGGCCGGTCGTGGTGGTGTAGTTGATCGGCGTTCTGCCTTGGGTCCACTGGTAGTGCATGACCGCAGCTTTCTCGGACGCCTGAGCCGGCGCGAGGCCATCTGTGGCATTGCCCGAATAGGCGACCGGGTCGATATAGGTTTGATTGGCCGTTGGCGATTGCGACTGCGCGGCGGCCTGTGCGGTGAGCTGCTGATTCGCTGCAGTCTGCTGCATGCTCACAGCCGTGCCGGAGGACGAACCGCCGTCCCCTCCGCCGCATCCGCCGAGAAGCAGGATCGCGACTGTTAATGTGCCCAGGCTCGTTCCCAGGCCCGGCAGCCTGTCTTGGCGATGTTGGCTATTGCCGGAAAGACGCTCGTCTCGTTTCATCTCTATCCTTGGTGGTGGGTTCAGATACCGTTTCACAAAGGCCGCTATCGCCGATGAAAATATATCGGAGTTCGAAATATTAGTGATGCATCGTCGGCATGCAGCGGTGAGACCAACTTACTTCAAAGCGCATAGATTCAGATCTCTATGCAGTATGCGTAGAATAACTAAATATCTGGATTGGATATTCCGGTTCTTTTCGGGGCATTTTTCCGCAATCGAATATTCGTATATTGGCGGCAGATGAAAAATAGGTGACGCCACCAGCCTTTGTCAAGGATGTACCGGATTTCCGTAATTGCAACTTCGGGAAATTGTGCTTGAAGTCGCGCAGGGCCCGGCCGGTCGGGGCGTGACGCGTGTGTGAGTTAATCGATTATTTATTACGAAGTTAAATGTTTTTGTTTGTTAATCGTAATAATTAAAATGTACTGATCATCCGGTTTGGGTGCCGGATGCCGACAGGTAGTTATTCGGCTTCGGTGAGCACGAGCGGGAACCGGATTTCGAACGTCGTCCCAACGCCTTCGTGTGACGCAAAATCAATCTGGCCGTTTAGCACGCGGCAGAGCTCCTTGACGATCGCAAGGCCGAGACCCGTGCCGGGAATATCGTCGCCTGCAGCGCGCTCGAATTCGTCAAAAACGCGGTTCGCGTCCGCAGGGGCGATGCCCACGCCGGTATCCGACACGCGAATCGACCAGTGCTCCGCATCGGCCATGGCGAAGGCAAGTTGGATCTCGCCGGACTTCGTGTACTTCGTCGCGTTGGAGAGCAGATTGACTGCAATCTGCTTAAGCTTGAGACGACTGGACGTGACTACGGATAGCGCCGGATCGAACGCTGCATGTAGCTTAAGTCCTTTGGCTTCGATGGCCGGGCGCGAGGAGGCGACGAGCTCATCGTAAAGCGCATGCAGATCCACTGGCTCGAATGTGTTCGGCGTGCCGTCGCCGAGCACGACGGAGTACTCGACCATCTGGTCGACGAGTTGCTTCATATCCGCAGCTTGCCGGTTGGCCAGCGTCAGCGCCATATCGGCCTTTGAAGGCGCCCGTTCGATCAGTTGCAGCGCAATCGAAAACGCGTTCAGAAAATTGCGCAGATCGTGAACCACGCTGCGGGTGATCTGCATGCGCGACTCGTAAAGATCTCCGACCAGCCGCTGCTTGAGCGTCAGCTCGTGATTGGCGCGCTCGAGCCTGCCGGTGTATTCATCGATCTTGCGGTCCCGTTCGCTGACCACCTCCTTGATCGATGTGAGCGTCACCATGCTGAGTGTTTCCGCGATCAGGCGCCGAGCCCGCCCTTCATGGCGGCGCGTGAACGTGCTGTCCTGGGCGGCGAATTCGTCCAGCGCGTCAGCGAGCACCTGATGGAACAGATCGAGCTCGCGCACGAGTTCCTCGATCCGGTAGCCCTGACGCCAGCGGACCAGGCCGTGTTTTCTCGCATCGCGTTCGATCGCCGGCTCGACGCGTTCGAGATCTTCGACGTCGAGCGCAAGGCATAGTCCTTCGAGAATTTCCGGCAGGTGATCGGCGAGTTGTTGATAGGTGAGCTTGTCCGCTTCGACGAGGTCGACATCGCCGAAAACGGTTTTCATCCATTGCGCGGTCAGGCGCGTCCGCTGCTCGCGAACGGAATCGGCAAATTTGCGCAGCGGGGTAACGCGTGTTTCGGTCATAGTGGGTGCATCGGGGGTGAAGGTCCTAACAGAAGTTTCTGCCCCATTATGGCCGCAATTGCTGATTGTGGAACATGCTCTTGCGTAAGCCAGGCCAGATGAACACCAGGTTCAACCCGGCGGTCCCGATGTAGTTGTTCACGCGGCTTCATGTCCGGCAATCTTTGCCGTTCGCGTGCGGGGGAGTAAAGGCAAGGGCTCGACCTTACCGACAATGAACAGATACGACAGGGCGCCGACCACGCATAGCGAGCCCGCAACCATCAGCGGAATCACAAACGAACCCTTTGTGATCGCCAGCATGACCCCGGTAAATGTGGTGATAAAAATCCCGGCGAGATTCCCTGCAAAGTTCTGAATGCCGCCGAGCGACGCCACATGAGCGGGTGTCGGCGCCACTTCGCCAACCAGGGTCCATACATTAGCGCCGGCGAACGACAAGCTGGCGTAGGCAAGCGCGAACAGTGCGAGGCATGCCCACGTGCTCTGAACCAATACCGACAACGCAATCGACGACGAGAGAAGCATGCCGATCACAAGGCATGTCTTGCGAGCCGCGGTTGCGCTCCATCCGCGTTTGAACAGACTGTCCGACACGAGGCCGCCAAGCCAGCCGCCAGGAATGGCCAGCAGCGCCGGCAGCATACCCCACGTGCCGAGTGACGCGAGCGAGAATCCACGTGACTGCAGCAGATAACTCGGGAACCACGTGATGAAAAAATAAATCGCGAAGTTGAGGCAGAACAGCCCGATCATCATGCCCCACACCGTGCGATAGCGAAACAGATCGAGCCACGACACCGTGCCGGCGTTCTCGTCTGACGTAACGGCTGCGGCAGGGGCGGCGCGCTGTGCCAGCAAAGCGTCGACGGCCTCAGGTGCAATGGCTCGGTAGCGCTCCGGGTCGCGATAGATGAACCACCAGGCGAGCGCCCACACAACGCCGAGGCCCCCCGTGATCACGAACGAGCCACGCCAGCCGACAAGCGATATCAACCACGCAACCAGGGGCAGCGAGAGCGCTGAGCCCACGCGGGAGCCGCTATCGAAGATGCTGCTCGCAAGCCCGCGCTCGCTGCGCGGAAACCAGTTGAACGCAACCTTGGCGAACGACGGAATCGCCGCGGCTTCGCCGACGCCGAGCATCAGTCGCACGCCCACGAGTTGCGCGAGACCGCGAGCCGCGCCGGTCGCGATCGTGAAGGCCGACCACCAGCCGACCGCCAGCGCCAGACTCACGCGCACGCCGACCTTGTCGATGAACCAGCCGGCCGGCAGTTGCAGGAACGCGTAGGTCCAGAAGAACGCGCTGAGCACGAGCCCCATGCCGACGGCGTCCAGACCCAACTCCGCGCGAATGCTCGGCGCGGCGATCGCCAGGTTGGCCCGATCGACGAAGTTGATGACGTTGGCGAGGAAACACATGAAGATCATGGTCCATCGGATGCGTGGCATGGGAGTCTCCGTTTTTTATAGCGTGATGGCGGCGCCGGCTGGCAGTGCGCCGGCGCGTTTTGTCTGGATCGTTCTATTCGGGCTTCAGGAAAGCTTGTCCATCGCTTCCCACAAACCGTTGATATACACGGCACCAAGCGCGCGGTCGTACAAACCATAGCCAGGCTTGCCGGTTTCGCCCCAGATCATGCGGCCATGGTCCGGGCGGAAATAGCCTGTGAATCCGGTGTCGTGATACGCCTTGACGATCGCGGCGATATCCAGTGAGCCGCAGCTAGACAGGTGGGCCGATTCTTCGAAATCGCCCTCGGGCGTGATCTTCACATTGCGAATGTGCGCGAAGTGGATGCGCCCCATGCCGCCGAATTCGCGCACGAGTGCTTCCACGTTGTTCTGCGGTCCGGCGCCGAGCGAACCGGAGCAAAGGGTGAGGCCGTTCGCCGGCGAGTCCACGATCCCTACGATGCGCGCGAGGTCGTCACGGTTCTTCACGATACGGGGCAATCCGAAGATAGGGCGCGGCGGGTCGTCCGGATGAATGGCCATTTTCATGCCGCATTCTTCGGCGACGGGAATGATCGCTTTCAGGAAATATTCCAGATGCTGCCAAAGCCTTGTTTCGTCGACTTCGCGGTACTCGGCGAGCAGCGCTTTCAATTGTTCGGGCTTGTAGCTCGAATCCCAGCCGGGTAGCGCAATGCCGTTGTTCGGATCGATCTCGTCGATTTCCTTCGTGCTGAACGCGAGGCATGTCGAACCGTCTTCGAGCGTTTTCGACAGTTCCGTGCGGGTCCAGTCGAACACCGGCATGAAGTTGTAGCAGATGACCTTGATGCCCGCCGCCGCGAGGTTCCGGATGGTCTGCTGATAGTTGGCGATGAGACGGTCACGGCCCGGCTTGCCGAGCTTGATGTCTTCATGCACGGGCACCGATTCGACAACTTCGAACCGAAGCCCGGCCGCTTCGATCGTCGACTTCAGCGCGGCGATCCTGTGCGCGGGCCACACTTCGCCCACTGGCTCGTCGTAGATGGCGGACACGATGTCCGTCATGCCGGGAATCTGGCGAATGTACTGCAGCGTGACGGGATCGGACTCGCCGTACCACCGGAAAGACATTTTCACGACTTCACTCCTTGGATTGATTGCACCAGCCTTGCCGGCTCGGGAGGGAACGCGTTGTCCGGTCTCCCGATTCAGGCGGATTATGATTGGTTGACCAATTTGAGGCGATAGTGGTTTACCAGTCTATTTCCGTGCTGAGCCTTGTCCCTGCGTGATGAGCGGGCGGTTGGCGTTGATTTCAACGAAGGGAAAGCTGCTGGCGGACGAAAGTGGTGTACCATTTTTTGCGCGAGGGCCACAGATGGCGCCTCGCTATGCCTATCCACGAGCACTTGATGACCGATTTCTCCACCCAGCCATTCGCCCACAGACAGGACGCAGAAGCCACGGACCGCTCGTACATCGGCCTCGCGAAACAGATCCACGCGTTGATCGCGGCGTCTGGAGAGTTCGAAGCGGGTTCGAGATTGCCCTCGGAGCGCACCCTGGCCGACAAATTCGGCGTGAGCCGCACGCAGGTTCGCGAGGCGATCATCGCGCTGGAGGTGCAAGGTGTGGTCGAAGTGCGCGGCGGGTCGGGCATCTATGTGTCGGCAGGCATCGGCGCCAAGCCGGTGACCTTCGAGCTGCCACGCGGCCCCGGCCCGATCGAAACGCTGCGTGCGCGTGCGTTAATCGAATCCGAAGTGGCGGCGCTCGCGGCAACCGAGCGCAAGGACAGCGACCTCGACCGTATCTTCTCCGCGCTCACCACAATGCGCGAGCAGATGCATGACAAGCAGGCTAACGACGCGGCTGATCGTCAGTTTCATATGCGCATTGCCGAAGCGACCGGCAATGCGGTCCTGTTGCATATGGTCACCGCGATGTGGGACTGTGCGCGAAGCGATCCGCTGTGGGCCAAGATCGAGGAGCACTTTCATACGCCGGCGATGCGGGCGGCGTCACAGGAAGATCATCAGCGTATCTTTGCTGCCATCATGGGCCGCGATCCAGTCGCGGCGCGAGAGGCAATGCAGTCGCATCTGTCCCGCGTGGTGGGGGAGTTTACTCAAGCATGGCGATAAGGATGCGCGCCTTTTACGCTTGACATGGCGCGTTGTCTGAACGTGCCATTTACGTGTTCTTTTTCCACCACGACACTTTTATTTTTGACGCGGAATTTATTTTCACCGTCATATGATTGCACTGTTCATTTTCGGCAGCGGCTCGCAAGATACGCCTGCGTAATTCAATTGAAAACCATGTTGTAGTCAGCACGCGCTACCCACACGTTATTAAATGCGCCACACGCAATAATCAATAAACAATATCGGATGTTTTCGCAATTCTCATGGCATCGGCCATGCGAATGCGTTGCCTATCCGTTGCCCATGCGTTCGTAGATCCTGTTGGCGGCCAACGCGCTCGCCAGTGGGAATCGAACGCACACAATTAATTACGTTCAACATCGCTCAATCACGGAGCCAACAGTTATGAAAAAGTCTTTACTCGTGGTCGCGCTTTCCGGCGCCTTTGCTATTTCGGCGCATGCGCAAAGCAGCGTGACGCTCTATGGCCTCATTGATGCAGGATTGGTCTACACGAACAATCAGGGTGGGCATAGCAACTGGCAGGAAGTGAGCAGCTCGACGCAAAACACGGTCTTCGGTCTCAAGGGTTCGGAGGATCTCGGTGGCGGCTTGCATGCGGTCTTCAAGCTGGAGCAGGGATTCCTTTTGAATAACGGAGCCCAGGCTTTCTCCGGCGATGGCTTCGGCTCCCAGGCGTGGGTCGGTCTGCAAAGCGATCCATACGGCACGGTGACGTTCGGCCGCCAGTTTGACGTGATGAACGACCTGGTCGGTCCGCTCACGGCGGAGTTCAACACGTGGGGCGGCAACATGGCTGCGCATCCGTTCGAAAACGACAATCTTGCCGCCAATTCGGTCGTCTTCAACAACACGGTCAAGTACACGAGCCCGACGGTCCGCGGCGTCACATTCGAAACGATGTATGCCTTCAGCAATAAGGCCGGCAGCTTCGCGAACAACCGCTCATACGGCTTCGGTGTGTCCTATGCGCAGGGGCCCGTCAATCTTGCTGCCGGCTACCTGCAATTGAATAACGCGGGCAGCGCGGGCGGCGCCGCTACCACGGGCGACACCAGTGCGAACTTCCTTGCACAGCGCCAGCGTATCTGGTCGCTTGGCGGCAACTACACGTTCGGACCGGCTACCGTAGGCCTCGTCTGGAGCCATACGCAGATGGACAACGCGTCGGGCGTCTTCTCGTTCGGAACCGGCACTTACCTCGGTGCGAACGACGCTTCCGCCGGAACCCTGAGCGGCTCGCTGCGCCTCGACAACTACGAAGCGAACGTCAAGTACGCGCTCACGCCTGCGTTGACTTTATCGGGCGCGTATACCTACACGCATGGCGCGTATAACGGCTCGTCGCCGGGATGGAATACGGGGATGCTTCAGGCCGACTATTCGATCAGCAAGCGCACCGACTTCTATCTTGAAGGCGTCTATCAGAACGTGCACGGCGCACCGGCCGATTCCGTGCTCTCGCATGCCATGATCAACACGCTCTCGCCTTCGTCGACGAATACGCAGGTAGCTGTTACGGTGGGGATGCGTCACGCATTCTGATCGGCCTCGCGTCACGCGATCCGTTACGACGGATGCCTGCACTTTGGCAGGTATCCGTCGACACTGACGGTTTCATGCGTGCGATGGTCTGCACGGGTTCTTAACGGCTGAACCGCAGTTAAAAGGCTCACGCTAATCACCGGCCTTCAGGAAATCGACAAATGCGCGCAACGGTGCCGGCAAATGACGCCGGCCCGGATAGTACAGAAACGGCCCAGAAAAGCGCTGCCACCACGGCTCCAGAATCGGCTCCAATGCCCCGCTATCGAGATGCGGGCGCAGCATGTCCTCGAACAGGTGAATCACCCCCACGCCGGCGACAGCGGCACTGACTGCGAGGTCGATTGCAGCGCCGGGTCTGACGAGAAGCGGTCCCGACGGATTCAGTTGCACCACCTCGCCGTCACGCTCGAAATACCAGGTCGGCGTAGCGCCGCCGGCAAACTGGCCACGCAAGCACGCATGAGCCAGCAGGTCGCGCGGATGCTCGGGTCTGCCCTGCGTGTCGAGATAGCCGGGCGTCGCGGCGGTAGCGAAGCGCTGCACACGCGGACCGATCGGCATCGCGATCATGTCCTGCTCGAGCCGCTCGTCGTAGCGAATGCCCGCATCGCAACCGATCGACAGCACATCGACGAAGCCATCCTCCACCACCACCTCCACGCGTATGTCGGGATAGGCCTTCAGGAACTGGGGAATGACGGTCGGCAACACGATGCGTGCGGCGCTCGACGGCACGTTGAGTTTGAGCGTGCCGCTCGGCTTGTCCCTGAACCGGTTCAGGACATCCAGCGCGGCTTCCATCTCGCTGAACAATGGCGTCAGCTTTTCGATCAGACGTAATCCGGCTTCGGTCGGGGCTACGCTGCGTGTGGTTCGGTTGAGCAGACGCATACCCAGCTTCGACTCGAGACGGCGCACGGCAATGCTTAGGCTGGAGGCGGAGACGCCGCTGGTGCGCGCGGCGTCACGAAAGCCGCCGGCGCGCGCGACCGAGACGAAGGCGGCAAGATCGTTGAATTCCATGGCCATTGTTCAAAATGTTTAACAACCTGTGCAATTTAGGCATGGTTATCGAACAATGCAATCCTCGTCATACTGCCGCTCAACCTCTCACCTCAAGGAGCGCCCTATGTCGAACTTCACCTCCGCGGACACATTCCCGCTGGCTGGCCACCCCGTGCAACGCATGGGCTATGGCGCTATGCAGCTGGCCGGCGCCGGCGTATTCGGACCGCCGAAAGATCGCGACGCGGCGATCGCCGTGCTGCGCGAAGCGGTGGCATCGGGCGTCAATCACATCGATACGAGCGACTTCTACGGCCCTCACATCACCAACCAGCTGATTCGCGGAGCACTGCATCCGTATCCGGATGACCTCGTGATCGTCACCAAGGTTGGCGCGGTTCGTGGCAGCGATGGTTCGTGGTTGCCGGCGCTCGAGCCGGAAGATATCGAGCGTGGCATTCACGACAACCTTCGCAATCTTGGTCTCAATGCACTCGACGTCGTCAATATGCGAATCATGGGCGACGTGCATGCCCCCTCCGAAGGCTCGATTGAAAAGCAGGTCGTGGCGCTTGCCGAACTTCAACAGCGAGGGCTGGTTCGCCATATCGGCCTGAGCAATGCAACCGCGACTCAGGTTGCCGAGGCACAGGGCATCGCGGAGATCGTCTGCGTACAGAATCACTACAACCTGGTTCACCGTGAAGACGATGCGCTGGTCGACGAACTGGCAGCGAAAGGCATCGCCTACGTACCGTTCTTCCCGCTTGGCGGATTCACGCCGATCCAGTCGTCAGCGCTTTCCACGATCGCGCAAAAGATCCGCGCGACGCCGATGCAGGTGGCGCTCGCCTGGCTCCTGCATCGCGCGCCCAACATCTTGCTGATTCCGGGTACTTCGTCGGTAGGGCATCTGCGGGAAAACATGCAGGCAGCGCACTTGAAATTGACTGACGAGGTGCGCGCTGAGCTGGACGCAATTGGCGAATCGCTCAGGTAATTCGCGCCAAACTACCCAAACGTTCCGCCATCACAGCAGGAATTGCCGCATGGCGTGCAGGTTTTGCCGGATTGCGATGGTAGATTGAGCCCCGCGTAATCAGGAGGCGATACTGATGGCGGTGAGCTTGAACCAGTCCGGCGGTGCGTTTCCCGCGTTGACCAGTATCCGGTTCATGGCCGCATTTGCGGTTGTCATCTCGCACTACTCAGAAAATCAACTCCTGCCGTTGCCCGCCTCCGTCTTTAACTTCCTGGACGGGGGCCGTTCTGCTGTGTCGCTGTTCTTCGTCCTTTCC
Organism: Paraburkholderia sp. SEWSISQ10-3 4; assembly: GCF_030464785.1. NCBI lineage: Bacteria > Pseudomonadati > Pseudomonadota > Betaproteobacteria > Burkholderiales > Burkholderiaceae > Paraburkholderia > Paraburkholderia sp. SEWSISQ10-3 4. Next base: position 120,146 of record NZ_JALPRI010000018.1, read on the forward strand.
GGTTTTATCCTCACCTTCACCTATCGCGACAAACTCGTCCACGGAAGCGTTCGTACTTTTTACGAGGCACGTATCGCACGGATCTATCCGGTGATCCTGCTCGGCCTTCTGATGTGCGTTCCAGTGGTGATCTACCTTGTGCATGCTGGCGATGCTTCGCTGATGCTGAAGTGGTATGCCCTCAAGGGTGCAATCTACCCGGCGTTGACCATTAGCCTGATTTGCCAGCTGCTTCTACTCAATGCATGGTTTCCTTTTTCGGCCATCAATCAACCCTGGAACGGACCGTCAGACAGCGTCTCTTGCGAGGCATTCTTTTATCTGCTGTTCCCGTTTCTGGTGCGCAGGATGGCCGGGTTGAAGCCTGCACGGCTCGCATTTTTTTGCATTGCGTTGTGGCTCACCACTGGAGTGTGGATCGCGCTGCTGGATGCCTATATGCCGGTCTCACGCAGCGGCGCGATGATTTACGCCATGCCGGTGACGCGGCTCGCGGAGTTCGTCATGGGCATCTGTTCGGCTCTTTTCTATCAACGCCTGCAGGCAGGCGCCGGATCGCAGCATGTCAGGGGCAAGGCGCTTGTGGTCCTGGCTTTGACGGGTCTCGTGGGACTGAGCGTATGGAGGCCCGTGTCACCTTCGTTCTTCATCGACGCTCCGTTTTTTGCTGCACTGATACTGGGCCTCGCGCTACTGGAGCGGCCTGTTGTGGGCATATTGAGCTGGCGGCCTCTGGTGCGGTTAGGCGAGGCGAGCTATTCGCTTTATCTCACGCACATGCCCATCGCACTCTGGTCGTTGATGATCGGATTCGGACGATCGAATGGATGGATTGTGATTGTCTTTAGTGTGCTGGTAAGCCTGCTCTGCTTCAAATTCTACGAAGAGCCCATGCGCAAGCGCATCAAGGCACGCTTTGCGGATATGACGACGCGGGTTCCCAATGGCGAACCGGGACAGTCTGTGATTTGATTTGAATAGCTTCGTTGCGAAGGCCACGCCATCGTGGATACGGGATTGAAGGGCGGTCGATTCAAGCCTCGCGATTTTCAGCCGCTCATTGCGTTGGCGCCGACCTGTGCTTCGGCACATACACAGGCGTTCAAGTCGCCACCGCGTCCACAATGCATTCCCGCAACCATTGGTGCGCCGGGTCGCGATGGGAGCGCTCGTGCCAGAGCATCGCCATTTCATATCCCGGCACTTCAACCGGCGCCTCGACGACCCTGAGCGCGCCATTGCCGCGCACCAATCGCGCCGGCACCATCGCCACGAGGTCCGTGCTCGCCAGGACTGACATCACGAACAGGAAGTGCGGAACCGAAAGCACAACCCTGCGCGTGAGACCCACCTCAGCCAGTGCTTCGTCCGTGACGCCGCTAAACCCGCCGCCATCCGGCGACACGATCACGTGCTCCAGTTTGCAGAACTGGGCAAGCGTTGGCCGGCGTTTCAGGCGCGGGTGATCCGCGCGGCCTGCCAGCACATACCGCTCCTTGAAAAGCAATCGCCCGCGCAATTCGGGCGGCGCGCCTTCGCTGGTATGAAACGCCAGATCGATGTCTCCCTGTTCCGCCTGCTTCGCGATGCGTGGCGGAGCAGCTTCCACGATCGCGAGCCGCGTGCCGGGCGCGGCCGCGCGCAAGCTGGAAAGGACGGGCAGCAGGATCGTCGATTCGGCATAGTCGGTCGCGGCAACGCGCCATGTATGACTCGCTTCGGCTGGATTAAACGGGCTGGCTGGCGATACCGCGTGCTCAAGTGCGTCGAGCGCCTGGCGCAAAGGTTCGCGCAATTCTTCGGCTCTCGCGGTGGGGCGCATGCCTCGGGGACCCGGCAGCAACAACGGGTCGCCAAAGATATCCCGCAGCTTGGCAAGATGCACGCTCACCGAGGGCTGAGAGAAGTTCAGGCGTTCGGCTGCGCGGGTCACATTGTGCTCCGACAACAGGACATCGAGTGTTACCAGCAGGTTGAGATCCAGCCGTCTGAGATTATTCATAGCAATACCTGACATATTGGTTATTCATTTCCAATATACCGGCAAGAGACCTATCGTGGTGCTTTCTTGCAATGGAGGTCAGGTCATGAATGTTCTTCTCGTCTATGCACATCCGGAACCCAGGTCATTGAACGGATCCCTTAAGGACTTTTCGGTCAAGCGTCTCGAGGATGCCGGACACGTCGTCCAGGTATCCGATCTGTATGCGATGAACTGGAAAGCATCGCTCGATGCAAACGACAGCCTCGACAGGCAACCGGGCGCACGTTTCGATCCCTCTCTCGATTCGAAGCGTGCTTTCAAAGACGGACGGCAAAGCCAGGACATCGCGCTCGAACAGGAGAAGCTGAAGTGGGCGGATGCAGTGATTTTGCAGTTTCCGCTGTGGTGGTTCTCGATGCCTGCGATCCTGAAAGGCTGGGTGGAACGTGTCTATGCATATGGCTTCGCGTATGGCGTCGGGGAACACTCCGACGCGCGCTGGGGCGACCGCTATGGTGAAGGCAACATGGCGGGCAAGCGGGCGATGCTGGTCGTGACAACAGGTGGCTGGGAGTCGCATTACAGCCCGCGTGGTATCAACGGTCCGATCGACGACGTGTTGTTCCCTATCCAGCACGGCATTCTGTATTACCCTGGTTTCGACGTTTTGCCACCGTTCGTGATCCATCGGACAAGCCGGATCGATGAAGCACGCTTTTCCGAAGTGCAGAACGCGCTCGGGCACCGTCTCGATGATCTCTGGAAGACTGCTCCGATACCGTTTCGCCCGCAGAACGCTGGCGCATATGACATCCCGGCGCTCACACTGCGGTCTGATGTTGCTACGGATGAGGTCGGCTTTTCAGCGCACATTGAATAGATGCGTTGCGTTCCCCACATTCGTGAGCAGGGCGTAATTGTTAAATAGACGTTCGGTTTGGGCCGTTCCAGCTCGCCCGGAATGGCGCCAAGCTGACGGGACCGTATGCTTCGTTGAAATTTGGTTGTAAGTCGCCGTTGTTAGAGTCATTGACAGAATTTTGCCGCTAGATGCCAGACAGTGTTCTTTGGACACATAGAAAGGGGGAGAGCGACAAACCATGAAAATGAATCGTGCGTTCTGGCTCATTCTGACGCTGCTTTTCACGAACCCGGTCTGGGCGTTCCAGTCCAGGATCGTCACCATTCCCAGCGCGGCCATGCATAAGTCGCTCGAGGCGACGGTGGTGCTGCCTGACCAATACACGCACGGCAAGGCGGCCGATCGCTTTCCCGTCGTCTATTTGCTGCACGGTTCAGGTGGCGACTACACCGACTGGACCACGAATTCGCACATCGGCAAACTGGCCGACCGCTACCACGTGATCCTCGTCATGCCCGACGGCGGTCATGAGAGCTGGTATATCGATAGTCCTGTCGATCCGCGCAGCCGTTACGAAACTTATGTAGGCACAGAAGTCGTCGGATATATCGACACGCATTTCCGCACGATTGCGACGCGTGAGGCGCGCGCGATTACGGGCTTGAGCATGGGCGGTTTCGGGGCGCTGCATATCGCACTAGACCGGCCGGACGAATTCGGCGCCGCGGGAAGTATTAGCGGAGCGGTCGATCCGCGCGGGTGCGAGGATGAGCCCGGGATCGATCAGGTGTTTGGGGATCCGACTCGCCACGCCGACTTCTGGAACAACGAGGCGATTGTCGAGAACGCGCGTAATTTCGGAAATGCGCATATTGCGCTGACGATCGATTGCGGGGTGAACGATTCGCTTGTTCAGTCAAACCGGATGCTGCATGCGCGGCTTGTCGAGTTGGGCGTGCCGCATGATTACGCGGAGCGGCCTGGTGGCCATACGTGGAAGTATTGGTCGAATGCGGTGCAATACCAGGTGCTGTTCTTTGCCAGTTCATTCAAGCGGAATGGCGCAGCGGCACAGACGTGAAGCGTGCATGGCTTGAGCCATCACTGCATGCCTGAATGCTCGGCTAGAAACTGGCAGACAATGCGATGCATTGCCTGTACGCCGGGACTCGATTCGAGCGCACGCCAGCACCCGTGTACGAGTCCAGTTCCAATCCATAACCGGGCCTGTCCGCCAGCTGCATTAACGCGTTCGACAAACACGGTCGCGTCGTCCCGCAACGGATCGTGTTCAGCCCCTAAGGCAAGTGTCGGCGGGAGCCGGTCGAAGCGTGCCGCATCGAGCGGTATCGTCCACGCAGGATAGGGCGGCCGTTCGCCCCAATACAGATCGCGAAACGCATGGACGTTGGCAAGCGTGAGCATCGGCGCGTGCGCTTCGCTTTCGCGCGCTGGCATTTGCGGGTCGGTGCCGAGCATTGGATAGACGAGCGCAAGTCCGCGCACGCCTTGAATACCGTCATCGCGCAAGCGCATCGCGACGCTGGCAGCGAGTGTGGCGCCGGCGCTGTCACCCGCCAACTGCAGTGCACCACGTGAGAGCGAATCGAACGGCAATTGGCCGGCCAGTGCGGCAAGCGTAATCTCCAGGCAATCGTCATGAGCTGCTGGAGCGCGGTGTTCGGGAGCCAGCCGGTAGTCGACCGCAATCACATCGAGTCCGGTATCCGCGGCAATTCGTGCGGTTACGATCTGGTGACTATCCAACGAGCCGAGCACAAAGCCGCCACCGTGAAAGTACAACACGGTGCCGACGGGTGTCCCGCTCGCCTTTCTACGATTCCGATAAAGCCGCAGTTTGATTGGATGGCCGGCGCTTGCGCGAAACACAGCGTCTTCGGTTGTCACATCGGCTGGCAAAGGCGGCGTGAGCGCCGCAGCATAGCGCTCGTAAATCGTGCGCTGTTCGCTCGGCGGCAATGAAGTCGAATGCCCCGCATAGATGGCAGCGGTCCGTTCGATGAACGCGGCGATCTCCGGTTCAAGCATGCTCACTCCTCGCGGCTAATACGCGGCGCCTTGACCGGCAAGCCGATCACGCGGCCCGCAAACCTGGCCGCCGGCAACACAGTATGCGCTTCTGCCAACGCCCGCACGCGCGCCTCGACATCCGGGTCGAAGGCGATAGCGCGCGGTCCACCCGTATCCACATGCAGCAGCATCTGTTCGCCCGCGGCCACCGGTTCAACGCCATCGTCAGCGAACATTTCGAGGTACAGATGCAGCCGCTTTGCATCATGCCCAAGCACGCGCATATCGACGCGAACCTGCACACCCTCCTTGATTTCATGCAGGTAATTGATATGCGCTTCGAGCGTATAGATCGAGCGGCCGCGTTCCTTGCGCACCGAATCGGGCAGCCCGATCACATCAATCAACGCATCAGTCGCGAAGCTGAAAATCAGCATGTAGAACGCGTCGCGCAAATGGCCGTTGTAGTCGACCCACTCGGCGCGCACGACGTCGCGATAGCAGGGCAAAGAAGCGTGGTGCGGCGTTGGCATATGCAATCGTTTCCTTTATCCCTATGAAGTGCTGGCCGCAGCGATTTTATGCCGACGATGCACCCCGGCAGAGCGGGGCGTCTTTCGACACACAGTATCACTCTGCGGCAAGTATGCCGTGCCGTGCTTTGGCTTCTCCAATCGCCGCCAGCACGCTCGTAATGCAATCGTCCCGATAGCGTTCGAGTTGCTTGATCGAGCGCGCCCCGACCTGTTCAGACGTTCCGTCCACCACCCGGTTGATCAATTCGTCAGTAAGCTGCGGCGCTACCAGTTTAGTCCACGGCAGTTCCAATGCGGGGCCAAACTGCTGCATGAAGTGGCGCATGCCAGCGTCGCCGCCCGCCAGGGTATAGGTCAGAAACGTGCCCATGAACGACCAGCGGATGCCCGCGCCGAAGCGGATCGCATCGTCGATTTCGCCCGTGGTCGCCACGCCTTCGTTGACCAGATGCAGCGCCTCGCGCCACAGCGCTTCGAGCAAACGATCGGCGATAAAGCCCGGTACTTCCTTGCGTACGAGAAGCGGGCGCATCGACAGCGAACGATAAATCTGCATCGCGGCGTCGATGGTGGCCGGTGCGGTACTTTCGCCACCGAGCACTTCGACGAGCGGCAGCAGATACACCGGGTTGAACGGATGCCCGACGATGCAACGCTGCGGATTCACCGCTCGTGCGTAGAAATCGCTTGGCAGCAGGCCGGACGTGGATGAGGCGATGATTGCATCAGGCTTCGCCGCACGGCTGATCTGCTCGTGCAAGGCGAGCTTCAATTCTTCGCGTTCGGGCGCGCTTTCCTGAATGAAGTCCGCCTGTTCGACGCAGGCTTCAATCGTATCGACGAAACGCAACCTGTCGGGCGTTGCGCCCTCGGCGAGGCCGACGCGCTCCAGGGCCGGCCACGCGTTCGCGATGTTCTCACGCAACTGTTTCTCCGCGCCGGGAGCAGGGTCCCACGCGACGACATCAAGGCCGTGCGCGAGCGCGCGCGCTACCCAGCCGCTGCCGATCACGCCCGCGCCGATTGCCGCAAATGTTTTGATATCGACGATCACTGCCATTGCTGATGTTTCCTTTGCCTATGAGTTCTCAGGTTTCGATGCGCGCTTTATCAAGCGACGCGACACCTTCACGCGTACTGTCCCGCGGCACGCCGCTCCAACTGCCGCTCGCCACGCGCGGGCAGGCCGAGCTTGCGGCGGCCTTCCGCAGGTGTCAGCGCGCGACCGCCGAGCCGTTCGATGATCTCAACCGCGCGTTGCACCAGCGTGCCGTTCGTTGCAGGCACACCTTTGTCGAGCCAGATGTTGTCTTCGAGGCCGACACGCACGTGGCCGCCGAGGAGCATCGCCTGCGCGACCATGGGCATCTGCATGCGGCCGATGCCGAAACCGGCCCATTGCGCGCCAGACGGAAGACTGTCCGCCATCGCTTTCATCGTCGTGGTATCGGCGGGCGCGCCCCATGGAATGCCGAGGCAGATCTGAAACAGCGGCGGCGCGTCGAGCAAGCCTTCCTTGAGCAATTGCTTCGCGAACCAAAGATGTCCGGTATCGAAGATCTCCAGCTCCGGCTTTACGCCGAGCTCCTGAATACGTTGCGCGCCGGCCCGCAATTGCGCGGGCGTCGACACGTAGATGTAGTCGCCGTCGCCGAAATTGAGCGTGCCGCAATCGAGCGTGCAGATTTCCGGCAGCAATTCCTCGACGTGCGCGAGCCGCGTCAAACCGCCGACGAGGTCGGTTCCCGCGCCGAAACGCATCGGGTCTTCGCCGGGACCGATCTCGAGATCGCCGCCCATGCCCGCCGTCAGATTGATGATTACGTCGGTGCCCGACGAACGGATCCGGTCGACAACCTCGCGATACAACTGCGGATCGCGGCTGCCGCGGCCGGTTTTCGGATCGCGCACATGGCAGTGTGCGACAGTGGCGCCGGCCTTCGCGGCTTCGATAGCGGCTTCGGCGATCTGCTTCGGCGTAACGGGGATGGCCGGATGCTTGCCGACCGTATCGCCCGCGCCGGTGACCGCGCAGGTCACGATGACTTCATGATTCATGCGTGCTAGTTCCTGTGGATTGAAATGCGCGACTGGATGGATGCAAGCCGGACCGGGTTAAAGCCCAAGATAGGCTTTCACCGCAGGCAAGCCGTCTTTCCCGTCATACGTCTTCACGCCTGCGAGCCACGCATCCAGTACTTGCGGGTTCTTCTTCAGATACGCTTTGGCGGCATCGGCAGGTTTCTCCTTGTTCATCACCGACTGCATCACCACGTTCTCCAGTTGCGTCGAAAAGCGCAGATTGCTCACGAGCTTGCCGGCGTTCGGGCAACGTGTCAGAAAGTCGGGGGACGTCAGCGTATAAACGCGTGCTTCGCCATCGTTCGGACCGAATACGCCGTCGCTGCCGGTGAGGTATTTCATGTCGATCTGGATATTCATCGGATGCGGCTCCCAGCCGAGGAACACCACCCATTTCTTCGCGCGAATGGCGCGATCCACCGAAACCAGCATGCCCGCTTCACTCGATTCGATCAGCTTGAAATCGCCGAGGCCGAACTGATTGCTGGCGATCATTTTCTGAATCGCCGCGTTCGCGCTGCTGCCGGGTTCGATGCCATAGATCTTGCCGTCGAGCTGATCGCGATGTTTGGCGATGTCGGCGAACGTCTTCAGGCCGGCGTCGTACTCGTAGCTCGGTACGGCGAAGGTCGCTTTAGCGCCAGTCAGGTTGGGCGGTTGCAGCACCTGAATCGATTTCGAATCGATGAACGGCGTAATCGCTTTCTCCTGCACGGGCCACCAGTAGCCGAGCGACACATCGAGCTGTTTGCTCTTCAGGCCCGCGAACGAAATCGGCACCGAGGCGACGGTCGTCACAGGCTGATAGCCGAGTCCCTCGAATACGGTCGATGCGAGCGCCGTGGTCGACGTGATGTCGGTCCAGCCGATGTCGGCAAAATGCACCGCGCGGCAGGTGGAGGGATCCTGTGCAAGTACCGGCGACGCAGCGACGACGGCCGCCAGACAGACAAGATGGGCAAGCAAGGCTTTGACGCGTAACTTCATGACGTTCCCCCTTCGGACACGTTGAACTGCGTGTTACGAAATGGCCGCGGCGAGAAAAACCGAGCGGCCCCCGGACCTGCGCGATACGGCTCGAGCCATGCTTGAGCAGGGCTTGAACTGCACGAGTGACGTAACGTTAATGCCCCATATTCTCGCCAAAGCGACCGCCAGCGACCCGTTCTTGCTTCCACGCGACAACGAGGGAAAACCAGCACCATTCGTCATTGCGGCGCAGCATCGATTCACCGCGTTGAATTTTGGTGCGCCTTGCCGGCTTGGGCGCTGCTTGCTACGCTCGCCCGGAACCCCGCGTTCGCTTGCGGTTTGTGTCCCTCTGTTTCCCTGATCGAGTTTGCGCACGATGCCCGAAGATATGTCGTTCCTGCTGCTGCCTGGCTTTTCGGCGATCGGCTTCATGTCGGCGGTCGAGCCTTTGCGCGTGGCGAACCGCTTTCGCGGCGATCTCTACCGCTGGCGCATTCTGAGTCTCGACGGCGCGCCGGTCGCGGCCAGCAACGGTATATCGATCAATGCAGAAGCGGCAATCGCCGATGTCCATGAGGCGCAGACGGTATTCGTCGTGGCGGGCTTCGAGCCGCTCGCCTGCTATACGCGCGTACTTGGCGATTGTCTGAAGCGGCTCGAGCGCGTCGGCGCGACGCTCGGTGGCATCGACACGGGCAGCTTCGTCCTTGCGGAGGCCGGGCTCCTGAGCGGCTCGGACAGCGTGACGGTGCACTGGGAAGCGCTGTCGGCGTTCAGCGAGCGCTATCCCTCACTGAACGCAAGCCAGGAACTGTTCGAAATCGGTGCGCGGCGCATCACCTGTGCGGGCGGCACGGCGTCGATCGATATGATGCTCGACCTGATCGGCCGCAAACACGGCGCAGCATTGGCCTCGGCGGTGTCGGAACAGTTCGTCGTGAGCCGGATCCGGCAGCGTTCGGATCATCAGCGGATGGAAATTGCGGCGCGTTACGGCGTGCACAACCGCAAGCTGATTCAGGTGATCGGCGCAATGGAACAGCATATGGAGGAGCCGCTGACACCCGACCAACTCGCCGAGGAAATCAGCGTGACGCGGCGGCAACTGGAGCGGCTGTTTTGCGCGTCGCTGAAGGACACGCCGACGCATTTCTATCAGCAACTGCGTCTCACCCGTGCGCGCGAGTTGCTGCAGCAGACCGACATGTCGATCACCTCGATTTGCGTCGCATGCGGATTCGAGTCGCCCTCGCATTTTTCGCGGACATATCGTGCGCGGTTCGGCGTGAGTCCGAGAAGCGACCGGCAGGTGACGGGCGGCAGAAATGGCAGCTCGGTGTTGTCAGCAAGCCCGGCAACCCTGGCATCGGCTCCCGTATTGTTGGAAAGCTGAGTTCGTTGCGCGCGAGACCTCAAACATTGGGAGCCCGATTTGCCGGCTTGACGATCCATATTTCAACAAGTGTTCACGGCAATTGTGCCGTTTCTAGCAACAGTGAATTCGTTTATTAGGGGTTTACCCTATATCAACTGCCTCCTAGACTGTCGTCACTGGCTGCAAACAAACAGGTTTGCAGCGCCGCAAAAAACAATCTCTGGAGGTAGTCATCATGAAATCGCTGATCGAAGCTGTTGTTATCGCCGCTCTCATTACTGCGCCGCTCGCTGCTTTTGCTCAATCCAATCAGCCGGTAACCCGCGCTCAAGTGCGTGCGGAGCTGGTGCAACTGGAAAAGGCAGGGTACAACCCGGCTTTGTCGAATGCGGATGATTACCCGGCAAACATTCAGGCTGCTGAAGCCCGCGTCGCTGCACAAAACGGCGTCGCCCAAACCAGCGGTTATGGTTCGGCAACGAACGGCTCGTCGCAAGCAGGCAGCCGCACCGAAACGACGTCGAGCTCGTATTCGGCTCCGGTTGTCTACGTCGGTCATTAATAGGCGCTGGCGCGAGCAGTAGTCTCGCGCCTGCCTGATTGACTGCGATACACAGCGGCCCCGCTTTCACATTCAAGTGAAAGCGGGGCCGCTGTGCTATTGAGCGTTAAACGACGCCGTCGGCGCTCGTGGCCTCATGTGAGCCGTTACCCCTGAGTTGCAGTCAACTGCCTGAGTTGCTCCAACAGCTTCACTGCCGGACTCGGCAAAATCCCCTGACGGCGTCGAAACGCCGTCAACGTACGGCGCGCGACGAGACCCGGAATCGGCAGCGTATCGAACACGCCAGCCGCGCTTTCGGTGTCGTACATCGGCGTCGCCATCCAGCTTAGAAATCCCGCACGCGTCACCAGGCTTTTCAGCACCGTGATCGAGCGCGTCTCGACGGCAATCTGCGGCATGCCGAGCCCATGCTCGGCAAACACGTGCTGCATATGCTCGAATGGACCCGTCCCGCGCGGCGGCACGCACCACTGCTGATCGAGCGTGTCGGCAAGCGATAAATCCGTTTTGTTTCGCAGCGGATGATCGAGCGCCGCGACCACATAGCTCGTGTCTTCCCATCTGCAATCGGCAATCGCCGTAATCTCATCCGTGTCGGGCACCGCCATGCTGAGCGCGAGATCGATCTCGTGTTTCATCAGACTGTCGGCAAGCCGGTCCCATACCCCCTCCATGATCTCGACACGCAGATTCGGCCAGCGTGCGAGCACGCCGCTTACCGCGAGCGGCAGCACGAGCGCCGCGATGCTCGCCACCGCGCCGACGCGAATCGTCCCTTTCGCGAGGCCGCGCATCGCGTCGATTTCCTCGCGGGCGTGATCGGCTTCGCGCTGCAGCAGCGTGGCGTGAGGCAGCAGCGCGCTGCCGATCGCAGTAAGCTGCATACCCTTCGAGTGCCGTTCGAACAGCGGTGCGCCGACCTGATCCTCGAGCCGCTTGATGGTGCGGCTCAGCGCGGGCTGCGTGACGTGCAGCACTTCCGCGGCACGGCCCAGACTGCCGCTCGCGACGATGGTTGCAAACGCGTGCAATTGCTGAAGATTGAAAGTCATGCGCAAAAGTAATGCCTTTTCTCAAAAAAGGCAATTTTCAATCAACCTTGAGCTTCCGATAATGAGCCTTCAAGAAACGGCGCTCATCACTAGGAGACATGGATGACCAGCAACGCGCCCCGTTCAGACGCATCGGGATCTTCTCAACACGCATCGTTCACCGTGCGCCACGCCGTCATCGATCTCATGCGGCGCCTCGGCATGACTTCGGTGTTCGCCAATCCAGGGTCGACGGAATTGCCGCTGTTCCGCGATTTCCCGCAAGATTTCCGTTATGTGCTGGGTTTGCAGGAAGCCGTCGTGGTCGGCATGGCCGACGGTTACGCGCAGGCCATCCGCAACGCTTCGTTCGTCAATCTGCATTCCGCGGCGGGCGTGGGCAATGCGATGGGCAACATCTTCACCGCGTTCCGCAATCGCACGCCGATCGTGATTACCGCCGGGCAGCAGGCCCGCTCGATTCTGCCGTTCGACCCGTTCCTCGCGTCGACGCAAGCCACCGAATTGCCGAAGCCGTACGTCAAATGGAGCATCGAACCGGCACGCGCCGAAGACGTGCCGCTGGCGATCGCACGCGCCTATCACGTGGCGATGCAGGAGCCGCGCGGGCCGGTGCTGGTGTCGATTCCCGTCGACGATTGGGACCGCGCCGCGGAGCCGGTGCCGGCACGCGTAGTGAGTACCGAGACGCGGCCGGAGCCGTTCGTGCTGGCGCAGATCGGCGCGGCGCTCGATGCCTGTGAACGGCCGGCTTTCGTGGTGGGCGGCGCTGTCGACCGCGCCGGCGGCTGGGACGAAGTCGTGCGTCTTGCCGAACGCCACAACGCCCGCGTGTTCGTCGCGCCGATGACAGGCCGCTGCGCGTTCCCCGAAGACCACCGCCTGTTCGCCGGTTTCTTGCCAGCCATGCGCGAGAAGATCGTCGAGTTGCTCGGCGGCCATGATCTGATCTTCGTGATCGGCGCACCAGCCTTCACGTATCACGTCGAAGGTCACGGCCCACATCTGCCGGCCGGCGCAACGCTGTGTCAGTTGATCGACGATCCGGCCATTGCGGCTTGGGCGCCAACCGGCACGGCAGTGGTCGGCAATATTCGCCTCGGCGTGGCCGATCTGCTGACACGGCCCGCGCCGAAGACGCGCCCGTTGCCCACACTACGCACCGTATCGCCGCGCGCAGAGCCGTCTTCGTTGATGTCGGTGGCGTTCGCATTGCAGACCCTCGCCGAAGTGCGCCATGCGGACGACATCGTGGTCGAGGAGGCGCCGAGTTCGCGCCCGGTGATGCAGAACTATCTGCCGTTCACACGCAGCGGCACCTTCTACACAATGGATAGCGGCGGCCTGGGTTATGGCATGCCGGCTGCTGTCGGCGTGGCGTTGGCGAAGCCCGGCACGCGCGTGATCGGCCTGATCGGCGACGGCTCCAGCATGTATTCGATTCAGGCCATCTATAGCGCCGTGCAGATGAAATTGCCGATCACATTCGTGATCCTGAACAATTCCCGCTATGCCGCGTTGCAGGACTTTGCCCCGGAATTTGGATTTGGTCCGAGCGATCCGGTGCAAGGCACCGATCTGCCGGGACTCGACTTCGTGGCGCTTGCTGCAGGCATGGGTTGCCAGGGCATACGCGTGACCGACGCCGAACGCCTGCATGACGTGCTGCGCGACGCGTTGGCGTCACCCGGACCGATGCTGGTCGAAGTCGTCGTGGCTTGACATTAAGCGAGCGCCGCGCCCGCATTCATAAAACTTTCCGCAGGAGACAGGACGATGCAGAGTATTTCGATGCTGATCAACGGCGCAGCCGTGCAAGCGAGCAATGGCGCCACCTTCGAGCGCCGCAATCCGCTCGACGGCGAAGTCGCGACGCGTGCTCCCGCGGCGACGGTTGCCGACGCAGTAGCCGCCGCGGATGCCGCGGCAGCGGCGTTTCCGGCATGGTCCGCGCTGGGGCCGAGCGAGCGCCGCGCGCTGCTGATGAAGGCCGCGCATGCGCTGGAAGCGCGCAGCGAGGCGTTCGCCGCGGTGATGGCAGCGGAGACTGGCGCGTCGGCAATGTGGGCCGGGTTCAATGTGCATCTCGCCGCCGGCGGATTGATGGAAGCGGCGGCGCTCACTACGCAGATCGGCGGCGAGTTGATCCCGTCCGACGTGCCAGGCAGCCTCGCGATGGGCGTGCGCCAGCCGGCCGGCGTCGTGCTGGGCATCGCGCCGTGGAACGCACCGGTGATCCTCGCCGTGCGTGCGATCGCGTTGCCGCTCGCATGTGGCAATACAGTCGTGCTGAAGGGTTCGGAAGTCTGCCCCGGCACGCACGGACTGATTATCGAAGTGCTGCAGGAAGCGGGCTTGCCGAAGGGCGTGGTGAACTTCGTCACCAATGCACCGGCCGATGCAGGCGCGGTCGTCGAAGCGCTGATCGCGCATCCGAAGGTCCGGCGCGTCAATTTCACCGGCTCCACACATGTGGGCAAGATTATCGCGGCGACGTGTGCGCGCTATCTGAAGCCGTCGGTGCTGGAACTCGGCGGGAAGGCGCCGTTGATCGTACTCGACGACGCGGATCTCGATGCAGCCGTCAACGCCGCTGCATTCGGCGCGTTCGCCAACTCGGGGCAAATCTGCATGTCGACGGAACGGATCATCGTCGACGAGCGGATCGCTGATCAGTTCGTTGCAAAGCTCGCGCAGAAAGCGCGCGGCCTGCCGCTCGGCGATCCACGCAAAGGGCCCGTGGTGTTGGGATCGGTCGTCGACATGAGCACGGTGCAACGCTGCAATGCGCTGATCGACGATGCCCTGGCCAAAGGCGCCACGCTCGTCTGCGGCGGCAAGGCGGAGAGCACGTTGATGCCCGCCACGCTGCTCGACCACGTCACGCCCGCCATGCGCATTTATGGCGATGAATCGTTCGGGCCTGTGAAGGGCATCGTGCGAGTCAACGGCGAAGACGAAGCCGTGGCCTGTGCGAACGACAACGAGTATGGGCTTTCTTCGGCGGTGTTCAGCCGCGATATCGCGCGCGCGATGAACGTCGCGCGGCGCATCGAATCGGGCATCTGCCATGTCAACGGGCCGACCGTTCACGACGAAGCGCAAATGCCGTTCGGCGGCGTGAAGGGTAGCGGCTTTGGACGCTTCGGTGGGCAGGCGGGGATCGCAGAGTTTACGGATCTGCGCTGGATTACGGTGCAGACCACGCCGCGTCATTACCCGTTCTGAAGGGTGGAGTGCCGTTGAAGTCGCTGCGTATCGCTGCGCGCAATTTCTTCGCAGCGGTACTCAGTGTCGTGAAAGCCATGCATACATGTCATGGCTTTTGCGCGAAACGGCAATGTCGGAAGTCATTCACTCGCTCACATACTGACTAAAAAAACGTGACCTCAAAAGCGCGGCGCTCAGATCGCGCGCCCAAACCAGGAGACAGCTTCATGACCAGTTATGTACCGCCGGCCGGCTCGGCCAGTGCGGCAACCGGCGAGGCCCATGCGCCACTTGCCGGCCATCAGGCGGGAGTCGAGGAGGGGCGCCATGCTGTCGATATCGGCCGCACGCTCGACGAAGGCCCTTACACCACGATGCAGAAGATCGTGGTGTTTCTCGCGGCCTTGTCGATCGTTCTGGACGGCTTCGATAGTCAGTTGATCGGCTTTGCGATTCCGGTGCTCATCAAGGAGTGGGGCGTCACGCGCGCCGCCTTTGCGCCGGTGGTCGCGGCCGGTCTGATCGGCATGGGCATTGGCAGCGCGTGCGCCGGGCTGCTGGCCGATCGCTTCGGCCGCCGCTGGGCGGTGATCGGTAGTGTGTTGGTATTCGGCGCCGCCACTTGCGGCATCAGCTTTGCGCCCGACATCGTGACGATTGCCGTGCTGCGCTTTATCGCCGGTCTCGGCATTGGTGGCGCGTTGCCGAGCTCGACGACTATGACCGCGGAGTTCACGCCGGCTCGCCGCCGCACCTTGGCGGTCACCGCGACGATTGTCTGCGTGCCGCTCGGCGGCATGGTGGCGGGATTGTTCGCGCATGAAATTCTGCCGACGTACGGATGGCGCGGCTTGTTCATGATCGGCGGTGTGCTGCCTCTCGCGCTCAGCGTGTTGCTGTTCTTCACATTGCCCGAATCGCCGCGCTTTCTCGCCCGGCAGCCGCAGCGCTGGCCGGAACTCAAACGCCTGCTTGGCCGGATGTCGCGTCCGGTGGCCAGCGGTTGCGTGTTTACCGACTCGCGCGAACAGGCTGTTGAAAAACACACGGGCTTTACCGCGTTGTTCCGCGAGGGCCTGGCGCTTGATACGGTGGCGATCTGGTGCGCGTTCTGCCTATGCCTGCTGGCCGTCTATAGCGCCTTCAGTTGGCTGCCCACGATGCTGAGCACGCAGGGTCTGTCGGTGTCCGTAGCGGGGGCGGGACTCACCGCGTACAACCTCGGCGGTGTGGTCGGCGCGTTGCTGTGCGCGGTAGTGATCGCCCGTACCGGTTCGCGCTGGCCATTGATTCTTTGCAGCGCGGGGGGCGCGGCGAGCGCGTTGCTGTTGCTTGGTGTGAACATCTCCGACCACACCGGCTTGCTGATTTTCGGTCTTGGCGTGCACGGTATGTTTGTCAACGCGGTGCAGTCGACGATGTTTGCGTTGTGCGCTTATGTTTATCCAACCCGTGTGCGCGCAACCGGTACCGCATCGGCGCTCGCGTTCGGCCGGCTCGGCGCGATTGCCAGCGCGTTTGCGGGTGCGGTGGTGATTACGGCTGGCGGCGCGTCGTCATACCTGTGGATGCTCGGAATCGCGATGGTGATCGTGATGGTCGCGCTGATGGTGGTCAAACGCCATATTCCGAAGCCGGGCGGTTGAGGGACGCAATGTCCTGAATCGCGGCGATCCGGTGTGGCACGCGGATCGCCGCTATCTGAAGCAGTCAATCTTTGGCGTATCGGACGGCTTGCATAGCGGTCGGTATTGTCACGTCTGTCATTAGTATCGCTACATAAAAACGCTGCGTGCGGGTCGCATACGGATTGGTGTGCGCTTACACAAAGCACTGGTCCAGGAGACTCGGAGATAATGAAATACAAACTCGCTTTGGGCAGTATGTTGCTCGGTATCAGCGCTTCGTCGTTCGCACAGAGCAGCGTGACGTTGTACGGGATTATCGATACCGGCATCGAATTCGTGACGCATGCGAACGCTGCGGGCGATAGCGTCGTACGGATGCCGGGCATCACGGGCGAATTTCCATCGCGCTGGGGGATTCGCGGCAAGGAGGGATTGGGTGGCGGGCTGTCCGCGGTCTTCGTACTGGAAAGCGGCTTTAACACCAAAGCCGGCACGCTCAATCAGGGTGGCCGTATGTTTGGGCGACAAGCCTTTGTAGGTCTCGAGAGTCCCTACGGCACGTTGACTTTCGGCCGCCAGTACACGATGACGTATTGGGCGATACTTGATTCCGATCTGCTCGGCCCTGACATTTATGGCGGTACGGGATCGTTCGATCAGTACATGCCGAGCGCGCGCAGCGACAACACGATTGCGTATAAGGGCACGTTCTCGGGCTTCACGTTCGGTGCGACCTATTCGTTCGGCCGCGATTCAGCGGGTACTGGCAATTCGCCGGGGCAGGGCACCTGTGTGGGGTCGATTCCAGGCAGTTCGCAGAGTTGCCGCGAATGGTCGACGATGCTGCGTTATGACATGAACGGCTACGGCGTGGCGGGCGCCTACGACGAACAACGCGGCGGCCCGGGCGCGGCCGCGAATCTGTACGACGGCACGGCACCTTTTGCGCTGACACAATCCGGTGACAAGGACGTGCGGATGCAATTGAATGGCTACGGACACATCGGCCCAGTAAAACTCGGGGCGGGTTGGCTTGGCCGTCACGTCGAGACGGTGTCCCCGGCATTGCCGGATGTGCGCTCGAATCTGTACTACGTCACGGCAGCGTATAACGTGACGCCTGCCTTCATCCTGGACGGTGGCGTGTACCGCGTCATCAATCGCGCCGACGACACCCGCGGCACCATCGCCGCGCTACGCACCACGTATCTGTTGTCGAAGCGTTCGGCGGTTTACCTGCAGGGTGCGTATCTGTTCAATAGCCCGCACGCCGCTTATACGGTGAGCCAGGGCGGCGGAGGCACGACGCCGGCGCCGGGTATCGGTCAACTCGGCGTGATGGCCGGCATTCGCCATTCGTTCTGAGCGATTAAAAAGGCCACGTCAGATAATCCGACGTGGCCTTCGTTGCTTTAGATACCGCCGACACACATGTACTTGATGACGACGTAGTCGTCGATACCATAGTGCGAGCCTTCGCGGCCGAGACCGGATTGCTTTACGCCACCGAACGGCGCGACTTCGTTCGAAATCAGACCGGTGTTGATACCCACCATGCCGTATTCGAGCGCTTCAGCGACACGCCAGACGCGGCCGATATCGCGACTATAGAAGTACGACGCGAGGCCGAATTCCGTATCGTTGGCGAGGCGGATCACTTCTTCATCCGATGAGAAGCGGAACAGCGGCGCGAGCGGGCCGAAGGTTTCGTCGCGAGCGACTTTCATGGCCGGCGTGACATCCGCGAGCACGGTCGGCTCGAAGAAACCATGACCGAGCGCATGGCGCTTGCCGCCGGTGACGATGCGTGCGCCTTTGGCGAGGGCGTCTTCGATATGCGATTCGACCTTGAGCACGGCGGCTTCGTTGATCAGCGGACCTTGCGTGACGCCGTCTTCGGTGCCGCGGCCGACCTTGAGTTGTTCGACGGCGACGCGCAGTTTTTCGGCGAATGCGTCGTAGACTTTATCGTGCACGTAGAAGCGATTCGTGCAGACGCAGGTCTGGCCGCTATTGCGATATTTCGACGCGATGGCGCCTGCGACGGCCGCATCCAGATCCGCGTCTTCGAAGACGATGAACGGTGCATTGCCACCGAGTTCGAGCGACACTTTCTTGACCGTCGGCGCGCACTGCGCCATCAGCAGACGGCCGACCGGCGTCGAACCGGTGAACGACAATTTGCGCACGATCGGATTACCGGTCATTTCGGCGCCGATGGCTTTCGGCTCACCGGTAACGACGTTGAACACACCGCGCGGCACACCGGCGCGTTCGGCCAGCACGGCGAGGGCGAGTGCGGAGAGCGGCGTGGCTTCGGCCGGTTTGACGATGATCGGGCAGCCGGCGGCGAGCGCCGGGCCGACTTTGCGCGTGATCATCGCTGCCGGGAAATTCCACGGCGTGATGGCTGCACAGACACCGATCGGCTCTTTCGTTACGACGATGCGTTTATCGTTTGCCGGTGTGGGGATGGTGTCGCCGTTGACGCGTTTGCCTTCTTCCGCGAACCATTCCAGGAACGAGGCGGCGTAGAGGATTTCGCCTTTGGCTTCGGCGAGGGGTTTGCCTTGTTCGGTGGTGAGGATCGTTGCCAGATCGTCGGCGTTTTCGAGCATGAGGTCATGCCATTTACGCAGGATCGTGGCGCGTTGTTTGGCGGTGGTGGCTCGCCATGCTGGCCAGGCGGCGTTGGCCGTGTCGATTGCACGGCGGGTTTCGGTTGTGCCCATGCGGGGCACTGTGGCGATTGTTTCGCCTGTGGCGGGGTTTTTTACTTCGAACGTCGTGGCGTCGTCGGCGGATTGCCATTCGCCTGAGATGTAGGCTTTTGTTTTTAGGAGAGAGGGGTCTTTTAGGACTAGCGTCGGCATTTTGGGTTTGTTCCTGGGTTTTAGATGTGGGGTTTTTGCCTGCGCGGCGCTTTTGGCCGTGTTCCTGGGGCTTTGGCCTTTCCTTGTTCTGGCTTTCGTGCCTTTCCTTGTTTTGTTAGTGGTCTATTAGCGTTCCCCCTGTGCGGGGGGGCACCTACTTTTCTTTGCCGCCGCAAAGAAAAGTAGGCAAAAGAAAGCGGCTAGAAGCCTCTGCTAAGTGGGCACCGTGGTTTGCCTGGGGTAGTGGTGCGACTGGAATCTGTGTTCGTGCCGCTGCTTAGGCTTGTGACAAGGGCGTCATACTTCCGGCGGCGCTACGCGCGCCGAAGAGCCGCTCATAAAACCACCCGCTACGTTTTCGCGCTCACTCGATGTTCGCCGCGGTGGCCCTGCGTGTATCACCGCTACTGCTTCGGTGTCTCGCCGAGGCGAAGCCGATGGCCCCCACAAACCTCAACCGAAGCTGGCGGTTTCCCATGCAGACCCGTCCGCGACGCACGCAGTGCGGAGTGGGAGCTGATGACACCTTTGTCACTAACGCGGAATGTGCGAGAACACGGATTCCAGATGTACCACTACCCTTGGCAAACTACGGTTCCCACTTAGCATTAGCGGTTTGAGCCGCTTTCTTTTGCCTACTTTTCTTTGCGGCGGCAAAGAAAAGTAGGTGCCGCCCCGCACAGGGGCAACGCTAATAGACCACTAACAATTCAAGGAAAGGCACGAAAGCCAGAACAAGGAAAGGCACGAAAGCCAGAACAAGGCAACGCCCTAAGAACGCTAACAACAAGCGTCACAAAGGCAAAAAAAGCAAAGCCCACGCGGCACGCGTCCACACACCCCGCGCGCCGCGCAGGCAAAAAACCATCAAACAGCTACAGCAACACTCTCCTTAAGCACCGCTTCAAGAATCCCCATAGCCTCATCAAAAACGGAGTCTTGAATAGTAAGCGGGAACAGGAACCGAACAACGTTCGAATAAACACCACAAACCAGCAGCAACAACCCGCGCTCCAGCGCTCGAGCCTGCACCCGCTTGGTGAACTCCGCATCCGGCTCCGTGCCACCTGCCTTGCAGAACTCAACAGCAACCATCCCGCCCGGCCCACGCACATCGGCGATCTGCGGAACTTCGCTCTGCAGCGCGATCAGCTTCGCCTTGACACGATCGCCCAGAACCGTAGCCCGCTCGCAGAGCTTCTCTTCATCGATGATATCGAGCACAGCATGCGCGGAAGCAACCGCCAGCGGGTTACCCGCATACGTGCCACCCAGACCGCCAGGCGCCGCCGCATCCATCAAATCAGCACGCCCAACCACGCCCGACAACGGCATGCCGCCCGCCAGGCTCTTGGCCATCGTCATCAGATCAGGCACCACGTCATAGTGATGCATCGCAAACAACTTGCCGGTACGGGCAAAACCCGTTTGCACTTCGTCGGCAATCAGCAAGATGCCATGCTCGTTGCACAGCTTGCGCAGCGCGCGCACGAACTCGGCCGGCGCCGGGTAGAAACCGCCTTCGCCCTGAACCGGTTCAAAAATAATCGCCGCGACGCGTTTCGGATCGATGTCGGCCTTGAACAGAAATTCGATCGCCTTCAGCGAATCGGCCGTCGTCACGCCGTGCAGCGGATTCGGGAACGGGGCGTGGAACACGTCCGCCGGGAACGGACCAAAGCCGATCTTGTACGGCGCAACCTTGCCGGTCAGCGCCATGCCCATCATCGTGCGGCCATGGAACCCGCCGGTGAACGCGATCACGCCCGGACGGCCGGTCGCGGCACGCGCGATCTTGATCGCGTTTTCGACGGCTTCGGCGCCCGTCGTGAAGAAAGCAGTCTTCTTCGGATAGTCGCCCGGGGCGCGCGCGTTGATCTTCTCAGCCAGTTCGACGTACGACGCGTACGGCACGATCTGATACGCGGTGTGCGTGAAATGATCGAGCTGGTCGCGGATCGCGGCCAGAATCTTCGGGTGACGGTGGCCGGTGTTGCACACCGCAATGCCCGCTGCGAAATCGATGAAACGGCGGCCTTCGACGTCCCACAGCTCGGCGTTCTCCGCGCGCTCGGCGTAGAAATCGCACATCACGCCGACGCCACGGGGCGTGGCGGCGTCTTTGCGGCTCTTCAGGTCAGCATTCTTCATGGTTATCTCCTTCGCTCCTCGGTTTTTGCGGGGGTGCCGCCAACGGACGCCGCACGCTCAGCGCAGCACATGCAGCGACTATAATGAGATTTGGCTCTTAACTTCAGAGCCATTTCAATAAAAATGTAGGAGCCAATCATGCGCGCGAGCGTTTTGTCCGACTGGCTGGCGCAGCGCCTTGACCGTGGCAACGGCCAGCCGATCTATCGTCAGCTGCATCGGCTGTTGCAGCAAGCGATTCTGTCGCGTGAATTGCCGGCGGGCAGTAGGGTGCCGTCGTCGCGTCTATTAGCGCAGGAATTGGGCATCGGCCGCAATACCGTCACGCAGGTGTACGAGCAGTTGGTGCTCGAAGGCTATGTGAATTCGGCAACCGGCCGCGGCACGTTCGTCGCCGAAAGCGCGCCGGACGAGATCGTCGGCGTGCCCGATGCCGAGGCGTTGGCCGCGCCGCTCGAGTCGTTGCCTTTGCCGCTGCCTTTGCAGGGCAGCCGCGCGTTGTCGACGCGTGGCACGAGGCTCATTTCGGGGGCAGGTGTCTCGAAGCGGCAATGGGGCGCGTTCATGCCCGGCGTGCCGGATGTCACGAAGTTTCCCGCGCGCGTGTGGAGCCGCCTGCACAACAAGTATTGGCGCCGGCCGCGCCCGGACCTGCTGACCTACGCGCCGGGCGGCGGGCTGGCTTCTTTGCGGCACGCGTTGGCGGACTACTTGCGGACGTCGCGCTCGGTGCGTTGTACGCCCGAGCAGATCATTGTCACGACCGGGATCCACCAGTCGGTCGATCTGGCGGTGCGCCTGCTATCCGATCCGGGCGACGTGATCTGGACCGAAGACCCTTGCTATTGGGGCGTGCGCAGCGTGCTGCACGTGTCCGGCCTGCAATCGCGACCGATCGCCGTCGACGAAGAAGGCATCAATCCCTCCGCCGACGATCTCGCGCAGCCGCCGAAGCTGATGCTCGTCACGCCGTCGCATCAATATCCGCTGGGCATGGTGATGAGCCTCGCGCGGCGCCGCATGCTGCTCGAGTACGCGCGGCAGAATCAGTGCTGGATCATTGAAGACGACTACGACAGCGAATACCGCTACGGCAGCCGGCCGCTCGCATCGTTGCAAGGTCTGGATAGATCCGGGCAGGTGATTTACGTGGGCAGCTTCGGCAAGACGCTCTTTCCGGGCTTGCGCATCGGCTACCTGGTCGTCCCCGAAGCGCTGGCCGAGAGCTTTGCGACCGCGAGCGCGGAGTTGTATCGGGAAGGGCAGTTGTTGCAGCAGGCGATGCTCGCGGAGTTCATCGCGGAAGGGCATTTCACGTCGCATATCCGCAAGATGCGCACGCTCTACGGGCAGCGTCGTCAGACCCTGCTGGACGTTGCAGCGCAGCGTTATGGCGATGCGCTGCCGGCCGTGGGCGGCGATGCCGGTTTACACCTGGTGATGCAATTTCCAGAGGGCAGTAACGACCGCGCGGTGGCTATGGCGGCACTGGAGCGCAATATCGTCGTACGGCCGTTGTCGGGGTATTACGCGCAGCCGTCGCTGGCACCTTCGGGTTTGTTGATTGGCTACGCATGTGTGCCGGACGAGGAGATCGCGCCGGCGTTCAATACGCTGGCTGAGGCGATTGACACGACGCTTGTGCAGTTTGCGTGAGCGTGGACTTGAGGGCGGGCGGGGGCGCTTTTCAGATAGCGATGCTGTAGGGGCGGACCATTGAAACGGTTTGAGTGAGGCCTAGGCCGGCAAGCGTGTCGAGGTATTCTTCGACGGACTTGGGCGGATTTTTCAACGACTTTCTGTGTTCAGCCATCGCTTCGAGAACCTTGGCCTGGTTCAGGTCGAAGAGATCAGCAATGAAGTCATCAGGATGCTGAGCGGCCACGTTGAATGTGCTCAAGGCCTCGACTGGAAAATCCTTCAGGTTGAACGTGACGATGAGTTCCGCGCCGCAATGCACGGCGGCGGCGACCACATGTGCATCACCAGGATCCGGCAAATCGATGGCCGGCATCAGATGCTCATAGTTGTCGACCAAGGCATCCCGCACATGCGCGTCCATCAGGTCGCGGACGCGATGGATCTTGACGGGGTCGAGGTCAGGACGGTTTGCAATCAGATTGCGGGTCCACTCGTCATGAATGGCCGGCGTCCAGCGCGCACGATAGAGGTCGGTTAGCGCGAGACGCATCAACAGATTTCGTAATGGTTGGGAGTACAGAACGCAAGCGTCGTAGATCGCGGTGAAATGTGACGACATCGATTATTCCAAACCCATTTCCTGTGACAACGCTGCGAGTTCGTCCAGGGCCTTGCGCCGCTCCGAATCGATTCGATCCTTATACGCCATCACGTCTTCATAACGCACTCGCCGATGCGTATTGACCTTCCGGAAAGGGATTTCTTTCTTCTCCAGCAACTGGACGAAGTATGGCCGCGACACGTTAAGCAGATCGGCCGCTTCCTGCGTAGTCAACTCGGCGTGAATAGGGATGATCGACACGGCGTTGCCCTGGCCGATTTCCGCGAGGACGTCGACGATCAGGCGGACGACCGATGTCGGCAACTCCACGCTGCGCGTTTCGCCCTTGCTGTCCTTGAAGTCGAACTGTTGCGTTTCGGCGCGGCTCGAAAGCACGACAGACAGATTCCGGCCGGAGACACGGGCGAGCTCAGCCTCTTGCGCTGACGGTAGCGGCGTAGGGTGGATCGAGGTGTTCATGGCGCGGTTCCTTTCGAATTCGGTATTGTAAATCGAAATATTCGAAATCGCAATAAACGAAACGGGCGTGAGCAGGTGCGGCAGTCCCTCAAATCCGAATCAACACAGCCCCCAGCGTAACCAGCGTGCAGGCCACGATCCGCCGCGTGGTCAGCTTTTCCTGCATGAAGAGCCAGCCGATCAGCACCGCGAAGATCGAACTGAGCTCACGCAGCGCCGAGACCATCGCAATCGGCAGATAGCGGTAGGCCTCGATAATCAGGCAATAGGCGGTCAGTGCGAGCACACCGGACGCTATACCCTTGAACACCACCGTGCGGCCGATGAACAAGCCCTTCGCGCCGCCGCGCCAATGCCACGCAAGCAGAAACTGCGGGATATTCCAGATCAGATAGACCCACATGATGTAGCTCAGGCCGTTGCCCGCCACACGCGCGCCGATTCCGTCGACAACCGAATACGTGGCGATGAAGAAGCCCGTCAGTAACGCGAACGGCACGCTTTCGCCGGAAAACCGCATGCCGCGGCGGAACGCGAGTGAGACGATGCCGAGCGACACCAGCGCCACGCCGATGACCGCCAACGGCTTGAGCGATTCGTGCGCGAATACCAGCGCGCCGACGAATACGAGCATCGGCGAAAGACCGCGCGCGATCGGATAGATTTGCCCGAAATCGCCGCTCTTATAAGCGCGGATCAGTGCCAGCAGGTAGCCGAATTCGAGTACGACCGACGCGAAGATATAAGGCCACGCCTCAGGTGCAGGCAAAGGAAGCACGATCACGCCGACCGCGCTGACAGCGACATACGGAATCGCCATCATGCCAAGCAGCCATACGCGGTCTTCGGATAGATGCAGAAACGCGTTCCAGGTAGCGTGAAGCAGCGCGGAGAGCAGCACCAGCAAGACGACAAAGGTGTCCATCAGAAACCAGGGAAGGGAGAAAGAAGGCCAGCGCGCCGGCTGCAAGCACGTGATTATTCCAGCAGAACGCCGGAATGGAGAGGTGGACGACTAAAGTGAAGGGGTTTTGTGTGGCAAAGGCGGGTAATTTATGACGCCAGGAGCCCGCCGCTTAACTCTGGCGCAACGCTTGTACTCTGGCGCACTTACACATCGGCACACCGTATCGAAGCGGCCTGAACGAGGGTTGGCGAAGCGCGTGTTGCCAACCCCCTGGCATTCAGGAATCGTGAAGCGGTCACGTCACGCGTTCGCGCAGCCACGCGGACGCCAGATCGATCACCGTCACGACGACGATCACCATGATCATCACCGCGGCCGTCTGCGCATAATTGAACGAGCGGATCGCCTCGTACAGCACCACGCCGATCCCGCCCGCGCCGACCATGCCGACCACCATCGCCGAGCGCACGTTCGATTCAAAGCGATATAGCGCGTACGAGATCCACAACGGCAGCACTTGCGGCAGCACGCCGTAAATGATTTCGTCGAGACTGGTCGCGCCGGTAGCGCGCACGCCTTCGGCCGGACGCGGATCGATTGCCTCGACCGCTTCGGCGAAGAGCTTGGCGAGCACGCCGGTGGTATGCACCCACAACGCCAGCACACCGGCGAACGGACCGAGTCCCACCGCGACGATGAACAGCATCGCGAAGACCATCTCATTGATCGCGCGGCACGCGTCCATCATGCGGCGCATCGGCTGTACGACCCACATCGGCGCCATGTTGTGCGCGGACATCAGCCCACACGGCACAGCGCACACTAGCGAGAGGGCCGTGCCCCACACCGCCACCGACAGCGTCACATACATCTCGTGCAGATAGCTGCGCCATTCGGTGAAGTCCGGCGGGAAGAAGTCCTTGGCGAACTGGCCCATGTTGCCGGAGTCGGAGAGCAGGTCGAGCGGCCGCATATCGGCACCGTGCCAGGCGCCACCCAACACGGCGAGCACGGCGATCCAACCGATAAGCGACAGCCAACTGCGCTTGCCCGCAGCGGGAGTAGCGCGCGCCGCCTGCGCGGCGAGCGCTTCGCTCGCACGCGTGGGCGACGTGATCAGATCAACAGTGTTCATTGCTTGGCTACGGCGGTGTTGAGTGCGCTCAGCTTGGCGTCGAGTGCGGCCAGTTGGGTCTTGCGGTCGTCGTCGGAAAGATGCGCGTCGCTCTCGATCTTCTGCTTCTGCTGGAACAGCGCGACCTGGCGAATCGGCAGCAACTGCTCATCCGACGATGCCGCGAAGCCGGCGTAGCCCGTGATGGCAGCCATCACCTGTTTTTCATGCGGATCGGTCTTGCCGTAGTTCACGAAGAAGTTGCGGATCTTGTCCTTGGTGGCTTGCGGCAGATCCTTGCGCCATACGAGCGGATCCGAAGGAATCAGCGGCGACGTCCACAACACGCGCACTTGCGCAAACTTGTCCGGATGCTGCTTCTTCAGCGTGTCGAGCATCTCGGTGTTGTTGGTCGCGATGTCGATCTTGTTGTTCACCACAGCCAGCAGATTCGCTTCGTGGCTCGACGGCAGCACGGCCTTGAACGAGGTGTTGACCGGCGTCTTGTGCTGGGCGAACAGGTAATAGCCGGGGATCAGCGTGCCCGAGGTGGAGTTCGGATCGCCGAAACCGAGTGTGACGTCCTTCGTGTTCTTGAACACGTCGTCGAGCGTCTTGAAGCGGCTGTTCACGTTGGTGATCAGCACCGACTTGTAACCGGCGTCGCCGTTCAGATACAGGACTTTCGCGAACACTTCGCCTTGCGAGCGATCCACCGCTTCGATCGCCGACGCATTGCCGAAATAACCGACCTGTACCTTGTTAAAGCGCATGCCTTCGATGATGCCGGCGTAGTCGGTCGCGAAGAACGCTTTGACGTTCAGGCCGGTTTGCTTGTTCATGTCGTCGATCAGCGGCTCCCAGCGCTGTTTCAGCACGGAGGAGGAGTCGGTCGAGATGATGCCGAGATTGATGTCCTCGGCTTGTGCGGTGGCGACGCAGGCAAATGCGGCCGCGCCGACGGTCAGCGTAATCAATGAACGCAGGAATTTCATCGCTTTGAGGTCCGGTTGAGTGAACAGAATGAGTGGGCGCGCTCAGTTCGAGTGCGCCGGATTGAGAGCGAATGCGTAACGCGTCGAGGTGGATTCGGTGTCTTGCGCCGGTGCGTTGCTATCCGCCTGATTGGCCGCACTATCTGCGGTGGCCTCTTCGAGCAGTTCACGGGCGTCGTCGCCGTAGAGTTTCTTGAGCAGGGCAGGGCTCAGCGCGGCGGAGGGGCCGTCGTAGACCACCTTGCCACGACGCAGTGCAACGGTGCGCGGGCAGTACTGCATCGCAATGTCGACCTGATGCAGCGACACCAGTACGGTCAGTTGATGGTCGACGTTGAGGGTGCGCAGCATTTCCATCACGCGGCGCGACGATTCGGGATCGAGTGAGGCGATTGGTTCGTCGGCGAGCACGATGCGCGCGCGTTGCACCAGCGCCCGCGCCAATGCCGCGCGTTGCTGCTGGCCGCCGGAGAGGTTGGCGGCGCGCTCGCGCGCATGGTCGCCGATGCCGACTTCATTGAGCGCGGCCATCGACAACGCCCGCTCCGCAGCCGGAAAGCGCCCGCTCAAACGGCGCCACAAAGGCAGCCGCGCAAGCGCGCCGATCAGCACGTTGCTCTCCACGGAAAGCCGGTTCACCAGATTGAATTGCTGGAACACGAAGCCGATATCGCGGCGAATGCTGCGCACTTCGCGCACAATGCGACCGTTCTGCTGGATCGGCCGGCCGAGAATTGCGATCTGAGACGGTTGCGCGTCCGAGGCCGTGAAGCCCGCGATATGCCGCAGCAGTGTCGACTTGCCCGAGCCCGAGGCGCCAATCAACGCCACCATTTCACCCGGCTCGACACGCAGATCGATTTCGTCCAGCGCCTTGCGACCGTTGCCGAACGTCTTGCTCAACCGTTCGATACGAATTGCTTCCCGAATTGCTTCCATGAGTACCCCTTCATGCATCCGGCCATTGCCGGCATGTGTGGGGCTCATTCTAGGAAGCGTCTGTGACGGTTGAGTGAAGGCATCGCAACGTCTAGACGACTATATCTATATGTGTCTTTTTTGAGTCGCCAGGAAGACAGGAAGAAGTCATTCATTCGAATGGAAAATGACACCCGCATGACATGATTTGCATTGGGCGGGGCGGGCTGCGCATGATCACCTGCAGCCAGGCTATATTGCGTCATTCGATGAGCCGTCCCCAATAACCTTGCAGTTCCTTTTCGACGTCGTCATGCAGCCTTTGAGCTTTCTGCCCGACAGTTTTGCGGAGTACGAAGATCTCAAGACGATCCTCGACCAGGGCAGCGCCAGCTTCGAGATCCGCACCGTCTGCGAGACGACGGTGCGGGGCCGGCACTTCGCCGTGCACACCGCGAGTATCGGTTCAACCGATCCACTCGCGCCGGCAATCGGGTTTTTTGGCGGCATTCACGGACTCGAACGGATCGGCTCGCAACTTGTGCTCGACTACATGCGCGCGCTGCTCGCCCGGCTCGAATGGGACGAATTGCTGGTGCGGCAGTTGCAATCGATTCGTCTGATCTTTATGCCGATCGTCAATCCGGGCGGCATGTGGGCCGCCACGCGGGCCAATCCCAATGGGGTCGATCTGATGCGCAATGCGCCGCAGAACGCTGACGAACGCGTGCCGCTGCTGGCCGGCGGTCAACGCGTGGGCGCGTGGCTGCCGTGGTATCGCGGCCGGCAAGGTGAGCCGATGGAGCCCGAGGCCGCGGCGCTCCTGCGGGTGGTCGAAACCGACATGGCCGCGCGGCCCCTGAGCATCGCGCTCGACTGTCACTCGGGGTACGGCTGGCGCGACAGCATCTGGTTTCCCTATGCGCGCACGCGCAAGCTGATGCCGCATCTGCCGGAAATGTACGTGCTGAAAACCATGTTCGAGCGCGCGCATCCGCATCATGGCTACGCGTTCGAGCCGCAGAGCCACCAGTATCTGTTGCATGGCGATCTGTGGGACTTCGCGTACGACCGTACGCCGCCGCCCAACGTTTTCCTGCCGATGACGCTCGAACTCGGTTCATGGCTGTGGATCAAGAAGAATCCGCGTCAACTGTTTTCGCGCCAGGGCATGTTCAATCCGGTCAAAGCGCATCGCACCGCGCGCGTGCTGCGGCGTCATGCGAATTTGCTCGATTTTCTCGCGCGCGCAGCGTTCTCGTCGCAACGCTGGCTGCCGCAAGGCAATCGTCGCGAGGAACTGCTGCAAAGCGCGATCGATCACTGGACCATGCCGGAAGCGCTATGAGCACGTGGATTCTTTTGCGTGGACTGACGCGCGAAACACGCCACTGGGGTCGTTTGCCCGGCTTGTTGCGCGAGGCGACCGGCACGGATCGCCTGTTGCTGCTCGATCTGCCCGGCAATGGCGAGTTCACTAACTTGCGCGCACCGGCCACCGTCGAAGATATGGTGGGCTTCGTGCGGATTGCTGCATTGCAAACGGGTGCTGCAGGTCCCTATCGCGTGCTGGCGATGTCGCTCGGCGGCATGGTGGCGACCGACTGGGCACAACGGCATCCCGGCGAGATCGAGCGGCTCGTGTTGATCAATACCAGCATGAGGCCGTTCAGCCGCATGCACGAGCGCTTGCGTCCATCAGCATGGCCTGGCCTGCTGGGCGTCGCAGCACACTGGCACCATGCAACGCGCGCGGAAAGCGGTATTCATCGGCTGACGTGCAACAACGTCGAAACGCTGGGCGCCGATCTCGATGCATGGAGCGAAATTCGCCGCAGCGCGCCGGTGAGCCGCGGCAATGCGTTGCGGCAGCTTTGGGCCGCCGCGCGCTTTAGTGCGACTGCGGCGAAACCGCATTGCCCGTTGCTGATTCTCTCTTCACGCGCCGATAAGCTGGTCAATCCGGTGTGTTCGGCCAAACTCGCGGCAGCGTGGGGCGCAGCGCACCGCGAGCATCAATGGGCCGGTCACGACCTGCCGCACGATGATCCGGCCTGGACCAGCGAACAGGTTCAGGCATGGCTGAGGCAGGAGGCTGGCGAATTGAAGGCCGCGCTTTAAACGGAGGCGGCACGTTCTCCGGCAGCGGGTATAACCTAAGTGAGCTCGCGCATCGATTTCCAGGTGGCAGGCGCATAATCCTCGTTCAGACGATGCATGCGAATCAAGCGATACTCGCTATTGCCGCCCGCCGGGGGAGTTGATCATGCAAGCAAAGAATGAAGAAGCCGTCACGCACCTGCTGAACGATGTCTTTGAATTTGCGCGTGGACGATTGCCGGAGCCAACCTTCAAAGTCGTCGAGCCTTTCCTGCGGCACTACTACGATTTCGTCGACGCCGACGATCTTCAAAGCCGCTCCATCGCTGATCTTTACGGCGCCGCGCTTGCTCACTGGCAAACCGCGCAGCGCTTCGTGCCAGGCAGCGAACGGCTGCGCGTCTACAACCCGATACTCGAACAGCACGGCTGGCATTCCGATCACACGGTGATCGAGATCGTCAACGACGACATGCCGTTCCTGGTCGATTCGGTATCGATGGCGGTCAATCGCCTCGGGCTCGCACTGCATTCCGTTGTGCATCCGGTGTTTCGCATCTGGCGCGGACCGGACGGCAGCATTGTGCGCGTGGGTCAGGGCGCTGAAGATGCCGCCGATACGCGCTCGCAGCTTGCTTCGTTCATTCACTTCGAGGTCGACCGTTGCGGCGACGCAGCGAAACTCGACGCATTGCGTGACGAGATCGCAAGAGTGCTGCGCGACGTGCGCGCCGCAGTGGAGGATTGGCCGAAGATCGTCGAACTCGCGCGCGTCACCGTCAAAGGCATGAAGGCCGGCGAGGCAGGGCCGGAAGGTATGGAAGCCCGCGCGTTCCTCGAATGGATGGTGGCCGATCATTTCACGTTTCTTGGCCAGCGCGACTATGAATTGGTGCAGCACGATATCGGCTTTGGCCTGCGTGCGGTACCCGGCTCGGGCCTCGGCATTCTGCGCGACGAGTTGCGTCCCGCGGGCGCAGCGGAAATCACGCCATTGCCGCCGGCGGCCGCCGATATCATCTCCGGCTCGTCGCCCATTTTCCTGACCAAGGCCAACTCGCGCGCGACGGTGCATCGGCCGGGCTATCTGGATTACGTCGGCATCAAGCTGACCGGTGCGGACGGCAAGGTGACCGGTGAGCGGCGCTTTATCGGTCTGTATACGTCCACCGCGTACCTGGTGTCGGCGGCGGAGATTCCGATCGTACGGCGCAAATGCGCGAACATCGTACGGCGGGCCGGTTTCCTGCCCAAGGGCCACCTGGCCAAATCACTGGTGACGGTGCTCGAAACCTATCCACGTGACGAACTGTTTCAGGCCGACGAAGACCAGCTCTACGATATCGCACTGGGCGTGCTGCGTTTGCAGGAGCATCAGCGCACGCGTATGTTCGTGCGGCGCGACCGCTTTGATCGCTTCGTGTCGTGTCTCGTGTTCGTGCCGCGTGACAAGTACAACACCGATCTGCGGCAGCGCATCGCCAATCTGCTGACCGATGCGTTCAACGGGGAAAGTGTCGAATTCACGCCCTTGTTGTCGGAGTCGACACTCGCGCGTATTCACTTCGTCGTGCATGCGAAGCCCGGGGGCATGCCTCATGTCGATACGCGTGAGCTCGAAGCGCGCCTCGTTCACGTTACGCGCCGCTGGCAGGACGATCTCGCCGACGCGTTGCTCGATGCATTCGGCGAAGAGCAGGGCAACCGTCTCCTGCAACACTATGCGGATTCGTTTCCTCCCGGCTATCGCGACGATTATCCGGCCCGTACCGCGGTGCGCGATATCGAGCTGATCGAACGCGTGCAGGGCAGCGAGCGGCTCGCCATGAACCTGTACCGCCCGATCGAATCAGGGCCGCGCGCGTTCCGTTTCAAGGTTTATCGTGCGGGCTTGCCTATTGCCTTGTCGCGCAGCTTGCCGATGCTCGAACATCTCGGCGTGCGTGTCGATGAAGAGCGGCCTTATCTGATCGAAGCACTCGACGCCACGCCTGCCTGGATTCACGATTTCGGCCTTGAACTCGCGGACGATGCGGAGTTCGATATCGAACGGGTGAAGGATCTTTTCGAAGATGCGTTCGAACAGGTGTGGACCGGCGGAATCGAAAGCGATGATTTCAACCGCCTGGTGTTGCGCGCGCAACTGAGTGCGCGCGAGGTGACGATTCTGCGTGCCTACGCCAAGTACCTGCGGCAAGTGGGTTCGACGTTCAGCGACGCTTATATCGAACGCGCGGTGACCGGCAATCCGGCGATTGCCCGCATGCTGGTCGAGTTGTTCATTGCACGTTTCGATCCGGTGCTTGGCGACACACGTGAGGCCCGTGTCGATAGCTTGCTGAAGACGATCGACAGCGCGCTCGATCAGGTGCCGAATCTCGACGAGGACCGGATACTCCGGCAATTCCTCGGCGTCATCAAGGCCACGCAGCGCACGAACTACTATCGCTTCGATGCTGACGGCCATCCGAAACCGTATCTGTCGTTCAAATTCAATCCCGCCCAGGTGCCCGGTTTGCCCGAACCGAAACCGATGTTCGAAATCTGGGTGTACTCGCCGCGTGTGGAAGGCGTGCATTTGCGCGGCGGCCGTGTTGCGCGCGGCGGCCTGCGCTGGTCGGATCGGCGTGAGGACTTCCGCACGGAAGTGCTCGGCCTGATGAAGGCGCAGATGGTCAAGAACGTGGTGATCGTGCCGGTTGGCTCCAAAGGCGGTTTCGTCGTGAAGAATCCGCCGCCTCAGACTGAACGCGACGCGTGGATGCGTGAAGGCATTGCCTGCTATCAGACGTTCTTGCGCGGCCTGCTCGACTTGACCGACAACCTCACGGGTACGACGGTGGTGCCGCCGCCCGATGTGGTGCGCCATGACCCCGACGACCCCTATCTGGTCGTCGCCGCCGACAAGGGCACGGCCACCTTCTCCGACTACGCGAACGCGATCTCCCAGGAATACGGTTTCTGGCTCGACGACGCCTTTGCATCGGGCGGCTCGGTCGGTTATGACCACAAGAAAATGGCGATCACGGCGCGCGGCGCATGGGAGTCGGTCAAACGGCACTTCCGCGAAATGGGCGTCGATACGCAAGCGACCGACTTCACGGTCGTGGGCGTCGGCGATATGTCGGGCGATGTATTCGGCAACGGCATGCTGCTCTCGCCGCATATCAGGCTGGTCGCCGCGTTCGATCATCGGCATATCTTTCTCGATCCGAATCCCGATCCGGCGGCAAGCCTTGCCGAGCGCGGGCGACTTTTCGGGCTTGACCGGTCGAGTTGGGCCGACTATGACCCGTCGCTGATCTCGGCAGGCGGCGGCGTGTTTCCGCGCACCGCCAAGACGATTCCGTTGTCTCCAGCCGTTCAGTCGGTGCTTGGCATCAGCGCGCCGGCGCTCGCGCCCGCTGAATTGATGCGTGCGATTCTGCAGGCGCCGGTCGATCTGCTTTACAACGGCGGTATCGGCACCTATGTGAAGGCGAGTCGCGAAACGCATCTGCAGGTGGGCGACCGCGCCAACGACGCGATCCGTGTCAACGGCGCCGATCTGCACTGCAAGGTCGTCGCGGAAGGCGGCAATCTCGGTCTTACGCAACTCGGGCGTATCGAGTTCGCCCAACGCGGCGGTCGTATCAATACCGATGCGATCGACAACTCCGCCGGGGTCGACTGTTCGGACCACGAGGTCAACATCAAGATCCTGCTGGGGCTGGTTGTCTCGGACGGCGAAATGACCGAGAAACAGCGCAACGCACTGCTTGCGGAAATGACCGATGAAGTCGGCTTGCTCGTCTTGCAGGACAACTATTACCAGACCCAGGCGCTCTCGATTGCGGGCCGCTACGGTGTCGAGTTGCTCGATGCCGAAGCGCGCCTGATGCGTTATCTCGAACGCGCGGGCCGTCTGAACCGCGTGATCGAGTTCTTGCCGACCGATGAAGAAGTCGCCGAGCGCCAGGCCGCGAAACAAGGGCTCACCACGCCCGAACGCGCGGTGCTGCTTGCGTATAGCAAGATGTGGCTCTACGACGCGCTGCTCGAATCGTCGATGCCGGAAGACCCGCTCGTCAGCGACATGCTGATCGAATACTTTCCGAAGCCATTGCGGCAGCGCTTTAGCGAACCGATGCAACGTCACCCGTTGCGGCGCGAAATCCTTGCGACGCATCTGACCAATGCGTTGGTGAATCGCGTGGGCTGCGAGTTCGTGCATCGGTTGATGGAAGAGACCGATGCGCAGCCTGGCGACATCGTGCGCGCTTGCATCATGGCGCGCGACGTGTTCGATCTCGACGACGTGTGGCGCAGTATCGATGCGCTGGATAACCGTGTCGCCGACGATGTGCAGGCACGCATGTTCGTCGAAGTGGCGCGGCTCGTCGAACGCTCGGCGCTGTGGTTCCTGCGGCAATTGCAATCAGGGGCGGTTAGCGCCGGCGATGTTGCCGGCCTGCTTGCGCGCTGCCGCGACGCGGCGCAACGCCTTGCGCCGCAATGGCCCGCGCTGCTGCCGAGTGCCGATCTCGACGCGCTGTCCGAGCGGCAACGCGTGCTCGTGGACGCGGGCGTCGATAGCGAACTGGCAGTGCGGATCGCCAGCGGAGAGATATCGGCAGCTTTGCTCGACATCGCCGAGGTGGCGTCGACTTGCGGGCGCAGTCTCGAACTCGTGGCGGGCGTCTACTTCGCGCTCGGCACGCTGCTGAACTACAGCTGGATCAGCGAGCGCGCGGCCGCGCTGCCGGCTCCCACGCACTGGGACATGCTGGCGCGCGCCACGGCTCTGGCGGAACTCGCACGCCTGAAACGCGCGCTGACCACGAGCGCACTGGCCGGCGCCGACGAGGCATCCACGCCGGACGCATTGGTTCAGGCATGGCGCGAGAAGCGCACCGCGCAACTCGAGCGTTATGCGCGTCTGCTTGCCGATCTGCGGGCCACGGGCGGCGCAAGCCTGTCGATGCTTCTGGTGATCGTGCGGGAGATGGCCGCGCTCGAAAGGGCATAGCACGACGGGGCGCGAGAGCAAGCAGATGTGCTGCATACGTCCAACCCCGGCGCGGAACAGCGCCGGGGTTGGACGCATGCTACCTGGCATGTCCATAATACGAACTATTGCCAACCGAAAGCGCTCTGCAAACTCACGGACCCTCTCCACGACGATGAAAGAAGAATCGCCGAAAGCCATTTTCTATGCGCTTGCCGCCAACCTCGGCATCGCTATCTGCAAGTTCGCTGCTGCCGCGTTCACCGGCTCCGGCTCGATGTTCGCCGAAGCCATTCATTCGACCGCCGACTGCGGTAACCAGTTGCTGCTGCTATTCGGCTTGCGCGAAGCGCGCAAGCCGGCGAGCCCCTTGCATCCCATGGGTGGTGGCCGCGAGATCAATTTCTATTCGCTGCTGGTGGCATTGCTGCTGTTTTTTGTCGGCGGCGCGTTTTCGGTTTACGAAGGCGTGCATCGTCTATTCGCGCGCGAGCCTTTGCAGTACGCCTATGTGGCGCTCGTCGTACTGGGCGTTTCGGTGGTGCTCGAAACGCTTTCCTTGTGGGGCGCGGTGAAGGAGATCCGCAAGTCGCATCCCGACAAACACCTGTGGCGCTGGTTTCGCGAAACGCGCGAGTCCGAGCTGCTGGTGGTGGCCGGCGAGGACATTGCCGCGTTGGCGGGTCTTGCGATCGCCTTTGTCGCCGTGTTGCTGACGATGGTGACCGGCAATCCCGTCTACGACGCACTGGGCTCCATCGGCGTCGGCGTGTTGCTGATGGTGATTGCGTGGCTGGTGGCGCGCGAAGTGAAGTCGATGATTGTCGGCGAATCGGCGAGCCCGGAAGTGCGCCGCGCGATCGAGACGCATCTGCGCGGCCGCTCCGAGATTCGCAGCATCATCAACATGATTACGCTGCAGTGGGGCCGTCACGTGGTGGTGGCGGTGCAGGCGGAAATGATCGACTACGCGAGCGGGCGCGCGATGGTCGACGCGATCAACGTGATCGAAGCGGACTTGCAGGAGGCATTTCCGCAAGTACGCTGGGTGTTTTTCGAACCGGACGTGCCGCGGGTTTGATGCGTTGTTTTGCTGGCGGGGATATGTCCGGTTCGTCGAGGGCCAGCGGATCGCGCTAGTGTCTCCGTTTAGGAAGACCCATACTTTCGCGTCCGCTGGCCGGTGCATTGCCGCTTATTTGAAACCGGTCACCGCATGGGGCACGTACAGCTCTTCCAATTGGCGGATCTCGTCCGCGCTCAGATTCAACGTCAGTGCTGCGACCGCATCGTCGAGATGATGCAGCTTGGTCGCGCCGACGATAGGCGCGGTGATCGGCTTCTTCTGCAACACCCAGGCTAGTGCGACTTGCGCGCGCGGCACACCGCGTTCCTTCGCAATCTGGCTGACGCGCTCCACGATCCGGCGGTCCGCGTCTTCGGTATGTGCGTACAGAGTGCGGCCGAATTCGTCGGTCTCGGAGCGTGCGCTTTCAGTGTTCCAGTCGCGCGTCAGGCGTCCGCGTGCCAGGGGGCTCCATGGAATCACGCCGATGCCTTCGCTTTCGCACAGCGGCAGCATCTCCCGCTCTTCTTCTCGATAGAGCAGATTCACGTAGTTCTGCATCGTCACGAAGCGCGTCCAGCCATGGCGTTCAGCCACATGCAATGCCTTGGCGAACTGCCACGCATACATCGACGACGCACCGATATAGCGCGCCTTGCCGGCCTTCACCACGTCGTGCAGCGCCTCCATGGTTTCTTCGATCGGTGTGTCGTAGTCCCAGCGGTGGATCTGATACAGATCGACGTAGTCCGTACCGAGACGCCTCAGGCTGTTGTCGATTTCCGCCATGATCGCCTTGCGCGACAGCCCCGCACCGTTCGGGCCCGGATGCATGCGGCTATTCACCTTGGTGGCCAGCACGATCTCGTCGCGTTTCGCAAAGTCCTTCAATGCGCGGCCGACGATTTCCTCGCTGGTGCCGTCCGAGTAAACGTTGGCGGTATCGAAGAAATTGATGCCGTGGTCGAGCGCCTGCTTGATAAAGGGGCGTGCCGCTTCATCGTCGAGTGACCAGGGGTGGGTGCCGCGAGCGGGCACGCCGTAACTCATGCAGCCGAGACAAAGACGCGATACATCGAGACCGGTGCGGCCCAGTTTCACATAGTCCATCGAGAGGCTCCTGTGTTGAAGTGCACAAACGCGGTGCGTGCTGACGACCCCCATTATAGGAACGGACGCGTTGACGTGCTGGAGGGCAGACCGAACGCGCGGGTCGGCGGAGTTCGGTTGCGGTGGGCGAATTGCTGCAATACGTAGTGGAAAATAATTTCTTCGCATCTATACTTCTTTCGGCTTGAAAGCGGCCTTTCTCCCAATCTGCATCACAAGCAAAAAGGAAGAATTACGATGCTGACTCGCACATTTGGCGCAATCTCTGCCATTGCACTCGCGGCCTGCGCCGCCTTTACATCCGGTCCTGCCAGCGCGGACGACAACGACGGTTTCTCGCAAGGCGACGGCGGCTCGCACGGGCGGCCGGTCAAGGTCATGATCATTTCGATGTTCGGGCCGGAAGGGCAGGTATGGCTCGATCGGCTGGGTCCATGGCGCGAGATTACGGTCGATGGCTTATCGCCCGACTACCCGACGGTTCATTGCAATAAGCAGGACGTGTGTGTCATGACGACGGGCATGGGGCATAGCAACGCTGCCGCGTCGATTATGGCATTGACGTTTTCATCGCGTTTCGATTTGCGGCATACGTACTTTATGGTGGCGGGGATTGCCGGGATTGATCCGCAGCAGGGCACGGTCGGATCCGCCGCGTGGGCGAAGTACCTGGTCGACTTCGGGATTCAGTGGGAGATCGATGGACGGGAGATTCCGCCTGGCTGGAATACCGGATACCTGGGGATCAACACCACGAGTCCGACGGCTAAGCCACCGCTCGACTATCGGACGGAGGTGTTCCAGTTGAATACCCAGCTAGCCGATACGGCGTTTGCCTTGTCGCGTAGCGTTGTGCTGTCTGATAACGCTCAGGCGCAGGCTGCGCGGGCCAAGTATTCGTATGCGCCGGCGAATCGGCCGCCTACGGTCATTCAATGCGACACGCTCGCGGGTGATACCTGGTGGTCGGGGACGCTGCTTGGGCAGCGGGCGCGGGATTGGACCAAGATTCTGACGGATGGCAATGGCGTGTATTGCACGACGCAGCAGGAGGATAACGCGACGTATGAGGCGCTTAAGCGCGCGGCCTCGGTGCATAAGGTTGACCTGAGCCGCGTTGCGGTGCTGCGGGCTGGGTCTGATTTTGATCGGCCATATGATGGGCAGACCAGTGCGGATAATCTGCTTAACTATGCTGCGCAAGGGGGCTTTACGATTGCTATTGAGAACCTGTATAGGTCGGGGAATCCGCTTGTGCAGGATATTGCTACTCATTGGGGGGAGTGGCGGCAAGGGGTGCCTAAGAGGTAGGTTTTTTTGCCTTTGGCGGCGCTTATTGTCCGTGTTCCTGGGGCTTTGGCCTTTCCTTGAATTGTTAGTGGTCTATTAGCGTTCCCCCTGTGCGG